>JBNMFK010000207.1:0-7073 GCA_051269965.1 Algoriphagus sp. | reverse complement strand
ATTTTAATTTAAATTTATGGCTAATTAACTTCTTCTAATTCTGGAACAACATCTTCATCTACTAAATCCTTTTCTACTTTAAGATTCTCAATGATGAATTTTTGCCTTTCTGGAGTGTTTTTACCCATGAAATAACCTAAAATTTTGACTATACTTGATTCTTTCTCCAGAATAACCGGATCCAATCTGATATTTTCTCCTATGAAAGCTTCAAACTCATGCGGGGAGATTTCTCCCAAACCTTTAAATCTGGTTATCTCTGGTTTCCCACCTAATTTTGTCATTGCAACTTTCTTTTCTTGGTCAGAGTAACAGTAAAAAGTTTCCTTTTTATTTCTAACTCTAAAAAGTGGCGTCTGCAGAATATAAAGATGCCCGCCTCTCACTATATCAGGGAAAAATTGAAGAAAGAAAGTCAGTAAAAGTAACCTAATATGAGACCCATCCACATCAGCATCTGTCGCAATCACCACTTGATTGTAACGCAAGCCGTCCATACCATCTTCAATATTGAGGGCATGTTGAAGCAGGTTGAATTCTTCGTTTTCGTAAACTACTTTTTTACTTAAGCCAAAACAGTTCAATGGTTTGCCTCTCAAACTAAAAACAGCTTGAGTTTCTGGACTTCTTGCCTTAGTAATACTTCCAGATGCAGAATCTCCCTCGGTGATAAACAGTGTCGTATTTAAATTACCTTCATATTTCTGATCCGTTAGATGGTATTTACAATCTCTCAGTTTCTTATTGTGAAGGCTGGCTTTTTTAGCCCTTTCATTAGCCAATTTTTTAACTCCTGCGAGCTCTTTTCGCTCCCTTTCAGACTGTTCAATTCGCTTCTTGAGGGCAGCCTTTGTCTCAGAATTCATGTGTAAGAAGTTATCAAATTGTTCTTTGATAAAGTCATTGATAAATGTTCTTACTGTTTGTGCATTCTCTTCAGGAGATATTGTTATCGAACCCAATTTAGTTTTGGTCTGAGACTCGAAAACCGGTTCTTGAAGCCTAATAGATATTGCACCAATCACAGAAGCTCTAATATCCTCGGCTGCGTAATCCTTTCCATAATGGTCTCTTACTGTTTTTACTATAGCCTCCTTAAATGCAGAGAGATGTGTACCTCCTTGAGTCGTATTTTGACCGTTTACAAAGGAGAAATAATCCTCGCCATATTGGTTTCCGTGTGTCAGGGCAAGCTCAATATCCATTCCTTTGAGATGAACAATTGGATATCTTAAATTAGCTTCTTCAGTTTTCCTTAACAAAAGATCTAAAAGGCCATTTTGTGATATAAATTTCTTTTTGTTAAAATGTATTGTCAGCCCTGCATTAAGATAGCAGTAATTCCATATCATACTCTCCACATATTGAGGAATATAATGATAGTTTTTAAACACAGAGCTATCTGGAACAAACTCGATCAATGTTCCATTTTTTTCTTTAGAAATCTCTCTTTTAGATTGCTCCTGTAGTACGCCTACATTAAACTCCGCCCAAGCAGATTCACCTTCCCTGAAGGCCTGAACCTTAAAATAAGAAGAAAGTGCATTAACAGCTTTAGTACCTACGCCATTCAAACCTACAGATTTCTGGAAAGCTTTACTGTCGTATTTTGCTCCAGTATTGATTTTGGACACCACATCCACTACTTTTCCAAGGGGGATTCCTCTTCCATAATCACGAACGGTCACTTGCCCCTCGTCTATAGAAATGTAAATAGCCTTGCCGTGACCCATGGCATACTCATCTATGCAATTATCCATCACCTCTTTTAGGAGAACGTAAATTCCATCGTCAGCAGAAGCACCATCGCCTAGTTTTCCTATATACATACCTGGTCTGAGCCTAATGTGCTCTTTCCAATCCAGAGATCTTATACTATCCTCATCATATTGAGGTTCTTTATTTTCAGCCATTGTAAAAGTTTAAGCAGCACTATTTTTTCTATTCACATTAAAACCATTTTGAGTTCTATAAACCGAAAATCTTCTGTTATTTTGCAACAATTTAATACTAAGAAGGCCCTAGTGTGATTTACAGTTTAATTAATCGTTTGTCTATGAATTTGTCCAAAGTTAGGAATTCAGATTTAATCTTGAAAGTTCTATTTGGTATTATAATTATCTCCTCAATCTCCTTATCAAGCCTTGCCCAGGTTTACCAAGGGAACCCGCAAGCAGTACCAGGTTTTCCTAATCAGTTTCCAGTTGGCTATCCAGTTAATCAAAACCCTGTACGTCAACCGCCAGTAGACATAACACCACAAAATGGAGCTAGAGAAGTAGAACTTACAGATGCCGATTTAGAGGCTATGACTCATGAAGACTCTGTGGCCACAGCCATGGATGAAATAGAATCTGAGGACCTAGCACTTCAGTCCCTAAGACGAAAAATATTTGGTCATAAACTCTTCAATTTAAACACCTATGACCCCAATGCAGTAGTCAACATACCGACCCCAAACAATTATGTACTTGGGGCTGGTGACCAACTTATCATTGATTTTTATGGCTCGGCCGAGCTCCATCATGAAGTCATAGTAAATCCAGATGGTTTTATAAATGTTCCAAGATCAGGGCTTATTAAAGTCAGCGGAATGACCATTGAAGATGCAAAATATAATATCAAAGAGCACCTTAAGAAAACCTTTTCTGGTCAAGCAAATAGAAATTTGAACGTTTCTCTTGGGAATGTAAGAAGCATAAAAGTCAATATAACGGGAGAAGCCATTACGCCTGGTACTTATACTATGAGTTCCTTAAGTACCGTTTCTTCTGCTTTGTATAGAAGCGGCGGTCCAAATGAGATAGGTTCATTTCGAGAAATTAAAGTTATTAGAAATAACAAAGTTGCAGCAGTTTTAGATTTGTACGATATCCTCATAAAAGGCTATTCTGATAAAGACATTCTTTTGCGTGACCAAGACGTCATTCTTATTCCAACCTACATTAATAGAATAATTGTTGCCGGCAAAACCAAAAGAGTTGGTTATTTCGAACTTAAGAACGGTGAAGTGTTGAATGACGCACTTGGCTATGCTGGAGGATTTGCCCCAGACGCTTATTCTCATCGTCTTAAAATTTACCGAAATAACAATCGGGAAAAAGAAATTTACGATATACTCAACGCCGATTTCAAAACTTTCAAAATTACCCGTGGGGACTCTATTGTAGTGGATGAAGTCTTAGAACGTTTCACAAACATGGTCACGGTGGAAGGAGCTGTTTACCGCCCTGGAGAGTATTCTTTAAGCTCTGCAAAGACTTTAAAAGCTCTCATTGAATCCTCTGATGGCTTAATGACTGATGCACTTATCGGCAGACTGTCTATTGTTAGAACCAATGATGACCTGACCATTAGCAATATATCTGTAAATTACTCTGATATATTATCGGGAAAAGTAGAAGATATAGCTTTGGCGAGAGAAGATTTAGTCATTGTACCATCTATGCTAGATTTGAATGAAGAGGCCTATGTAAGAATTAGGGGAGCAATAAATAACGAAGAGGCGGAAGAGGGCGTAGAGATTGTTTATGTAAAGAATTTTTCTCTTCAAGACCTTGTAGTACGTGTTGGCGGCTTTACTGAAGCCGCAAGTTTATCTAACATCGAAATAGTTAGAAGAAAGAAAAATATTGCGATAGGCAATGAAAACGCCATCACTTCAGACATAATTATTGTTCCATTCAACGCTGACTTTCAAATTAGTTCTAAATCTTCTGAAACTATGTTGGAGCCCTTTGATGAAGTTTTTGTAAGAACTTCCCCAAATTATCAAGAGCAAACTTATGTAGAAATACAAGGAGAAATAGCCTTCCCTTCGACTTACGGGATACAGAGAAAAGAAGAACGTATTTCTGACTTAGTAAGGAGGGCAGGAGGTTTAACCTTACAGGCTTATATACCAGGTGCTACTATCATCCGAACGGTTCAACTAAGTCAAGTAGAACTTGAACAGAAGAGAAAAACCCTGAGGGATTTATCTTTAGGAGAGGAGCAAGTGATAGAGGTAGATGAAATAGAAGAAACACGTGAAGAGTTTATTGACATTGATTTAAAACAGATTTTAAGGAAGCCTGGTAATGTTGGCGATCTTATACTTCAAGATGGAGATGTCATTAAAATTCCAAAACTACTTGAAACTATTAGAGTACAAGGAGAAGTACTCTACCCCACCACAGTAAAGTATTTAAGTGGTGCAGGCTTTAAAAATTATATTAGCGGTGCTGGTGGGTTTACCAAAAAATCTTTAAGGCGTAAGTCTTATGTACTCTATCCAAATGGCTCTGTAGACCGTACTAAAAAGTTTTTAGTCTTTAATATTTATCCAAAAATAGAACCTGGATCAGAAATTATAATACCTCAACGAATTGAAAATGATGCTAATAAATTAACGACTATAGCTAATATACTGGGTACACTAAGCGGCACGCTAACAGCAATTTTCTCTATATACGGTATACTTACACTGGGTAATTAAAAGTCTTGAAAGATTAGAAATTAAGTCCTAATGGAATTAAAAAACAACTCTGAAAATCTAGTCTCTACCAAGGAGCTATTGAATCAATTCTTTGATTTCTTAGATCTCTTGGCCTCGAAATGGCGTCTTTGGTTGGCTACTCTTTTAGGGGGAGCTTGCTTAAGTTTAGCTATTGACCTTACGTTAGATAAAGTCACCACCTACCGAAGTACGATAATTTTCAATTTAGAATTAGGCGGTGGAGCAGGTCAAGGTGCTTTGAGTGGCTTTGCAAGTGCATTTGGTATGGGAGGTGGTAATACAGCTTCTGGAGGTGATTTATTTACTAGTCAAAACTTTCCTACGCTACTTCGTTCAAGAGCTGTAATGGAAAGAGCTTTGATGAAAACAGTGGTGTTGGATGGAGATTCGTTACTAATGATAAATTATATCGCAGACAGCAGCGATATCAAAACAACCGAATGGGGAGGAACCCTCTTTAGAAAACCATTTGAGGCAGCCATAAATCATACGTTTGAGGAAAAAGATGTAGATGAGTTTACCGAGTTGGAAAACCTTATGATAAACTCCATTTATGATAAAGTAAAAGAAGCCACTTCAGTGGATTTAGTAGAGACCACAAGTAGTATTATGGTACTTACCTCATTAATGACCAATGAATTACTAGTGAAAAAGTGGGTTGAAGTGCTGCTTAAAACTACGGAACAGTTTTATGTGGAAATGAAAACTAAGAAAACTAGAAATCTTTTAGCCACGCAGAAAGAGCAACTTTCAAAAATTGAATCTGAACTTAATAATGTGGATTCCAAGTTTTCCCGACTTGTCTTTGAAAATGAGTACTCTGTAAATCCGAAGGGGGCTATGAACCAAACTCAGGCTGCTAGAAAAAGTAGTTTTTTAACTAATCAGTATATAACTCAATTAAACACCATAGAAGGGTTAGAGAGAGTAATTATAGAGCAAACTCCAATTTTCACCATTGTGGAAGAAACAAGGTTGCCTTTAGAAAAAGAAAATACACAAACTGGATTAGGCCTGAAGCTAATTAGTCTGGCCTTTTTAATCCTGTCCATCGTGATTATAAGTTTGACTGATTCTTATAAGAAAATTATGAATGCCTAAACCATTTCTACCTTGAGTAATAGGAAAGTAAAAATTATATCTGCCACCCCAACTTTTTGGGAGTATTGGAAAGAAGTATTTGAGTATAGAGAGTTATTTTGGATTTTGGCTAAAAGAGACATCATGGTTCGCTACAAGCAAACCATTTTTGGTGTTGCATGGAGCGTATTACGCCCGCTTATCTCTTCATTAGTTTATGTTTTTGGAGTTAATAAAATAGGCACTTTGGGTGCTGATTCAGAGATTCCTTACATATTAGTCATTCTGTCTGGAAACATTTTATGGCTTTTCTTCTCCCAGTCGCTCTCTACTATTGGGTTAAGTATGGTCACCAATACTAATTTGGTCTCTAAGGTTTTCTTTCCTAGAATAATTATACCCTTTAGCTCATTTTTCTTGGGACTTTTAGATGTTATTATCGGGATGATTGTTTTTATAGGCTTTTGTGTCTACAGTAACTTTCTTCCTGATTATAAAATTATTTTTGCCCCTTTGTTCATTACCCTTGCTTACATGGCCGCTAGCGGTATTGGACTGTTTGCGGCAGTATTGAATGTAAAGTACCGTGACATAGGTCAGTTAATTCCTTTTATCTTAAGTTTTGGTCTGTTTATTTCTCCAGTACTTTACACTACCGCAAAAGTGACCAACCCATTAGCCTATAAAATTTTTGTATTAAACCCTGTCACCGGATGTATTGATGCTATGCGATGGTGTATGTTAGGTGACCATTTTACATTTAACTGGGATAGCTTTATTCCCCTGGTGATTTTCTGTTTTGTCAGTCTTATTCTTTCCATCCGATTCTTTAGGAAGCATGAAAACTCCTTTGTAGACTACATTTAATACCTTATGCCAGCAATAGAAATAAAGAATACTTCTAAGAGTTATGTGATTAAGCATAAGCTGAACCAAACAAATAATATTAGGGAAGATATTGTCAATTTTACAAAATCTACGCTGTTTAGTAAAAACAAGAACTCCGAAAAGGAATTGTTTTGGGCTTTAAAAGACGTCAACCTAAAAGTAGAACAAGGGGATAGATTAGGAATCATTGGAAATAATGGAGCTGGAAAATCTACTTTACTTAAAATCCTGAGTAGGGTTACTGCTCCTACTACGGGTGAAATAAGAATCAATGGTCGTATGGCAAGTTTACTGGAAGTGGGTACCGGATTTCATCCAGAACTTACAGGCCGTGAAAACATCTATCTAAATGGTTCCATTTTAGGTATGAGAAACCAAGAAATCAAAAGCCAATTTGATGCTATCGTAGAATTTGCAGGAATCCAACAATTCTTGGATACACCGGTAAAAAGATACTCTTCTGGAATGTACGTTCGTCTTGGCTTTGCTATAGCAGCACATTTAGAGCCTGAAATACTTATTGTGGATGAGGTATTGGCCGTTGGAGATGCAGATTTCCAAAAGAAGAGTATTGGGAAAATGCGTGATGTTTCACGAAGTGGACGAA
>JBNMFK010000206.1:0-7093 GCA_051269965.1 Algoriphagus sp. | reverse complement strand
TTTGGACAAGATGCGATTAAGGCTTCCAAAATCCTTGGTATCGTCCTCACTAAGAGAAATAACGGAGGGGCAAATCAGGAACTGGCGGGATTTCCCCACCATTCGCTGGATACCTATCTTCCTAAACTCGTAAGGGCTGGACAACGAGTAGCTATCTGTGACCAACTAGAAGACCCTAAAAATGTAAAGGGTATTGTAAAAAGAGGCGTTACTGAATTAGTAACTCCTGGAGTCTCTTACAACGATAATGTCTTAGATACCAAACAAAATAACTACCTAGCTTCTATACATTTTGGTCAAAAAGATAATTTTGGGATTTCATTCTTAGATATTTCAACTGGAGAGTTTTTATGTACGGAGGGTTCTGTAGCTTATATAGATAAGCTCTTACAAAGTTTTGCTCCCGCAGAGGTTATTTATTGTAAACAGTATAATAGAAAGTTTGAAGAATTATTTGGGGACAAATTCAATACCTATACTTTTGAAGATTGGGTGTATACCTATGACTTCGCTTATCCTATTCTAACAAAACACTTTAAAACAAGTACCCTCAAAGGATTCGGTATAGAAAACCAAAAAGATGGGATTACGGCAGCTGGTGTTATTCTTCAATACTTAGCAGACACCGAACACCGAGAAGTAAATCATATATCTAGCCTTGCCAGACTAGACGAAGAGAAGTTTGTATGGCTTGATAAGTTTACCATTAGAAACTTAGAATTAGTTTTTCCTCAGCATGAGGGTGGCGTGCCTTTGATTGCCATTCTAGATGAGACCATTACACCCATGGGAGCCAGACTCCTTCGTAAGTGGGTAGTTCTTCCGCTTAAAGATTTAAAACCTATAAGAGACAGATTAGATACTGTTGAGGTTTTTGTTAATGCTCCCGAAAGCTTGGAAGAAGTTCTATTGCTCCTTAAACCTATTGGTGATTTAGAACGACTCATATCCAAAGTAGCCGTGGGTAGAATAAGTCCACGAGAAATGGTACAACTTAACAGAGCTTTAAAACAAATGTCTCCTATTAAGGAGCTCCTAGGGAGTTTAAGTAGTGCCCATCCTATTTTTAAGAAATATGTAGACCAAATAGCAGACTGCCAATTCCTAATTGATAAAATAAGCACCCAAATAAAAGACGAGGCTCCCCATCTAAGTAATAAGGGTGGCATGATTCAAACGGGTGTTGATCCCCAACTAGACGAGTACCATGAAATAGCTTTTTCTGGAAAGGATTATCTCATAGGTATTCAAAAAAGAGAATCTCATAAGACAGGAATCGCTTCACTTAAAATAGCGTATAATAAGGTTTTTGGGTATTATTTAGAGGTGTCTAATGCTCATAAAGATAAGGTACCAGCGGAGTGGATAAGAAAACAAACGCTCGTAAATGCCGAACGTTATATCACAGAGGAACTGAAGCTTTATGAAGAAAAAATCTTAACTGCTGAGAGTAAAATTTTTGAAATAGAGTACCGTATTTATAACGAACTTGTGCTTGCAGCAAGTGAATTTGTTTCTCAAATACAGCAAAATGCTCGTACAGTTTCTACCCTAGACGCACTGTCTTCTTTTGCCATCGTAGCACAGCAAAATAAATACTGCAAACCTTCTTTGGATGACTCTTCGGTTATTGATATTGCAAATGGAAGGCATCCTGTCATAGAGAACCAGCTTCCTTTGGGCGAAAGCTATGTCCCAAATGATCTCTTACTTAATGATGACGAACAGCAAATCATTATTGTCACAGGTCCTAATATGGCAGGTAAGTCTGCCTTACTTCGTCAAACAGCTCTTATAGTTTTGATGGCACAGATTGGTTCTTTCGTGCCTGCATCTGCCGCCAGAATAGGTTTGGTAGATAAAATATTTACACGGGTAGGTGCCAGTGATAACCTTTCTAGAGGCGAGTCTACTTTTATGGTAGAAATGACAGAAACAGCCTCTATTCTGAACAACTTAAGCGAAAAAAGCTTGGTAATTATGGATGAAATAGGTCGAGGTACGAGTACCTACGACGGTGTAAGTATAGCTTGGAGTATTTCAGAGTATTTGCACAACCATAATAAGTTCAAGCCTAGAACGCTCTTTGCTACACACTACCACGAGCTAAATCAACTTACCGAAGATTTCTCAAGGATAAAAAATTTCAATGTCGCCGTAAAAGAGGTTAACGGTAAAGTTGTTTTCCTCAGAAAGCTAAAGGAGGGAGGAAGCGAACATAGCTTTGGAATTCATGTAGCTCAAATTGCTGGTATGCCTCAATCTATCGTTTTAAGAGCCAGCGAATTACTTCACCACCTAGAAAAAGAGAATATTAAGGAGAAAAATAAAGAGGCCCTTAAAGAGGCTCCAAAAAATAATTTCCAACTGAGTTTCTTCGATGCTCCTGACCCTAAAATTCAGGAGCTCAAAGAAAAAATGGACGCTATAGATGTCAATACGCTCTCGCCTATTGAAGCTTTGCTAAAACTTAATGAGTTAAAGAAACTTGTGGAATAAAGTAGCCCTAAATGGTCATTTCCCTAATACTATCAGCTATTGCCAGCAATCCAGTCTCCACGAGGACTTTTTCTTTTCCTCAAGCATAAATCTTCTGAAGTTTTTGTTCTGTTTGATGTTTCCTAAGACCGCTTCTACATCTGCTGGTCTCTGTGAATGGTGGCTTAGGCCATCTGCTGAGCCCTAATAGTTTCTGATGTGATTTGTTCTTTAATCTTGTTGCCTTGTGGTTTCGGTGGATAACTCCATTACCTTGGGATTCATGAAAGGCTCCATTTAGGTGATATTCTTGACAATTTTTAGCTCTATAATTAGCTATTTACTGTTCATAGCCTGTTTTTGTGGTTATGATCGCTACATTGGTCTTCTCCATTTTTTAATACATCGGACACATAAAACAGTATTGATCTGCATCTTAGTAAAGGTTTTCTGACTTAAATGTATGTTGTGGTTTCATCTTCCCTTTGGCCTGTTATTCCTTATGCAAGTAAGTATACTTTATGTCACTTCCGAACGGCTCACCTTCTAGGTATTGATATTCCAACCACATCCTGCAACTGCCACTTCTGTTTCAGGGAGTTGGCCACAAAACTCTTTGAAGCTTTTTAGAGGT
The DNA here is from genome assembly GCA_051269965.1 of Algoriphagus sp. Taxonomy (GTDB): domain Bacteria; phylum Bacteroidota; class Bacteroidia; order Cytophagales; family Spirosomataceae; genus Arcticibacterium. Next base: position 3,981 of record JBNMFK010000206.1, on the reverse strand, counting down.
GATTGGAACGTATTGACATCATTAGTATTTTATAAATATCATCATTCAGGATACATTGATTGTAGGTACTTATCTGCCAGTTATAAGCAGTCTTCAGTCAACCATTGAGCATATGGACATCTTTCATTCGCATAAAAGTAACATCGGAGTCTATTTTGAATACGACCCTCTATTTCCTGAAATCTCTTGCTAACGTTTATGTTTTCATAAGTTTTGAGGCCAATTATTCTTAGTATAATTTAGCTTTTGCTTGACCTTTGAGCTTACCTATTTATCTTTTAAAGCTGCATTAATTAAATGAATAGTTTACTTTACTTTTGGGCATCAATTTCTTTAAAAATGGTCGAGGTATTATCTTTATGCTCTTCATACACTGTTTTCTCTGCATACTTCCAAAGAACTTCTAGTTGGCGTTTTATGCATTAATTATTGCCCTAAATAGACTAATTTACTTATGGCATTAGCCTCTATCTTGGTGGTATCAATATACAGCCTCTTCAAGTTTACCAGACATTGCTGAACCATCAATAAAAAAGCATCCAAAAACTTCTTTCAGTACAGGCGTTAAACAGTCTGTTATAAACCTGTTTACAGTATTGTGGTCGGGCCACCGCATATCCGTCAACTACATAAAATGAGTGTTTGAAGTAATTGCCAACTCCCTTTTTGGGAAGAATAAATAATACTTAAATAACCATTAGTAATAATTTTTAGCATAACGTTTGGATGGAATGATGATCTACCTACTCCTTTATACTTTTCCCGTAATGAATCAATGTCTACTTTATCAATGAGACTTTAAACCACATGATTTTCAGGAATCAATTCATTTAACTATGGCGGGAGAACGGGTAGCTGCTTGGGATTATAATCCTTAAAAACGGCCTTCTTTTTTGATTCTTTTTTTCAAACAAAACTTACAACGTTTTATCTAAAAAAAGACTATCTCTTTGGAGACAGCCTCTTTTTTTTTAGCCGATTCACATAGAAAGGACAAAAGCCCTACAGGTCATAAGATCAAAATAATTGATTCAGAATATTAATTTAATATAATTGACTTATACTATGGTTTTATTTTATAATTTTTATATATATCAATATTATAAATTGCCAAATTAGATTTTAAAGAATTAATATTTTTGCTTTGTATTGTACTTATAATTCAGACTTACGGAAAAATACTGGACCGCTACAGTGTTATCTTCCACATCGTTAGTGAGCATATTTCCTATTGCTTTTAACGTTTTTCAGTCATTACATAACCATTTTTAATCCAAACCGTTAAAGTTTAACTGAGTATGAAAAAAATTTATGCTGTCGTTTTCGCGATATCATTTCTAGGAGTCAATTATACAGTGATTGCCTCAAATAAACATTATCCAGATCCAGAGAATAAAGAAATTTTGAATGTCAAACAAAAAGAAATTTTTAAATTAATTTCAGGAAAAGTATTGGACGGAGACTCTAACAATGGGGTTCCGGGTGTAAGTGTCGTTCTAAAAGGTAGCACCATAGGAACCTTAACCGACGCAGAGGGTAGATACGAGCTAAAAATTAGTGTAGATAGTGGTATCCTAGTTTTTTCGTCTATCGGTTATGAAACCCAAGAGATAAGTCTTGGAAGCCAATCCATTCTAGACGTTAATCTGACAGAATCTAGCAAGGCTCTTTCTGAAGTAGTGGTTACTGCCCTAGGTTTCAAAGAAAAGGCAGATCGTCTAGGGTCTACAAGTAGTAAAGTAGCTGGTGACCAAATTGTAAAGTCCGGCGAATCAAGCTTTATTAATGGGCTTGCAGGAAAGGCCTCGGGGGTTCAGATCTCAAGAGCAGCCGGAGACCCAGGTGCTGCATCGTTTATTCAGATAAGAGGCCAAAACACCTTAACGGGTAACTCGCAACCACTTGTGGTGGTTGACGGTGTGCCCATTAGCAGTACCACGGAAGGAGGTAGCTCTGGCGGCGTTGTACCTCAATCAAGATTAAACGATATCAATCCAAACGACATTGAGTCGATGCAAATATTGAAAGGTGCTTCCGCAGCTGCATTATGGGGATCAAGAGCTGCCAATGGCGTAATTATCATCACCACCAAGAAAGGTAGTGATGAAGGGAAAATGGCGGTTTCGTTTAGTTCTACTTTATCAATGGACAAAATAAATAAATACCATCCATTTCAGAATACGTTTGGCCAAGGATCTAGAGGTGCAGCAAACCCCAACACTTCCTTAAGCTGGGGAGACAAAATTGCTGATAGAAGTAGTGAACCAGACGAAGTAGATACAAGCGGAGGCTATTTTGAAGCGGAAGACGGTACGCTGTACTATCCTATTCTTACCAAAAATTCGACAGAAACCTTTAATGAATCTAACTTTAACGAGGTCTTCAGAACAGGAACTTATTTGGACAACTCCCTTAGCATAAGTGGTGGAGACAAAAAAGGAACATTTTTTTTTAGTATGGGTGATGTACGCCAAAAAGGTATTCAACAAGGGAACAGTAACTATAGCAGAACTTCAATACGCTTAAATACTGAACGCCAATTTACTGATGAACTGAAACTAAGTGTAAACGCTTCCTACGTCAAGAGCTTCTCTGACAGAATTCAAAGAGGAAATAACCTCTCTGGTGGAATGGTAGGATTAGCCAGAAACTCACCAGATTTTGATATTTCTGATTACAAAGGAAGCTACTACTCTAGTGCCCTAGCTTCTCCAATTGAAAATAGACAGCGTGGTTATAGAAGTTATTTGGGTGCACGAGCTAACCCTCCAAATAATAATGCTCTTTGGGCACTATATGAGCAAACAAACTCTACGGACGTAGACAGATTCATAAACAGTGTCGAACTAAATTACGAGCCAGTAAAGTGGTTAAATTTAATCGCACGGACAGGAATTGACACCTATACCGACGACCAAATTTCATATTTCCCAGTAAACGATATTAGAGGAGCAGGTAATGGCTCATACAATGATCAAATAACGAAAGAAAAGCAATTTAACACCGATATATTGGCTAGAATTACAGGTAACCTTAGTGCTGATTTATTTTCAACTTTGATAGTAGGAGCTAACTACAACAGCCAAGATTATTATAATATTGGAGCTACTATTTCAAACTTCCTGATTGCCGATGCACCTCCTAACTTTTCTAATGCAGTAGCTACAAACAAAAACCCAGTTAATACAAGAAGGACAGTAAAAACCGCCCGGGCTTATGCCACAACAAACCTTGGTTATAAGGACTACCTCTTCCTTAATCTTTCGGCAGCAGCAGAATCTGCATCTACTTTTGGCAAGCTTGCAGATAAGACCTTCTATTATCCTTCGGCTGATGTAGCGTGGTTATTTACAAATCATGACTTCGCTAAAAGCGTCCCTTTTCTCAACTTTGGCAAACTAAGAGCTTCTTTCGGAATTGTAGGTGTTCAGCCTCTGCCATATCTGTCAAATACTATCTATTCCTCCACTTCTTTCTCAGCCAGTCCGTTTGGTGACTTCCTCGTGGGCTCTCAATTCGGTAACGGAGCCTTCAATCAAGGGAGTTCTTTGGGAGACCAAAACTTAAGGCCTGAAAGAAAAACAGAATATGAAGTTGGTATAGACTTAAGATTGCTTAGAAGTAAACTTAAGGTATCTGCTACCTATTACTCTAATAAAGTAGAAGACGTATTGGTACCTGTAACTCTTGCTCCAACTACCGGCTTCTCTACTAAATATACTAATGCCGCTTCGCTACAAAATGAAGGGTTCGAGATGGAATTAGGTTATGACATTTTGCAGAAAGGAAACTTTGAATGGAACCTGAATGCCAATTTTACTCGAAATAGAAGTTTGGTCTTAGATTTAGCAGGAACACAATCACTTTTCTTACAAGGCGGCATCAATAATTTCTTTGACGCCAGAGCAGTTGTCGGTGAACCAGTTGGTGTTTTCTGGAGTAGTAAATACGCTGTGGATGATGAAGGAAAACGGGTTTGAG
>JBNMFK010000205.1:0-7095 GCA_051269965.1 Algoriphagus sp. | reverse complement strand
GTCGTCAATAAAATAGATTCCTTCACCTGTAGACTTCATTTCAGGTCCTAATTCCTTATTTACATTTGGAAATTTATGGAAAGAGAATACCGGTATTTTAATGGCATAACCTTTCTTCACTGGTTTGAAATCAATGTCTTTCACCTTAAGTTGGCCTAGCATAACTTTAGTAGCATAATTAACGTAGGGCTCTTGGTAAGCCTTGCAAATAAATGGTACCGTTCTAGAAGCTCTTGGGTTAGCCTCAATGATATATACTATCTCATCTTTGATGGCAAATTGAATATTGATAAGACCTTTAGTGTCTAAGGCAATCGCTATCCTTTTTGTGTATTCCTTTATTTGAGCTAATACTTTTTCACTCAAATCAAACGTAGGAAGAACGGCATAAGAATCTCCCGAGTGAATTCCAGCAGGCTCTATATGTTCCATAATACCAATGATATAGGCATCTACACCATCACAGATGGCATCTGCTTCCGCCTCTATAGCTCCTTCTAAAAAATGGTCTAAAAGAATATTGTTGTCAGGAATTTCACCAAGAATCTTTACGACATGTTGCTCTAGTTCCTGCTCATTGATTACGATTTTCATACTTTGGCCACCTAATACATACGATGGACGAACCAGCAGCGGGAATCCTAAATCTTTAGACATTTCTACAGCTTTATCAGCAGTACGTACTGTGGTAAACTTAGGATATGGAATGCCCAACTCTACAAGTTTCTCTGAGAAACGGCCTCTATCTTCTGCTAAATCCAGGGCTTCCCAAGACGTTCCTATAATTTTGATGCCATACTTAGTCATTTTTTCTGCCATTTTTAAGGCAGTTTGTCCACCAAGTTGGACAATGACGCCCTCAGGTTTTTCATGCAAAATTATGTCATAAACATGCTCCCAGAAAACGGGTTCAAAGTAAAGCTTATCAGAAATATCAGGGTCTGTCGAAACGGTTTCAGGATTGCAGTTAATCATGATAGTTTCATAACCACATTCTTTGGCAGCTAATACGCCGTGCACGCAGGAGTAGTCAAACTCTATTCCTTGGCCAATTCTATTTGGACCTGAACCAATGACTAAAATCTTCTTTTTATCAGAGACAATAGATTCGTTGTCCGGGTCTTCTTGAGTGACATTGAACGTACTGTAGTAGTAGGGCGTTTCTGCCGCAAATTCTGCAGAGCAGGTATCTACGCATTTATAGGCCCTTTTTATTCCAAGGTCATACCTCTTTTTAGCTACCTCACTTTCCAAACAATGTAAAACATGGGCAATCTGCCTATCGGCATATCCTTTTTGCTTCGCTGTCAGGAGGAGGCCGGCTGGTAAGGTCTCCAACTTATAAGCCTCTATTTCCTTCTCCAGATGAGTGAGTTCCTCTATCTGATGTAAAAACCACTTATCTATTTTAGATAATTTTTGAATAGTGTTGAAAGATAAACCGGCTTTAAAGGCATCGTATATGTGGAAGAGTCTGTCCCATGAGGGATGCTCTAAACTCTCCTTTAAAACGGCTTGATCTTTGATTTCTTTTCCATCGGCTCCTAAACCATTTCTTCCTATTTCTAAAGACTGGCAGGCTTTCTGAAGAGCTTCCTGGAAGTTTTTTCCAATTCCCATAGCCTCTCCTACAGCTTTCATTTGAAGACCGAGTTTCCGATCCGCACCTGGGAATTTGTCAAAATTCCATCTTGGAACTTTGACAATAACATAATCAATAGCAGGCTCAAAAAATGCTGATGTATTTCCTGTTATCGGGTTGGTCAGTTCGTCAAGGTTATAACCAATGGCTAATTTAGCAGCAATTTTGGCAATTGGATATCCTGTTGCTTTGGAAGCCAGGGCAGAAGAACGGCTCACACGAGGGTTAATTTCTATACCAATTAATTCGTCTGTTTCTGGATTGATGGAAAACTGTACATTACAGCCTCCTGCAAACATTCCGATGCCGTTCATCATTTTGATGGCCATATCTCTCATATGCTGATAGACTGTGTCTGGCAGAGTCATCGCAGGTGCCACGGTGATAGAGTCTCCTGTGTGAACGCCCATGGCGTCAAAATTTTCTATGGTACAGATTATAATTATGTTTCCAATATTATCTCTTAATAGTTCTAGCTCATACTCTTTCCACCCTAAAATAGACTGCTCTACCAAAACCTCATGAACTGGCGAGGCATGAAGTCCTGCATTTAAAGCAGCATCAAATTCATTTATAGAGTTTACAAAACCACCTCCATAACCTCCCATGGTAAATGAAGGTCTAATTACAAGTGGAAAGCCTATTTCTTGAGCTATCTCTTTTCCTTCTAAAAATGAGCGAGCAGTACGCCCTTTACAAACACCTACACCTAATTCATTCATCTTCAGGCGGAACTTTTCTCTATCTTCTGTAGTCTCAATGGCATCTACGTCTACACCAATCATTTCCACATTGTACTTTTTCCAGATACCTGCTTCTTCGCAGTCTATAGCTAGATTTAGGGCAGTTTGACCACCCATGGTAGGTAATACAGCGTCAATGGGTTTCCCCATGTCTACATGTTTTTGAAGGATTTCTTTGATATACTTTTTTTCTAAAGGCTTTAAATACACAAAATCCGCGTTTAGCGGATCTGTCATTATCGTAGCGGGATTAGAATTAATTAAGGAGACCTCTATGCCCTCTTCTCTTAAAGAGCGAGCTGCTTGAGATCCAGCATAGTCAAATTCACAGGCTTGGCCGATTATAATAGGGCCTGAGCCGATAATCAGAACTGATTTCAGTTTGGGGTTTTTTGGCATTTTGTCTCGGGAAGGAATTTCGATTTAATCATCGAAGCTCAAAGTTAATAGAGAAATTTATTTCTTTGTAAGAATAATAGCCTTTTTGAATAAAAAAGGTTTTAGAGAATTAAATATCCTTGTATTAGTTGGATAATTCCAACTTGATTGCCTTATTTTGTTTTATACATACCCCTTATTAATGCTTTCCAAAATAATTACTACAGCACTTGTTTTTATAAACATTTCTTTGTGCTTTTCTCAAAACGAAATCGCCATTCTACCTGTTCATAATCCTTCTCATTTGCAAATTAAAGTATCTGCAAACGGAAAGTGTTTGAAAGATGCGACAACGATGAATTCGTCCGACGCTGATATTGAAATCAAGGCCTATTCCGTAGGTTATGACTCTGGTAAAAAGCTGGTTATTCCTGAAATAGAAGTAAACCTTGTTAGAGGTGGAAGATTAATTGCTAAAGAAAAAATAGGTGAAAATGGAAATATTAAGTCAATCTTGGAACTAGCTAAGAACAATGATATTATCCGTTTTTTAGTGAATGGCGTTTACATAAAAAACGATAACCAAAAATTAGAACTGTATTCTCTTGGTACGGTAAATATTATATATTCCATCATTGATACTTCTGTGAAGTTGGCCATGGATTAAAATTCTGCAGGGTCTTTAGGAGTCACTAGGATTACACTTTCTTTGTCCACAACCACTTGACCTGGAAGAGAGCCTTTAATTTTTCTCACAAATTTTTTAGGCGTACAAAGGACTGGAACCAAACTATCTGTTTTTCTTTTTGAAAACCAAGCTGCTAATTCGGCGGCTTTCTCTATGATATAGGGCGGGGTTTTATGCCCAGGCTTATCTTTTATTACCACATGTGAGCCGCTCACATCTTTGGCGTGTAGCCACAAATCGTTTTTACTCGCAAATTTTTGAGTTAAAATATCATTGTTTTTTGAGTTTTTACCAACCAATATTTTATAGCCATCTGTTTCAAAATACTTGAAGAGTTCGTCAATAGACTTCTCGCTTTTCTGAGACTTCTCTAAGTCTTCAGTTTTAGCAAATTTCCGAAGCGTTTTCAAGGAAGACTCGTCTTCTATCTCTGTTAGATTTGCTAAAAGAGTTGCTAATTCCTTCTTACGCTGAGCTGTATTCTTTTCTAAAAAATCAATTTCTATTTTTTCCTTCTTAGCCTTGCGGTAATAATTTTCGGCGTTTTTTTGGCCTGACAGATCTTTTTTGAGTTTTATTCTTATTGGACTGTTATTTACAAAATCCAAAAGTTCTACACTGTCCGCTAATGACGGAATAGCATGCAGGTTTGCCATCAGGATATGCCCAATGTCTAGATTACTTGTGGCTGAAACAATTTGGTCTAAGCGTTTTTCAGCCTGAGCAATGTATAATTCACCGCTTTTTATAGATTTTAGAATGGCCCTTCTGATTTTACTTTTTTCAGAAGTTAGCTGAGATACTTGCATTTTATCAATGAAGTATGCGTTGGCGGCACTTATGGGTTCTTCAAAAGTCTTTATTGGCTCTACATAAGGAAGCAAGGAAAGGTGTAGGGTGTCATTAATTTTGATAAGGTGGAAAAGACCCGCATCCATTCGGTCATTAATGCTTTGGACAAGTTTCCAGTCTGACGCTAAAACACCCGTTTTTTGTTCTTTAAATAACTTCTGAGGTATCTTTCCCCAAGTAGGGAAGAGTTTAAAAACATCGCCTTCAGCAAGTTCAAAATCACTAAAAGTTTGGGGTCTGTCTTTATGAAACCCTGAAAGCTTAAGCTGTAAATCTTGTTTTAATGTATTGTTAAAGACGAATGTAGCTTTATCGCCTTCAAAAAGAATGACATTAGATCTATTCCCGAACATTTTGAACACAATGGTTTTCTTATCGTTCAGATAAATAGCAAAAGCTCTTTCTCCGTCAAAAACCATAACAGACGCCACTTTAGAATTGATTAGTTTTGGCCAGAGGTCCACAGAATTTTTCTTTGCTCTATGAAATTCTTCGTTGAAATAGAAACCAGTATGAGTAGGTAAAACAGAGCATTTGATAAAAAAATCTTGGTTAGCATCTCCAAAGCCCAACATCAATTCATCCTTTTCTTGGCTAAAGCAAGTGAGTAGTTCTAATCCTTCCAATTTTTCATGGAGGGCAGGAGCCAAATGTTTTAAGAAATGATAATTATTGTTCATTAAATTAATTTAGAAAGCTACTCACGTAGCGTTTTCCCCCGATTACTTATACCCTTTGGTAGCATCTAAGATGCCTTCCTTGAGAGCATATTTAGATATTTTCAGGGTTTTAAGGCCAAAGTTTTGAATTAAATATCTTACCAGACATACAGCCACCACTATCATGTCTACCCTAAGTTCTATCATACCCGGAATAGCCATTCTTTCTACTCTGTTTTTGCTAAGTAGTTTTTCATAACTATCTATAAACTCCTCCAAAGGATAGTTAAAACCTATTTCTTCTTCGGGCGTTTCTTCACCTGTTTTTTTATAGAAGTATATGCTGTTTAAAGTATCAAAGCTTCCAGAGGAACCTACTAAAATCGATGGCGAATACTGGTGACAAGCATTTGCTAAAGGGAGCAAGTTTTCTCTCAGGTAATCGTCGAGTTTATTGACAGATCCAGCAGAGAGAGGATCGGAGTCTTGAAAGAATTCCATCATTCTCTGCCCACCAATTTCAATGCTCTTTTTCCAAAGAATGGCATCAGATTTACAAATGATAAACTCTACACTTCCACCACCAATATCTACAATTAAGCTGGGCTTTTTTATTTCAACGGCCTTAGTGACACCAACATAAATAAGCTCGGCCTCTCTATCTCCAGAAATGACTTCAATATGTATCTGAGTAGCCTCATGAATACGATTAAGAACTTCCTCCTTATTTTTTGCACTTCTAAATGCAGAGGTGCCGAAGGCAAAAACACAGTCACTCGTAATCCCGAATTCAATTATATGCTCCTTGAAGACTCTAAGAACAGCTATTCCTCTTTGAATCCCTTCTTCTGTAATGATCCCTTTATTTATTCCTCCCATACCTATTTTGGCAGGTTTTGAGAGTTTAAAAAGGGTCTTGTCTTCATCTCCAATTATCTGAAGATGAAACGTATTCGTGCCTAAATCTATGACGGCTCTTTTCATTCAATTCTTTTGTTAATCGGCTACTTGCTAGCAGCTAATAGGGCCTCTATTTCTTTCATTTCAATGGGAATGCTTTCGCACAAATCTATATTTCCCTCTTTGGTAATCAATATATCATTCTCTAGTCTTATTCCAATACCTTCTTCTGGGATATAAATACCAGGCTCACAGGTAAATAGCATACCAGGCTTGAAGGTGGTATTTGGTGGTCCCACGTCATGGACATCAAGACCTAAATAATGCGAAATACCATGTGGAAAGTATTTTCTGTAAAGTGGCTTTTTGGCGTCTTGATTCTTTACATCCACCGTAGTAAATAAGCCAAGCTTAATTAATTGATTTTCCATGCATTTACCCACCTCATTACGGAGTTTAAGCATGGTATTTCCTGATACCAATCGCTGTTTTGCAAACTTAAAGACAGTTAATACAGCATGGTAAACTTCCTTTTGACGTTTTGTGAACTTTCCACTTACAGGTAGGCAGCGTGTGATATCTGCATTATAGTTGCCATATTCTGCACCAAAATCTACTAAGACTAAATCATCTTTTTTACAGGTTTCATTGTTACTTACATAATGTAGCACACAGGCATTTTTTCCAGAAGCAACTATCGGTGGGAAGGCATGACCACGTGAACGGTTTATAAGAAAATGGTAGGTTAGTTCGGCTTCTAATTCAAACTCTCTTGCGTCTGGTTTTAGATTAGCAGCAAAATGAATTAAAGCGGTTCTAGAAATATCAACGGCCCTTTTTATTTGAACTAACTCTTCTTCCTCTTTGATGCTTCGTAAGTCCCAAAAAATGGGAGCCAGTTTCTTTGGCTTTTTGACTCCAAATGCTTTCTTAATCCATTTGTTAAACTGGTCTGTTTCCGAGATGAAGTCTTCGTTTCTACCCGTATGGTCATTACTATTTAAATAGATATTACAGGGTAAGTCAATGTTTTTATCCAAAAAATTATCAATATCATCGGACCATTTCACGGTTTGAATGCCGCTTAGGTTTCTTGCCTGATCTTTGGATAGTTTCTCTCCCTCCCATACTTTTAAATGTTCATTGGTCTCCCGAATGAAAAGGATTTCTCTGAACTTAGCTTTAGGGTGATTTGGGCAAAGTATTAAGTAAGTTTCCTCTTGGTCTATTCCC
>JBNMFK010000204.1:0-7129 GCA_051269965.1 Algoriphagus sp. | reverse complement strand
GCGGCTCATAATCCTTTTGCAATAGATATGAATTCTGAAACCACCATTAGCGTTGCCTATAACAACTGGTCAGGAACGGTGGTTCTGAAAGGATTTGAGACTAAGCTTTGTGTCTATGACACTTCTGTCCTTGGAACTGAAAAACCATGGAATTTCTCTATTTATCCAAATCCTGCATCTGAAATCTTAAATGGTAGTTTTTTTTCTGAGGCAGATGGTACCGCTCAGATTAAACTGTTAGGTGTGAAGGGAAAAATTTTGGCCTCTTATAGCCGTGAGGTAATAAGGGGTCTAAATGAACTTAGTCTTGACATTTTAGGCATTAAAGAGTCTCAGTTCATTATACAAATTTCAATAGCGAATAATGTTTTCGCTCAAAAAGTTATCAAAATTGAATAGACTTAAAGACGAATCTAGCCCTTATTTAAAACAGCATAAGGAAAACCCTGTAGACTGGTACCCTTGGGGACCAGAGGCTTTAGAAAAAGCCAAGCGAGAAGATAAGGTTATCCTAGTAAGTATAGGTTATTCTGCTTGCCACTGGTGTCATGTTATGGCTCACGAAAGCTTTGAGAATGAGCAAATCGGGGCTTTGATGAGTAAGTATTTCATCAACATCAAAATTGACCGTGAGGAAAGGCCTGATGTGGATGCTATTTATATGGATGCTTTGCATGCAATGGGCTTACGTGGAGGCTGGCCGCTTAATGTCTTTTTAATGCCTGACGCTAAACCTTTTTACGGAGGTACGTATTTCCAACCAAAACAGTGGCAAAACTTAGTTTTGGGTATTCAGAATGCCTTTGAGAACGAGCGAGAAAAATTAGAATCATCTGCTGCAGGTTTCGCCAACTCTTTAAATACAAAGGTTTCTGATCAGATTGCTAGCTTTGATAAAGAAGGTAATGTGTCTTTGGCCTGGACAAAAACAGAAATAGAACTTCTATATCAACGATTTGATGGACAGTTTGACAAAGAAAGAGGGGGTATGCAGCGAGCACCTAAATTCCCTATGCCTAATATCTGGCATTTTCTTTTGAGAGCTCAGACTCAGTATCAAAATTCAGAAGTCTTGAGCCAGATTAGACTGACTTTGGATAGGGTAGCTTTGGGCGGTATTTATGATCATGTTGGCGGTGGATGGACCAGATATAGCACAGACGGAGACTGGAAGGTGCCCCACTTTGAGAAAATGCTTTATGATAATGGACAGCTCTTAGAACTTTATGCAGAGGCCTATCTCTATTTTAAGAGGAACAGTATTTATCCAGAGAGTCAGAGACTATATAAATGGGCGGCTGATAAAACAATCTCTTGGCTGGAAACAGAAATGCAGCAGGGTGATGGAGCTTTTTTCTCGGCCTTGGATGCAGATTCAGAGGGAGTCGAAGGCAAATATTATACTTGGACTGTAGAAGAAACAGGTAGTTTGCTTGGTAAAGATGCTAAAACCTTTAACGACTTATATGGTTTCTCAAGCTTAGGGAATTGGGAACATGGACAAAATATTCTTCACCTTGAATGCATTCCAGGATCGAACGAATGGCCAGTTTTACAAAGATCTTGGGATAAATTAGCAAAAGTAGCCCAAACCAGAACTAAGCCTGGATTGGACGATAAACTCATCTGTTCTTGGAATGGGTTAATGCTTTCTGGTCTAGTTAAAGCTTATGAGGCTTTTGGAGATAAGAAGGTCTTAGAATTGGCAAAAAGGAATGCCAACTATTTCAAAGTCAATTTTACGGTAGCCGTAGAAACAGTGGATGGTGATAAAGCCACAGGTCTTTGGCATGTTAAAAATATTTCCGGTTTTTTGGATGATTATGCGGCTTATATAAAAGCTTTGTGTGAGCTTTATCAAGTTACTTTTGAGGAAGAATGGCTACAGATAGCGGAAAGCCTAGCAAAGTATGTTAAGGCTAACTTCTACGATTCGGAGGAAGGTTTGTTTTATTACACAGATATTCAATCTGAGAAATTGATAGCCCGGAAAAAAGAAATTTATGACAATGTCATTCCTGCATCAAACTCTATGCTAGCCTATAGTTTTATTGATTTAGGTCATCTTCTGTCAGAAGATGACCTCATAGAATTAGGTAATTCTATGTTTACTAAAATTAAAGGCATGATAGGTACTGATCCATCTTACCTTTCTAACTGGGCAAGCGTTGGACTTAAGTTAGATACTCATGTGATTGAAGTGGCTATCTTGGGCGAAAACGCTTTAGAAGTATTAATCGAATTAAAAGAAAAAGTTAATCAATCAGTTTACTACGCTGGAAGTCGAGGGAATTCTGAATTACCGATTTTAAAAGATAGGTCTAGAGATGATGGTCAAACCTATATTTATGTGTGTCAAAACAGAACGTGTCAATTACCGACCACCTCTGTCTTAAAAGCCTTAGAAATGATCCATGGAATTTGAGATACATGTTTTGTCCGATAGTTCTGCCACACTCTATTTTGAACAAAAAATAAGTCCTAATATTAATGATAAGGTTCTGTCTACCGTAGCTTGGATTAGAAAAAATCCATTTCAAGGACTAAAAGAAATAGTACCAGCCTATGCCTCAGTAACTGTTTTTTATGATATTCTAAAAATCAGGCAAAACAGTAATTCTGAAGAAAGTGCTTTTGCTTTTGTTGAAAAATATTTATCTCAAATACCCTTTGATCAGTTCAAGGATTCTATCAACTCTGAGGCTATTCTTGAAATTCCAGTAGCCTATAAAGGAGAAGACTTAGCTTTTGCAGAGGAGTATTTAAACTTAAGTAAAAGCGAAATTATAGAGCTTCATACGGCTCCTGTTTACAGAGTCTATATGATTGGATTCTTACCTGGTTTTGCGTACTTGGGAGGTATGAATAAGGTTTTGGCTTTGCCTAGGAAATCTAAACCTAGCTTAAATATTGCCAAAGGAAGCGTAGGTATAGCTGGTTTGCAAACAGGAGTTTACCCAATAGATAGCCCTGGTGGATGGCAAATTATCGGTCAAACGACGCAAGAGATGTTCGATCTAAATAGTCTAAATCTAAGTCTTTTAAACGCAGGAGATAAGGTCAAGTTTGTATCTGTTTGAGTCAAAATACTCTTAAATAGATTTGATAAATACAATAAACACTTTACCTTAACCATTCTTAAGAAGCGAGCATCTTTCTAACTTAACACTAAAGATTTGATTTTTCTTAAATCAGGAATATTGACAAGTATTCAGGATACTGGAAGACATGGTTTCCAAGATAAAGGTGTAAATCCTTCTGGAGCTATGGATACACTCTCCATGAGGCTCTTGAATATTTTGCTAGGGAATAGTGAAGATGAAGCCGTTATAGAGTTTCACAATCCAACTCCTACGATTCGGTTTGAAGAGTATGCGATTTTTGCTGTAGGGGGTGGTGATTTTAGTCCTTCCTTAAATAATAAACCTATTTCGCCATGGAAAATCCAGCAGGCTAAACCTGGAGATATGCTGTCTTTTGGAAAAAAGGAAAAAGGGGAACGAGGTTACATATCTGTTAAGAATGGTTTTTTTGTAGAAAATGTGTTGGGTTCGAAAAGTACAAACCTCAAAGCAGATTTCGGTGGCTTAAAAATAGAGAAGGGAACTATGTTGACCTTAAATCTTATAAATGGTCAGTTGTATACGGCAAATATAAAAGTAACACAGTCTCCAAGAACTGTTAATTTGAACCTCAGACCACCTTTTGAATTGAAACAAGAAATCAGAGTCATTGCAGGGAAGGATCTAAGTTGTTTGGATCAAGTAAGTAGAGACTCCGTTTTTAGTCAGTGTTTTATTATTTCAACCCATGCAGATAGAATGGGATATAGGCTTGAGAGTGACTGCCTAAATTTAAAGGAAAGTGTCCAAGCTATTTCCTCTTCAGTGGCCTTTGGTACCATTCAGCTTTTACCTGATGGACAGTTAATCATTCTTATGACAGACCATCAGACTTCTGGCGGATACCCAAAGATTGCGAATGTTATTTCTGTGGACTTACCACTTTTAGCTCAACTCTCTGTAGGTCAACATATTACTTTTAGAGAAATAAGTATAGATGTGGCTGAAAGTGTTTTTGAGAAACAAGAAAGAGAAATTAATAAGTTTAAATCAGCGGTAAACTTATACGCATAGAAATGTTAATTGTTTTTTATAAATCACAAGGCTAATGGATATAAATTGTGATATGGGTGAGATGTCAGAAACTTGGTATTCTGGGCATGACAAGGACATTCTTAAGTACATTACCTCTATAAATATTTCTTGTGGAGCTCACGCTGGAGATGAAGCTTTAATAATTGATACTATTAAAGAAGCGGTAAAATATAAGTTAAAACTGGGAGCTCATCCAAGTTTCCCGGACCCAGAGAACTTTGGGAGAGTAGTTATGGAAATATCATCTGAGGATTTAAGACAAACTCTTTTCCATCAAATATTATATCTAAAAGGTATCGTGGAAAAGGAAGGTGAAAAGCTGCATCACCTGAAACTACATGGGGCCTTATACAATCTGGCCGCTCAAGATATTGGTGTAGCTTCTGTGTTGCTTAATGTGGTTACCGAGATAGACAAGAAGCTTATTATATATTGCCCTTTTGACTCTAATCTGGAAAAAGAGGCTAAAAAAGTTGGTCTTACTGTATGTCGAGAAGCTTTTGCAGATAGAACCTATAATAATGATGGAAGCCTAGTGAATAGGTCAGACCCAAGAGCTCTTATTCTAGACCCATTATTGGCCCTAGAACAAGCAAAAGAAATTTGGAATTTTAAACGAGTGAAGTCACTTGGAGGTGAGATAATTACTTTGGAAGCTAATACTATTTGTGTACATGGTGACGGCCTTAAAGCTCTTGAAATAGCTAGCTCTCTCAGTAACTACTTCTTTAAAAAGTAACTGTGACTAATAAAACTTTACGTGTACAAAAATTTCATCATCTAATACGAAATCTCCTTTCTGTGATTGTAAGGGATAGGTATAAGTGCCTTCTTCCATCTCGCCAAGGTTAAAGCAGGGACCAAATCCTCCAAAAGAATTAAATTCACCGAGCTGCATATTTACATTAATGTCTCCCTGAAAAACACTGACAATAACCGTAGAATCAGCAACTCTATTAAATACAGTAGTTCCGCAAAAATGTCCACCACATGAGTTTCGTGTAACTAAGTATCTGTCAATACTCACGCCGTCATCTACTGTGAAATCTAAGATAAAGTCTTTTGGCACTCTCATATGTTTTATCTTGGTTACGTTGAGAACTCTATCTGAATAATCCTCTAGAATTGGTCCGTAAGCTATGCCGGACGTCCAGGAACCACCATTAATCCTATATAAAAGGTTTGTGACGTCTTGTTTTAAATAGAAGTTCCATAAATCAAAGGTAGTCTTGTCAGCTTTGAGGTTATTGGAAAGATAAAAAGGAGAATTGATATTAAAATAGTTTTCAATGGGTTCTAAATCAGGCAATGGCACTTCTTCTCTGTAGGTAGGTTGTGTATGAATAAGACGAACGTCTGCATAAGCTGGGCAGTTTTCATTTGTTCGAAGGTGAGTATTTGTAGGGTTAAGGTAAGGTTCTCTGTATGCCCAAAGAAACCTATCTGAGTCTTTATCAATACCTATTTTACTCATCTTAGTATAATGCCCATTGTAGGGTGCTATTTCAGGTTGAGTTTTTGCAAAGACGGTAGCAACCACTTCATTCGAAGTAACGTTGGTGTATAAATGAGGGCTATTTCTAGTATGGTTAAAGAAGTTTTCACAGGCTATATTTGACGATTCAGGGGAATAGTCTTGACTTGTATTTATACATTGGCCAATTAACGCATTAAAAACTGTGGAGCTGTCTGTCTCAAATCCTGGAAGTAATTCAATACTATTGCCTCCAATGGCACTCACTTTACTAGATGAATTTATACCTTGGCTTAATGCTAGCTTAGAAATTGCTTGGATATTTTGATTTCCAGAAATAGCATAGGTCAATTGAGCATTTTCTGGACAAAAATAGGAATACATAACTTCGCCACCTTCGGGCTGACTCAGTAGTATATCTGTTGAGCTATTAGAGTAGTTAGTTATAGCTAAAATATAATAACTCCCAAAGTCTGGTTGGTAAAGAGATAGTTTTGGTTCAGTAGTAGAATAATCGCAGGAGGCTGGAAAATTCGAAGTCGCATGGCACGTTGAATCAAGGTTCGCTCCGTCTATTGGCCCCCACACAGCGGCGTCGATATCATAGTTTTTAGAATTAAGAAAATTGAAGTTCAAGGTGTCACCACTAAGTACCTTGACTAAAAACCATTTGGAATTATCATAGCTTAAAAGGCAACCAGGATTGAAATTCTCTGGGACTTTATAACATTCTGAATTGTCTGTAATTCCTTGGAAAACTAACTTTTCTGTGGCAATGAGGTATTCTCTATTTGCTGGGAAAAGATTGCAAACAACTTGGCAGCTATCATAGATAGTATGAGTGCTACTAAAAGGCCTGAGGGGAACTTTATTTTTTTGGGCAAAGGAATTACCATTAAAAAAAACTAGAAATAAAAATAGAGTAATCCCTTCAAGAGAAGATGCAAACGTTTTTTTCAATATATAAAACCAATTTTATAGGAAAGCACGATAAGATATGTGCAAATTTGGTAGTCTACGTTTAGAAAAACTAGCAAACCGAAGTTTATATTTAAAAGTTCATCTAACTATTTAAATACCATTGAGCTGTGGCCTATATTTCTTTAATGAATAGTTTATTTTTAAAGGCTAATTGATGCGGTAATCATCGGATAATTCAAAAAAATGATCATTACTACGCATCCCATATTCGTTTGCTAGGCAAATATCCAAAGATGTGTAGTGCTTCCCATTTTTAGGAGAGAAAATCGATAATATTATTTACTACTTCAATTGTAAAGTTTTCTTTTACAATGCTATGGCCGGCTTCTTTTTTTTAGAAGTGACAATATTGGGGATAAGCGTCTTTACCTCTAAACTTGTGCTTACATACAGATCAATTGGCCTTTGATATTCAAACCCTTCGTCCTGTCTATGATTATTATAAAAGTTAAAATATTCAACTAGTTTAAGATGTAAATCAAGTCCATCTTTTGGGGCGTTAAGATAAATTTGTTTG
>JBNMFK010000203.1:0-7138 GCA_051269965.1 Algoriphagus sp. | reverse complement strand
TAATTAATAGAATCCTTACTTCAATGTTTTTTACACAACATTGAAGACGACAGTAAAAGAGAGTGGTTTCAAAAAAGGTTTGAAACCTTAAATGACCAACATTCTTTCTTCCTTTCCTTCGGGATGGTAAACCGAAAGTTTGAGCAGTCACCAATAACGATAACTTCAGTACTGCAAAGTCAGTTAACTTCCATCAATTCCGCTTTCTCCATTGATTCTTGGACACTTGTTGAATTTTGTCGTTTGGCATTTTTACTTTTTCTTGAAACTCAAAATAATGAAGGCAAAATTATAAAATTATTGTCTTCTGCTGATAGAAAAGAGCAAGTCCTTATCTACAAGTCATTTCAGTTTTTAACAAATGCTGATGAATTCCAGCTAACCGTTATAGATGGCATCAGAACTAATATGATTGACGTTTTCGATGCAATAGCACTTGAAGACGTATATCCATTTAAATATTTTGGTGAAGATTCATGGAATCAAATGGTTCTTAAGGCAATTTTCATGGAACGACCTCTCTATAAGATAGTAGGACTTGATGAAAGAAGTAACTCAAAATTGGCAGGAATACTTCAAGATTTCGCCCATGAGCGTTGGGCCGCAGGACGGTCTGTCACTCCAGAATTGTGGCGATTAATGGGCGGATTTCTGAATGAGAATATTATTAAAGATTTAAAGAAAGTAATTGAAACCGATAATGAAATAGCGAAATTGGCAGCCATTAAAGTATTGGAAGAGAATGACAGTTCACAAATAGATAATTGGTTAAGAATTCAAGGAATGTCTTCTCAAAATATAACTTGGAATGAGATTGGAGAACAAACTTCAAAATCATCAGGAAATTAAGCGTATCAAAAAAAACTAACCCTAAATAAAATGAAATTTATTGACCCACATGTGCACATGTCTTCAAGGACAACGGATGATTATGAAGCCATGCAGAAAGCTGGAATTGTGGCTATCATAGAACCAGCATTTTGGCTGGGACAACCAAGGACCGAGGCAGGTGCTTTTAAGGATTACTATAGCAGTATTGTTGGTTGGGAGCCATTTAGATCCTCACAATTTGGTATTAAACATTATTGCACCATTGGTCTCAATTCCAAAGAGGCGAACAATGTAGAGCTTGCTGAACAGGTAATGGAAATGTTACCCCTTTATGCCTTGAAAGACAACGTTGTGGCAATTGGCGAAATTGGTTACGACGATCAGACAGAAGCCGAGGACCGTTTTTTTAGAGCACAGATTGAATTAGCAAAAGAAGTACAATTGCCTATTTTAATTCATACGCCTCATCGGGACAAAAAGAATGGAACCTTGAGAAGCATGGATGTGCTAGAAGAGCACGGCATTGACCCAACAATGGCCATCATAGACCACAACAATGAAGAAACAGCCAAAGCTGTCCTAGACCGTGGATATTGGGCAGCTTTCACCATTTACCCTAGGACCAAAATGGGCAGTGACAGGATGGTGGAAGTTGTTAAACAATATGGCTCCAAAAGAATTATAGTGGATAGTTCTGCCGATTGGGGCGTTAGTGACCCGTTGGCAGTACCTAAAACCGCAAACCTCATGTTGGCTAATGGTATCTCAGAACTTGATGTTCACATGACATGCTATCAAAATGCTTTAAACGCCTATGCCAAAAGTGGGAACATGAAAGAAAGTGATTGGAGTGATGGAGTTAGCATTGACCAGTCTATCCTTTATGGTGGGAATAGTGTATTGAGAGGTCAAGAACCTAGAAAAGGCAATGCAGATATTATTGAAAATTAGGTAAGAGAGATATATATGAAGCTCTTTTATTATTTGGTGCTAACAAGACCTGCAAATGTCATTACAGCTATTTCTGACATTTTGGCTGGCGTGGCTATTGTAGGGATTCTAGATTCATCTTCCCAATCGAACTTGAACATAATATTATTGTGTCTAGCCACTGCTGGATTATATGCAGGTGGAATAGTTTTCAACGATATTTTTGATTTGGAAACTGATAAAACAGAAAGGCCCGAACGAGTTATTCCAAGTGGCAAACTAAGCCTAAAAGAAGCTTTGGTTTTTGGATTTATCTTGTTCCTTTTTGGTATTTCGTTTGCCCTCAATGTTAGTTATTTAAGTGGTTTTATTGCCTCATGCATCGCAGCCTTTGCATTAATTTATGACAAATTCGCTAAACATCATATCTTAGCAGGACCCTTAACGATGGGGCTCTGCCGCGGGTTAAATTTATTACTAGGAATGAGCGTTTTAGCAAATAATATCCTTCCTGAATTCTGGATGATGGCATTCATTCCTATCATATTCATAGCCGCAATAACTTTAACTAGCCAAGGCGAAGTGCTTGGAAATAATAAGCTTTCTGTAAGCTTTGCACTCTTTTTGGATTTTTTAGTTGTGATCATAATACTTTTTTTGGCAAATAAAGGGCTCATGAGTCTTTGGTCTGTTCTTCCATTTGTTACTTTATGGTTTGGAATTAACTTCATTGCAAAATTTAAAGCAATCAAAAAAAATGAACCTAAATACATAATGAATGCGGTAAAAATGGGAGTGCTTTCACTCATCCCGCTGAATGCAAGTTATGTAGCAGGATTTAGTGATTGGAGGTATGGCATAGCTGTTTTGCTATTACTACCTATCTCCATTTTATTAGCTAGAAAGTTTTCCGTAACATAAGCCAAAAAGTCATTTTTGTAAATTACAGCAGATTGAGGTCAAATAACACAATGAAAATAGAACAAAGCTTTTCAATTAATTATAATTATCAAATACTCTTTACAAGAGATATGTTTGACATTTCTAATCCTATCTTATTTGATGTACTCGACAAAGACAAAAATTCTGAAAAACAAATACAAGTAGCGTTTGTGGTTGATGATGGACTTGCAGCATGTCAACCTGAATTGATCAATAAAATTGGAACGTATATAGAGTCAAAGCCAAAACTCAGATTAGCGTGCCAACCATTACTCGTTAAGGGAGGAGAAGATGCGAAAAATACGACTCAGGCATTTGACAAAACTCTTTCCATGATTAATGAGGCAAAAATTGATAGACATTCTTTCTTAGTTGCTGTAGGAGGTGGAGCCGTTTTAGATATGGCAGGATTTGCAGCAGCAGTTGGCCACAGAGGCATTAGACATGTTAGAATTCCAAGTACGGTTTTATCTCAAAATGACTCTGGAGTTGGTGTCAAAAATAGCATTAACTATTTCGACAAGAAAAATTTCTTAGGCACTTTCGCTCCGCCATTTGCAGTGATAAACGACCTTAATTTTCTTGAAACGTTAGACGAAAGGGATTGGCGTTCAGGAATGTCTGAGGCAGTCAAGGTTGCTCTTATAAAAGATGTGAATTTCTTTAATTGGTTAGAGAAAAATGCGGTTTCCTTGAGCAATCGAGATATGGATGCAATGGAAAAGTTGGTATTTGACTGTGCTAAACTACATACTCATCATATTTCTAATAGCAACGATCCTTTTGAAATGGGTTCTTCAAGGCCCCTTGATTTTGGCCATTGGGCCGCTCATAAGATGGAGCAGCTCACAAACTTTGAAATAAAACATGGTGAAGCTGTAGCTATTGGTATAGGACTAGACATCATTTACGGAATGTATGCAGGCTTCATGGATGAAATTACGTCTGATCGTATTTTGAGTGTTTTGCATAATCTCGGGTTTACAACATATCACCCGATATTAATGAATGAAGACGGCTCTAAAATTAATCCAGAATTAATGAAGGGTCTGGAGGAATTTAGAGAACATTTAGGAGGCGAATTGACAATCACCATGGTGGAAGAAATTGGTCAGAAATTTGATGTTCATGAGATGAACATCGATTGGATTGAAAAAGCAGCACTGACATTACAGAGAAAGCAAGAAATATATGCGAGTTAGCAAACATCACGGTCTTTTAAGCTATTGCAGTAATATCCACCCGGGAGAATCTTGGACCGCTACATTTGAAAACATCAAGAATTACACTACAAAAGTAAAGGATGGCCTTAAGGCCGAGAGCTTTGGAATAGGTCTAAGGTTATCTAATGAAGCATCTATTGAACTCCTTGAGGAGAGTAATCTAGCAGATTTTAAGACCTGGATGGAGGGTCAAAGGATGTATGTTTTCACTATTAATGGTTTTCCTTATGGAAACTTTCATAATCAGGTAGTAAAAGATGAAGTTCATACGCCAGATTGGAGCACTACTGAAAGGTTGGCTTACACGATTAGATTGTTTGATATTTTGGCCTTCCTATTGCCAGAAGGACTAGACGGAGGCGTATCTACTTCTCCTATTTCTTATAAATTTTGGCATAAAGATGCCGAGGCTCTCAAAAGAGTTAAAGTATTAGGAATTGGCCATTTAGCGAAATTGTTCATTCATTTGAACCAAATCAAAGAAGATACAGGTAAAAGTCTTCATCTTGATATGGAACCCGAACCTGATGGCATACTAGAAAACTCCATTGAGTTTGTAGATTTTTTCAAGTACGAACTATTGCCGATTGCAAGTAAACAATTAAGAGAAAAGTTAAACATAACTCAAGAAAACGCGGAAGCTCTAATTCGAGAACATTTTCAACTCTGTTATGATGTTTGTCATTTTGCGGTAGGTTTTGAATCTCCTTCTGAGGCATTAGCTAGAGTAAGATCTGAGAATATCAAAATCGGTCGTATTCAAATTTCTGCTGCCTTAAGTAGCGGAGTTTTAAGCTCGATTACACGTAGAGACTTAATTAAAAAACAATTATCTCTCTTTGATGAGCCCACGTATTTACATCAAGCTGTAGCAAAGAAGCAAAACGGGGAATTGGTGAAATTTAAGGATTTAGGGCCTGGCTTAAAAGAAATCCAGAATCCTGAATTTGAAGAAATAAGAACGCACTTTCATGTGCCTATTTTCACCGAAAAATATGAAAACCTTATTTCTACTCAGAAAGCTATTGTGGATACATTAGAAATATGGAATAAAGAAAATTTCACTAATCATTTAGAAGTAGAAACTTATACTTGGAATGTTTTGCCGAAAGCAATGCAAACGGATATCGTTAGTAGTATAGTTCGAGAATTGAATTGGGTTAGAAATCAAGTAGAAAAATGAAAAAAACAGCCCTTATTAATGTCGTAGGTTTATCCAAAAGAGTTTTAGGTAAACACACCCCTTTTTTAAGTAAATGGGCAACTAAGAAGAAGGTATCCTCCGTTAATCCTGTTTTGCCAGCTGTGACCTGTTCGGTTCAAAGTACGTATCTTACTGGCAAATGGCCGAATGAGCATGGAATAGTGGGTAATGGATGGTTCGATAAAGATGATCAAGAAATTAAATTTTGGAAACAGTCTAACTTACTAGTAAAATCTCCAAACATTTGGGACAACGCCCGTAATAAAAACCCCGAATTTACATGTGCTAACATGTTTTGGTGGTATAATATGTATTCCTCGGTCGATTATGCCGTTACACCGAGACCGCAATACCGTGCAGACGGCCAGAAAGTTCCCGATTGTTACTCCTCACCCTCGAGTCTTAGGGACCGCCTGCAAGCAGAATTAGGCACCTTCCCTTTATTCCATTTTTGGGGTCCAAAGACTACCATTCAATCTAGCCAATGGATAGCTGACGCTTCAAAAAAAGTTCATGAATGGCATAACCCTGATTTACTTCTCGTTTATCTTCCCCATTTAGATTATGTTCTTCAGAAGTATGGACATAACGAAAGACTCCTGTCCAAAGACCTAGCTGAAATCGATAAAGTTTGTGAAGATCTTATAACCTATTTAGAGTCCAAAGGCGTTGAGGTGTCTGTGATTTCAGAATACGGAATAACTAATATTGAAAAACCAATTCATGTTAATAGAATTTTGCGTGAGATGGATCTTCTAGCCATACGGGAAGAAAATGGCTTAGAATTATTAGATGCTGGGGCTTCAAAGGCATTTGCAGTGACGGATCATCAGGTTTCACATATATACCTGAAAGATAAAAATCAATTACAAGTTTTAAAAGAGCGATTTGAAGCTGAAAAAGGAATTGCTTTAGTTCTAGATGAAAACGGCAAAAAAGAACACCATATAGATCATGAACGCTCTGGTGACTTAGTTTTGGTGGCTGATGATAAGAGTTGGTTTACCTACTACTTCTGGGAAGACGACAACAAGGCACCGGATTATGCAAGAATGGTGGACATTCATAAAAAACCGGGTTATGATCCATGTGAGATGCTATTGGACCCCAAACAAAAGTTAATTATACCTAAGATTATATTTAAAGTCCTAGCTAAAAAACTTGGCTTTAGAATGGTTATGGATGTAATTCCACTAGATGCCACGCTAATTAAAGGGTCACATGGTGCCATAGACTTAGACGATGATGATAAGGCTATTTTTATAGGGAATCACTCTGAAACAAATAATCTTGAACCCACAGCCATTCATGATTTAATATTAAATCAAATCTTTAAGGATTAACGCTTCGCCCAAGGTCTTAATCTAATAAGGCTTGAAGCAATCGTTCAATCTAAAATATTCAGCAGTTTATGTTGTAATCATTGCTCGGTACGTTGTAAATATTTGACTTTAATTTATGGAGGTCTCTTTTAACTTCTCCTTATTTGTAACACTTCTTAGTCTGGCATATATAGACGCCACCTGAGATGTGAAAGGAGTGTTTTTTTTACTTTTAAAAGGAACAGCTAATAAATTTGTCAGAAGAGTTGAATTGATACATTCATCAAAATACCAGTCCAGAAATTGGACGAGATAAAAGGTGCTCAGAAACTTAAGCCTCAAATGACTAGGCTCTATGTCAATATCAAAAATAGAGAATCGCTGCCTAGAATCTTACTAAAATTGTTGAAAAACTATTGTTAAAAGAAAACCTCTAACTAAAAGAATTAATATGTTTTGTGAAAACTTAATGCTTAAAAAACGACATCAAACGTGGTGATTTAACAAAAAAAACGACTACCATATTATTTTACTTTTTCCCCTTCCTTTTCTAGGCTTCAGTTAAGAGTCCTCTGCTATTTTTGATGCTGCACGCA
The DNA here is from genome assembly GCA_051269965.1 of Algoriphagus sp. Classification (GTDB taxonomy): domain Bacteria; phylum Bacteroidota; class Bacteroidia; order Cytophagales; family Spirosomataceae; genus Arcticibacterium. Next base: position 90 of record JBNMFK010000203.1, on the reverse strand, counting down.
CTACCAAAAGGTTTTTGACGCCTAGCATGACTTATAAGTAGCGGAATACTATCGTAGAACCTGCTAACGGAATTCTTATTTATCAAACAG
>JBNMFK010000202.1:0-7141 GCA_051269965.1 Algoriphagus sp. | reverse complement strand
AAAAGCTTTTGGTAATTATTCCACCGCTATGGGATCGTCTACATTGGCAGACAGCACTTACGCCACGGCAATGGGAAGGTCTACAAGGGCAACTGGTTATGCCTCCACCGCTATGGGAGATACCACAAAAGCTTTTGGTTATTATTCCACCGCTATGGGATCGTCTACATTGGCAGACAGCACTTACGCCACGGCAATGGGAAGGTCTACAAGGGCAAGTGGTTATGCCTCCACCGCTATGGGAGATGACACAAAAGCTTTTGGTGATTATTCCACCGCTATGGGAAGGTCTACAGAGGCAACTGGTTATCATTCCACGGCTATGGGGGCTTCCACCATTGCTTCTGGTCCTTCTTCCACGGCTATGGGTGAGAATACAGAAGCGTCTGCTAATCGTTCTACAGCAATGGGTTATGGCACAAAGGCCTCTAGCACGTACAGTGTGGCCATAGGAACACGGGCCACAACCAATGGTCATTATGGCTCTATGGTTTTGACTGATTTCGTTGGAACGTCGGGAGATTCCTTGAAAGCAGATCTACATAATAGATTTTTTGCTCGTTTTGATAATGGTTATAAACTATATACAAATAACGATTTGTCGGCGTCTAGTATAGGCTTGATGGCCCTCGGTAATGCTAACTCCTGGTCAAGTATATCTGATAGTACTAAAAAAGAAAATTTCATTCCCTCAAATGGTGAACATGTATTAAAGAGCGTATCAGAAATGCGTATCGGTACCTGGAACTATAAAGGGCAAAGCCCAATTAAGTATCGTCATTGGGGTGTCATGGCTCAGGATTTCCATCATCATTTTGGTGAAGATGCTTATGGCACTATAGGAAACGACACCACCTTGGCCACCGCAGATTTTGACGGCGTAAGCTTTGCAGCCATTAAAGCTTTGGAGGCAAGAACCAGTAAACTTCAAAAGGATCTAACTAAGGAGAAAAGTCTTTCAGCTTCATTGGAACAGAAAGTGGAAGCACTGGAATTTCAGATGCAAGAGCAATCTCAAAAAAATAAAGAGTACGCTACACTAAAAAATGACTTCCGTGAGCTCAGAAAAATGTTAATGACGTCTGTGGCAGTGAAAGAGGATTAGGCAATTTGGTTTTTGCTCTTGGCTTTTTTTTACCTGTAACTATGAGTCAAGCCGAGAAAAAGGAGTATCTAGAAAAGCTCATCTCCGAAATTGAAAAAACTAAGAGGCTATTGGAATCTCTGAAAGAGGCTAATCAGCCCATAGGTCCAGATAATGCCCTAGGAAGAATGTCTCGAATGGATGCCATTAATGATAAATCTCTTACTGATAATCAGGTGATGCAAAACAAGGCCAAACTTAAAAAAATGAGAAAGGTTTTGGACGAAAAAGACAGTTCAGCTTTCGGCCATTGCTTTAATTGTGAGAAACCTATTTCTATTCCAAGGCTCATGTACATGCCGCAGTCTAGGACGTGTATTAATTGTGCCTGATAAACAAAAAAGCCACTGAAATTAATCAGCGGCTTTAGTCGTTAACCCGGAAGGACTCGAACCCTCAATAAGGGCACCAAAAGCCCCTGTGTTACCATTACACCACGGGTCAATCGCGGAATAAGGATGCAAAAGTAAGGGCTCTTTTTTGTTTTGTCAAGTCAAATTCTAAAAATTTCCTATTTAATTTCTTATCTGGCTTTTAGAGAGGGCTTTACTTAAATTTTTATCAAAACTATATGCCGCTAACTGTTACATTTGAAGCTATTTTACTCACCAAACCTTGCAATACTTTACCAGGCCCACATTCTACAAACTCAGTGGCTCCATCAGCGACCATGTTCGTAACAGACTGCGTCCACCTAACAGGAGCAGTCAGCTGAGCGATTAAATTTTCCTTAATGGTAGCAATATCCTTAGAAGGCTTAGCAGTCACATTTTGATAAACAGGACATGATGGCTTATTAAATTCAGTCCCCTCAATGGCTGCAGCAAGTTGCTCTCTTGCAGGCTCCATCATTGGCGAGTGAAAACCTCCACCCACGGGTAATATCAAAGCCCTCTTTGCACCCGCTGCCTTCATAGCCTCGCATGCTACCTCTATCCCTTTAACACTGCCAGAAATTACCAATTGACCAGGACAATTATAATTGGCTGCGACCACCACTTCACCCGTTTCGGCAGCTACTTCTGCACATATTGTCTCTACTTGCTCGTCTTCAAGCCTTAAAACAGCGGCCATTGTAGAAGGATTAGTCTCGCACGCCTTTTGCATGGCTTCGGCTCTTTGAGCTACTAGTCGGAGACCATCTTCAAAACTTAAAACGCCAGCCACTACTAATGAAGAAAACTCGCCCAGTGAATGTCCCGCTACCATGTCTGCCTTGAACTCAGCTGCACAAAGTGCCTTTATCACTGAATGAAGGTAAACGGCTGGCTGAGTTACGCTTGTTTGCTTTAAGTCTTCTGCCGAACCTTCAAACATGATTTTTGTAATCTCAAATCCCAAGATCTCGTTTGCTTTATGAAACAAGGCTTTAGCCTTCGGATTTCCCTCATAGAGCTCTTTCCCCATGCCACTAAACTGTGCTCCTTGACCAGGAAATATATACGCTGTCATAATTAATAATTCTAATGGTTAAAGATATTATCTATCCTAAAAGTATACACAAAGCTAGCTAGATTTCTACTCTACCTTTATCCCAGTACTTCTCCAAGAAACACACGTGCTCCTTGTGTTGGGTTCTCTGTATCAATAGCACGGATAAAAGCACTGCCAATTATGGCTCCATTGGCATACTGACTAGCCTCTGCAAAAGTACCTTTGTCCTTAATACCAAAACCTATCAATCTCGGAATCTTAAGTTCCATTTTGTTTACCCTGTCAAAGTACCCTTTCATTTCTTCTGTGATACCCGAAGTAGAACCCGTCGTAGAAGCAGAAGAAACCATATAAACAAAACCAGATGAGTTTTGGTCTATTTCTTTAATCCTATCTTCTGAGGTTTGAGGTGTAATTAAGAAAATATTTAATAAGCCATGTTTATCAAACAAAGGTTTAAAATCTATCAGATACTCGGCCATAGGTAGGTTTGGCAAAATAAGACCATCAATACCTACCTCTTCGCATTTCTCACAAAAGGATTGTATCCCAAATTGAAAAACAGGATTGATATCACCCATTAAAATAATGGGCAATTTAACGGTCTTCCGCATGTCTTTTAGTTGCTCAAATAGGAAAGCTACTGACATGCCATTACGCAAAGCCTTGAGGTTCGCCTTTTGAATGGTTTCACCATCTACCACTGGATCAGAAAAAGGAATTCCAACTTCCACCAAGTCTGCTCCGTTTGCCTCAGCCGCCTCTAAAAGCGGAACAGTATCATTCAGGTTTGGAAAACCAGCAGTAAAGTAGATATTCAATACGTTACTAGGCTTATCAATAAATAATTGTTCTAATCTATTCATTCTAAATATTAACAAATCATCAATTACAGTACTCTTCTATAAATTCAGAGCCTCCCTCAGTGACTTATATAAGAAAGAAGTCCTGTATTTATTTTTTCTCTGGAGGGCTAAGGTTCTTTTAGCCATAGGAATTATAGTCTCAAAACATAAGGTGAGGCAGAACGTCAAACTGTCAGTTCGTGAGCCTCAGTGACTAATTTGAGTTATCGGCTGAGAAAACTTGGACCTATTCGTTCCAATAATCCACAACCAGTACCTTGTCTAGGTCAGGACCCAACAGCTCTCCAAAAGCCTTGTGGGCAGGATGAGGTAAATAAGTGGCTCTTCCTTCTTCTGAATCAAAAGTTAATGTAAAAACATGTGTTAAACTGTCATTCAAACCTTCTGGGCTGTTATTTAAACCCCACTCAAAGCCCTTAATTTCTGAAATTTCATTTGGTAAGTTTTCAAACGCAGCCACAATTTTATCGATAGCCTCCTCCGAAGAGTTGTCTTTAAATTTGAACATAACAACGTGTCTAAGCTTTTTAGTGCTTTCTGAGGGACTTGAAGTCACTTCTTCCATAGCTGATTCTTCTTGGGTTGTTGCTGATTTTTGCTGACAAGCCAAACCAATAAATACTAATGCGAATAAAAGGAATACATTTTTCATTTTCTCGAAGGGTTAAATTTGGCCTTAAGCCGTTATTATTAAATATGTTTCATATACGTTGAAAGGTCTTTATCTCCTCTTCCAGATAAACTAATCACTACGGTTTCATTAGGTTTTGCCCCGATCTGGTCTAAAACAGCCAAAGCATGTGACGTTTCAATCGCTGGAATGATACCCTCCAATTTTGTTAATTCAAAACCTGCATTCATAGCTTCATCGTCTGTAACGGCATAAAATTTTGCTCTTCCAGACTCCCAAAGGTGTGCATGAAGTGGCCCTATTCCGGGATAATCTAACCCAGCAGAAATGGAGTGTGGCTCTACTACTTGGCCATCATTTGTTTGCATTAATAAGCTCTTACTCCCGTGCAGCACGCCTTTCTTACCAAGGAATGTGGTAGCGGCAGACTTATCTGTACTTACCCCGTGCCCAGCCGCCTCGGCAGCAATAATTTGCACAGAAGGTTCATCCAAATAGTGGAAATAAGTACCCGCAGCATTAGAACCTCCGCCTACACAGGCCACAAGGTAATCTGGATTTTCTGAACCCGTTTTTTCAAACAGCTGCTTTCTTATTTCTTCCGAAATTACAGACTGAAACCGTGCCACCATATCTGGATATGGATGAGGCCCTACTACAGATCCAATGATATAATGCGTATCCACTGGATTGTTAATCCAATGCCTCATAGCCTCATTTGTCGCATCCTTAAGTGTCCTAGACCCGCTTTTAGCTGGTCTAACCTCGGCACCTAGCATTTTCATACGTGCTACGTTAGGAGCCTGTCTTTCTATATCCACTTCTCCCATATAGACGATACAAGGTATCCCCATTAAGGCACAAACGGTAGCCGTAGCCACACCGTGTTGTCCTGCTCCAGTCTCGGCTACAATTTTACTCTTGCCCAACCTTTTGGCCAGTAAAATCTGACCAATTGTGTTGTTTACTTTATGAGCACCGGTATGGCAGAGGTCTTCCCTCTTAAGATAGATATTAGTCTTATACTTTTCGGAAAGACGCTGAGCAAAATAAAGAGGTGTAGGTCTACCCACATAATCTTTTAGCAAGGCATCAAATTCTTCTTGAAAATCAGCAGAATAAATAATGTCAATATAATGTTGCCGAAGCTCTTCCACGTTAGGATAAAGCATTTCGGGAATCCAAGCTCCTCCAAAATTGCCATAATATCCTCTTTCACTTACTCCAAAAGCTGAATTTTCTATTTGAATCATATTGCTAAATTATATCTTACAAAAATAAGTAATCGGACTTTAATTTGCTTTTAGTCCTTTGTATTTCCTGACAATTCTTTTTCCAGAATCTTAAGCTGATCCAATTCTTTCAACCCAGGACTTTGCTCAAATTTACTGTTGACATCAATCCCATTAAAGGCTGAAAATTTCAAGTCCTTAACCGCCGCTAAGCTTTCTAAATCAATACCCCCTGCCATTAAAAAAGGTACATCATGGTTATACTTATTTAATAAGGCCCAATTAAACTTCTTTCCATGCCCTCCGTACCCATTAGGTGCTTTGGTATCAAAAAGGAAATAATCGCATGCCGCTAGATAGGGAGTAATGCTATCAAAATCAAAACTTTCATCTATTGCAAAAGCTTTAATAACTTTTAAACCACCGGTTCTGAAATTTTGACAAAATTCAGGTGTCTCTTCCCCATGAAGTTGAATTATTTGCAATCCATAATCAGATATCTTTAGACGAATGTATGACTCATCGGCATTCACAAAGACGCCCACTTTTTGTGTAGACTCTGGAAAGCTAGCTAAAAGACTCTTATCTAGACCTTCGCCTACATAACGTTTTGATTTATCATAAAAAATGAAGCCCATAAAGTCTGGGGCCAAAGCCAGAACATCTTTGATGTTTTGGCTTTCTCGCATCCCACATATTTTCCATTTCAAACTCATGCCACCCTTTTTATTTCTTCAATAAAGCTTTTTAATGCCAGGCCAGGGCTTTCCATTTTCATAAAAGTCTCCCCTATTAAAAAGCCTTGATATCCGGATTTTTTTAGGGTGCTAATGGTACTAGCTTCTGAAATACAGCTTTCAGATATTTTAACTAGTCCTGCCGGAATCTTTCTTGCCAAATCTAAGGATGCATTGATATTACTTTCACTGAAGTTTTTTAGATTTCTATTATTGACTCCTATCACGTCAATCTGCTCTAAGGGGCTCTTCAATATTTCTTCTTCATTATGGACTTCTAAAAGCACCTCTAAGCCGAGTTCACGAGCTTTGCCACTTAATGTTTTAATCTCTTCCGAGCTTAGACAAGCCGCTATCAATAAAATAACATCAGCTCCCCAAGCCTTCGCCTGATAAAGTTGGTAGCTATCTATCATGAAATCCTTTCTAAGCAATGGGATGTTCGGGTTTGCCGCCCTTGCAGCCAATAAATCTGCCTTGCTACCACCAAAAAAATGGTTATCCGTTAAAACGCTCATGCCCGCAGCACCTGCCATCGCATAACCCGACGTGATTTCGGAAATATCTGCACCTTCCTTGATAAAACCTTTCGAAGGCGATTTTCTTTTAAATTCAGCAATGATTCCAGTGGAGTCTTCCTTAGTTAAAGAAGCCCTAAGCGATAAACAATCTCTTTTAAAATGTTCAGAACGCATTAAATCTTCAACCGAAAACTCTTGTTTTTCAGCAGCAAGCTCCACTTTTTTATGCTCTATGATGGTTTCTAGCATGGTCATGATTAATCGTCGTTCAAATTGAAGGTGCAAAAATGCTTGATTTAGAGCAATTTTGCACCTAGTACAACATCAAAACACAAAAAAGCAAGCAAATATTCCATCAAATCGCCTTTATCTATTTTAAATACGCTAATGTGTTGACTAATAAATTCTTAAGTAATTTAAGGGACTTAGCATTCACCACCGAGGCTAGATTAAAACTTAGAGACTTCTTCTAATGCCTTCACGGCGTTTTGCTTATCACCTGTTTGCTTTGAGCCTTCACCAAGCTTGTCATAAGTATTGATATTTTACGGATTATTCTTAACATTTAACTCAAAA
>JBNMFK010000201.1:0-7171 GCA_051269965.1 Algoriphagus sp. | reverse complement strand
ATATCTGCATGAGGTAACTCTTTAGATTTAATGGATTTCAATAAATCTGCCCAGACAAGTTTGATATTCTGACCATCAGGCTGATCCAAGTTCGGTTCCTCATGAATGGGCGAAGCATTTTTCCCATGAGGATAAAAGGTCCAACCTTCTTTCCAGCCCATATGGAATGTACCTTCTGTTCCATGGAAATAAGCTCCTACGTTTTCACCTTTTTGAACAGGCCGTGTATTATTTATGCTATGCTCCCAAAAACATACAAAGTCTTCAAACTCATAAGTCACCAATTGGTTTTCAGGAACATTCTGAATGTTGTTTCTTTCTTTTGATGTGCTCACAGAGAATATTTTCTTTGGAGCCTTTTCTTCTGTCCACCACAGAATCTGATCAAACCAATGAGGTCCCCAATCTCCCAAAGTGCCATTTGCAAATTCCGTCTGCCGTCTCCAAGACCTTGGATGAATGCCAGAATGGTAATCTATTAAAGCCGCTGGCCCACAGTATAAATCCCAATCCAAACCAGAAGGTTTCTTATCGCTTGGCCCTTGTGGTCTGTTTCCTTGAGCGTAATTAACGAAAGCCCTTACTTCTTGAATACGCCCCACCTTACCTGACTTTAAAAACGCCATCCCACTTACATTGTGTGGAGCATATCTTCTGTGGAAATCTACAATACAAATACGCTTATTATCCCTAGCGGCCTTTTGAATAGCTGTTCCCTCTTTTAGGGTATGAGCGATCGGCTTTTCTAAAAAGACATGTGCTCCATTATTCATGGCTTCTATCGCAATTAAGGCGTGCCAATGATCTGGAGTAGCATTAATGACAATATCAGGTTTAGCTTTTTTTATACAATCCCTAAAGTCTTTATACTTTTGGGGCTTATCGGTACACCATGTGTTTAATTCCTTTTCGCAACTAATTATTTGATTTTCATCCGCATCGCACAAGGCCACTATTTCGGCCTCGCCAGAAGCCACAGCTTCCCTTAAAATATTGGTTCCCCACCAGCCACAGCCAATCAAAGCTACACGATATTTCGATGCCTTACCGTAGGTGATGAAAGGTCTTGAAAGGATTCCAGCAGATGCTAAGGCAGATGTTTTAAGAAATGTTTTTCGATTCATAGGGCATTGATTTTTTATGCCAATTTAAAAAAAGTGAATGATAAAAGCACTCAAACTAAAGTTTTAAACATCGAACTTTTATTCTGGCATTTCCATTTCATAATAAGCAAAAACTTTTTATGACTTATACTTTCGAAAACCCTACTAACCGCAAGAATAATAACAGTATTAAATGGGCTAAATTCCCAGAAAACGTTCTTCCTCTTTGGATCGCAGACATGGATTTCGAAAGTCCCGTAGAAATCAAAGAAGCTCTTCAAAGGCTGATAGAACATCAAATTTACGGTTACGCTGGGGCTCCTGCCGAGCTTTTTGATGTTATTATAGAACGTCTAGAGAAAAAACATCAATGGAATATCAAGAAAGAGTGGATTGTCCTTTTACCCGGTTTAGTACCAGGCCTATACGCATCTGCTAGGTTATTTGAAGCCAAGGACCTAGAAATACTAACCTCTACTCCTGTCTACTTCCATTTAAGCTTGGCTGGAAAATATGCAGGTTCTCAAACCGCAGAAGTTCCCTTTATTTGGCAAAATGACAGGTGGGAAATGGATTTTGAGACCATGCAAAAGCAGATCAAAGCGGAGACAAAAATCTACATGCTCTGCAATCCACATAATCCTAATGGACGAGTTTTTACAAAAACTGAATTAGAGAAATTGTCGACCTTCTGTTTGAAGAATCATTTAGTTCTTATTTCTGATGAAATCCACTGCGACTTAATTATCAATAAATCCGCCAATCATATTTCTGTAGCCTCCATAAATAGTGAAATAGAGCAAAGCTCCATAACGCTCTTGGCACCAAGCAAAACGTTTAACATTGCAGGCCTAGGTGGCTCCATGGCCATTATCCCTAATGACGATTTAAGAAAACGTTTTCAAGATGCTAGCTTCGGAATCATGCCTCATATGAATGCCTTTGCCTGCCAAAGTATGCTTGCCGCTTATAAGTTTGGTGAACCGTGGCGACTAGAATTAATAGATTACCTGAAGGCAAATCATGACTATCTTTTAGAAGAAATCAATAAGATACCCTCTTTAACTATGAAACCTTTAGAGGCCACTTATTTGGCTTGGGTCCATTGTGATAGAACTGATATACCAAATTTAGAGACTTATCTCCTCAAGTTTGGACTTGGTGTTTCTGGAGGACATCAATTTAAAGGAAATGCCTACTTTAGATTGAATTTTGGGACACAGCGTAAAAATTTAGAGATGGCTGTGGAGCGTATGAAAAAAGCGTTTGTTTAGGTGTTCAGTGCACGAAAATCGTGTGAGGTATTTATGAATAGATCCTAACCTTTTTTTTTCCTTAGTTTGATATTATTTATCCAATTTTTCAAATTCGACAAAACATTCTAAAGTAAATAAAGCTATGAAATACCTACACTTTTCGAATCAAGATAAAATGCCTGCTTTGGGCTTAGGAACATGGAAATCTGCTCCGGGAGATGTTTATAAGGCCGTGAGAATGGCTATAAACTTGGGTTATAAACACTTTGATTGTGCCCATTTATACAATAATGAAAAGGAAATAGGACAAGCATTTGCTGATGCCTTCGAGGCTGGTGATGTAGAAAGAGATGACCTATGGATAACCTCGAAGCTCTGGAATAACTCACATAAAAAAGAACATGTGGAAGCGGCAGTAAAGGTTACGCTAAACAATCTCCAAATAGATTACCTTGACTTATATCTTATCCACTGGCCTATTGTGCTTAGAGAAGATGTTATATTTCCAAAAAGTGCCGAAGAGATGATTAGTCTCACTATAACACCACTTTCTGAAACTTGGGAAGGTTTGATAACTCTCAAAGAAAATGGCTATGCCAAGCATATAGGAGTTTCCAACTTCAGTATCAATAACATAGAGAAAATAAGTCAAAAAACAGGAGTTATACCAGAAATGCTTCAGGTAGAATCTCACTTATTTCTCCAACAAAGCGAGCTAAAAGAGTATTGCGATAGCAAAGGCGTCCTTTTCACCGCTTACTCACCTTTGGGCTCCGCCGATAGAGCTACCAATAGAATATCCGAAAATGAACCGCAACTTTTTGAGAATGAAGTAGTCAAAAAAATAGCAAAGGAAAACGACTGCTCAGCTGCCCAAGTTATGCTAGCATGGGCTGTAGTGCGTGGTACATCGGTAATTCCTAAATCTGTCAATGAAAGTCGATTGGCAGAAAACTTAGCTGCCGCAGACATTGAATTATCAAAATCTCAAATGGTAGATTTAACTGCTGAGAATATAGACTATCGCTTCATCAAGGGCGATTTCTGGTGCTTAAATGGTACTGATTATACCTTGGAGGGACTTTGGGAATAATTGATTATTGGGTGTAACCTGCATGTCAAAGTTTATTAATTATTTCCCTATTTCTATAAATAACACAGCCACCATTTATCGCGATTATTGCTTTTGTAGCGGTCATATCTTTGACATAAAGGATAGAGTCCGACGATAAGTAAAACCCAAATGAGATAAACAATCCATAGGTTAAAACCATATCCTTTTAGTTCTGGCTGAAGCACCACAAAAAAGTCAATAATCATATCTGAAAACTTAAAACCTGTAAGTTTAGCAGCGAACAAGGCGACTAAGTGTATGACATAAACATGAACGATATAGAAGAACATGGGTACTCGGCCAATGGTGACAAGTTTGGCAGCCCATGTGTGTTCTTGCCATTTTTCTACAAGGGCTAAAAAAACCATGGACGGCCCAAGCGTTATTAATAAATAAAGCAAGGAAGGTGGATACTTGGTGATATCAAAAAAGGACATCAATGTGCTACTAAAGCTTTCATAAGCAATCCATGGTTCTAGGTTGCCATAGACATTAATATACCTGAGGACGAAGAATAACAGGGTGGTAGAAAAACCTATATATAGCAGTTTTCTTGTCCTTTCAGAAGATAAGACACTAGGCCTATAGAGCTCTCCAAAGTAATACCCCAAAGCCATGACAAATATCCAAGGAAGGGCTGGATAAATGAAAGCTACACCAAATAGGCCGCCAAAATCAACTAAGCCTCTGACATGAAGAAATGCCCATAAGCCAGAGCCAAATGGATTCTTAGGGGCATAAAAATCTAAATAGTTGTGTCCAAAAACAACAAGTAAAGAAAGAGCAATGGTCAGCTTTCTTGGTAAATGAATAATACCAGCTAAAAAAAACATAGAAACACCAAGCACCCAAATTACTTAAAGAACAGTCATAGAGTAATCCAACTGGAATAACCAAGCAAACTTCATTATGGTGATTTCAGCAAAATTAACCAAAACCCTCTTTTCAAAAGCCAAATAGAAAGCTCTTTTTTAGTTCTCCGCTGACCTACGAAAAAAGCTGAAGTCCCTGACAAAAAGACAAATACTGGTGCACAAAAGTGTGTTACAAACCGAGTTAAATATAAAATCAGATTGCTTTTTTCAGGGTCTGACGGATCAAAGAAGAAGGCATCAAATGGAAGAAATCTCTTGTATGATCTAGGGCCATAATGACCATTACTAGACCTCGAAGTAGGTCTATGGACTTAATTCTTTTACTTTTTTTTCATGGGTAAATAGGGTTCAATACGTTGATTAGCAGAACTAACTTGTACGAAAATAGCGAATTATTGATACGTGTTTTAGGACAGCAGTTTTTATCATTACCAGGCTTCGGACCAAGTAGCTTTATGAGAGCTTCAATCAATTCTTTTGTTGGAGCCAAGCTCAATAACATTTCAAGCCATAAAAATCACTTATATTAAGTAGGTAGAAGAAGTCGTTATTTTGTCTTTTAATATGCCTTCTATTGTGTCTAATAGAACTTCAAAATCCCCTTCTTTAAAATATATTTAAACTTCGATGTAATAAATTAAGATTTCTGCCACTAATTAAGAAAAAGCAGTTTTGAGTAACGATTTCTATAAAATATATATCCTTCCATTTTCAGGAATAATCATAAAGTTATGTAGGGCATATACCAATTCCCAGGAAGACTTTGAAGACTATTTCCAAGAGGTCTGTTTACAGATTTGGAGGAGTAAAGACAACTTCCGAGAGCAATCAGAATGGAGCACTTGGCTGTATCGGATTTCCTTAAATGTCTGTCTGACTTTACTTAAAAAGAAGAATGGTCAACAGTTTGTATCTGACTCTTTGAGATTTGAAGAAACGGAAGATAATTATGCCTTTGCAGACGAATCCTTGAATCTACTTTATGATGCCATAAGAAGATTGTCTGAAATTGACAGGGCCATTATTACCCTTTATTTAGAAGAAAAAAGTTACCAGGAAATCGCTGATATTATAGGCACTAATCCAAACAATATTGGCGTGCGTATCAAAAGAATTAAAACTAAACTAAAAAACCTGTTAGATGGAAAAATCAATTGAAAGTATATGGAAAGAAGGTTTCCTCAAAAGTGATGCACTTATCGCACCAAAAGTAAATAACCTCTACACCCAAAAATCAATTCATATGATTGATAAATTTAAACGGATGTTTAAAATAAATTTGATTGCAATCGTAGTATTCTCGTTTGTCTTTTTAGTCATATCCTATTTCATTGGCATACCTATAACTGGTGCCATATTTTTTGTGATGCTCTCAGTTCTGGTTATTATCAACAAGAAGCTATTGGAAGGATTAGAAAAAATAGACAAGGGTGTAAGTAGTTATCAATACCTAAAGTCGTTCAACGAATGGATAAAAAAGCAGGTTGTCATCAATGAAAGATTTGCAACGTTCTTCTACCCTATAATATTCCTATCAATGATCATTGGCTTTTGGTTTAAAGATGCTGAGGGTGTACCCTTAGGTGAAAGACTGGTCGGCGAAGTACTTCATGGTTTTCCAGATATATACATGGTTCAAGGAGTCCCTCTTATAGCCATTGGTGTCATAATTTTCATTGTCGCTTTATTAGCTTTTTTCGGTGGACGGATTTACCAATGGGATCTAAACATAGTTTATGGCAGGGTATTCAAAAAACTAGAAGAGTTAATGGCTGACATAGAAGAACTAAGCACTTCTTAAAACCTCAGCTAAAAAAAACAAGAATAAATGTAAGACTTTTTGATATCTAGCGACTAACCAAGAAAACATTAAAAATTATGACATTAAATAAAGCATGTAACTTATTTGAAAGTTTGATATCTGAGTCGGATAAAAAATCTGCGAAGAAGGTCTATCAGGAATTCATTCAAATTCTATCTAGTTTAGAAAATAAGGATTTATCTAAAATTGAAACTCAATCCATTGAGCAAAAGCTTGATGCCCTAGATTTAAACTCAAATAGTAAAAAAAGCAGAAGGTATTTCAGTAAAGCTCTAAATCAATTTAAGGAGTACCTAAAGGCTGAATTTTCTTTAATTACAAAAGGACATTATACTGCATTGGGAATGGCTTTAGGGATGTGTTTCGGAGTGGCCGCGGGCTCTTTAATCGATAGAGGAATGGGAACTTCGTCAGGACTAGCAATTGGTATGGCCATAGGCGTAGCAATTGGCCGATACATGGACAATGAAGCCAGCAAACAAGGCAAAGTCATATAACAAAAGGAAATAGCCAGTTCACTTCTAAAACCTTGTGTCAATATGCCCAGGTATTGCATACACTTACAATTACAATAGATATTATTAAAACACCGAAGCTGAGTCTTCGGTGTTTTGCTATGAAGCTTAGTGCAAGCGTATCCACTATTGAAGCACCCAGATGCGTCAAGCAAAAAGACTCAACCTTCTTAAAAGCACATTTAAGTGAACTACTCCTCTTGAATTCGATTATTTTAAGGCAATAAAAAAATCTCTTATATTTCGTTAAATATTCGTTGAAACATTCCAGCTTTAGCAAACATTCCCCAAGGTGGGAACTGCAAATAAATAGCTCCTTTTACTTTATGAGAAAGTCTACCCAAATTATTTTATCGCTTCTTATATTTATCACATTTAATAGTTTTAGTCAAAGCGTTACTGAAACCGATTCAACCAGAAATATATTGCTGAAGGCTGCCAGAGAGGTTATTGCGGCTGCAAAAAATTGTGCTCTAATTACACAAG
>JBNMFK010000200.1:0-7190 GCA_051269965.1 Algoriphagus sp. | reverse complement strand
ATTTGAATACAATTTAATCAAATAATACAAATAACTTGCCGAAAGATTCTTTATTGGGTTTAAATCTGTAACGGACAAAGAAATACACACCTCAAGAAAGAGATGTAAGTAATAACACAGTATATAGCGGTCTATATCTTGGTAGAATTAAGAATTATTTATCTCCTCAAAAAATGGACAAGTATTTAAAATATTCTTTGTTCTTAACTCTCTGTCTTATGATTATAGGAATAAAGTTAAACCAAAATCAAATTAAAGACAGCTTTGAAGGATTAAGAGCCTTATGCCTATCTAGCACAGAAGTATAAAGTTATGGGTCAATAAATTTGTCTTTAAAACATAGAATTCAATCAAAAGACAATGGTTTTTAGCAGCAATGCCAAGCTTAAAAGACAGAAACCAAAGAAGAATAGATCATTACTGGGTGTTCTGGCTTGAATTTTATACGTATTGCCAATCGTAGTCTACTTTTGGATCACTGAAGAAGTTATGCAGCCAGTTTTAAAAAAGAGGATATGAAAAAACAATATCATTTTGTTTAATCCAGAGCTCATGTATCCGCCAAAGATGAGAAAAAAAACAGCTAATTCTGAGTTTAATTCTTGCCCATTTACAAGAAAATAATTCTAGAATATATCACTGAAACACGCCAATACTATGGGCACTTTTTTTATTCATTATTTGTAATTAGTTGTTTTTTTTGTGGCGATATCTCTATAATTAGTGGGTTCTAGATAAATAGCTTCCAATTAAATAATGCTTCCGCTTCACCAATTTTAATAAAACTATTTTTTTCTAGAACTTTAAAAGAAGCACTGTTGGTTTTGTCTGTCGAGGCGACAATTTCCTTTATTGCTGCTTAGGTTTTAGCCCAATCAATTAGACCACCTAAAGCTTCAGTCATAAAACCTTTATTCTGAAATTTGTCATAAATCCCATATCCAATCTCTATTTCTCCCAGAGCGTTTGGCTCTCCGACGATGTATAAATCGCCTACCATTTTATTGTCAATTTTCGAGATGAGAGTCCAAAGTGTTGAATACAGGTAACTATTGTTCTTGTCTGCAACATTTGGAAGAATTGTTTGCTCAAACGCTTCTTTTAATTCTGATGAAATTGTTCTTGATGTTTTATTTAGGTTGAGTTCAATTTCCAAAGAATTGTCACATTTCAAATACTTTATCAACTGCTTTTAAGTCAGTGGTTTTAAAATAAGTCGTTCAGTTTCTATCATTAATATTATATTTTCAGTTACGAATATCCAGTTTAGTGAATGTAAAAGCTGAAAATGGTGAATTCAAACATATCCAACTTTTCAGTGAGTGTATTATTCGTTGAATAAAATGACACATAGATACCTCTTCGCATCATCTCTGCAATATCATATTGTGCTTGTATAGATTATTACTCTGACACATAAATTTGATTTAGTTTTTTAGTTCTTTTCCTAAATTCGGGACAATAGTTTCTTTTGCCTTATCAACATTTATATAGTTACTTAAACCTCTGATTGAAATGACCTTAAATTTATGTTGATATAAATACTGAAGGTATTCTTCAAACAACTTAGTGGGAGTATTCACCCATGGATGTTCAATATCTGGAACACCATGAATTGTTAGAACCACTATCTTTCCATTTTTCGCCTTATTTAAGGATGACATAATTTCGGTCTTATTGTCAGCATCTGTTGCCCAACTTGGTATCAGATAAGGGTGGTCACCTAAAGGGTCATAAACTCTACTGCCGCCAGCTCGTGCAAACATGTAGTTTTTTTCATCCAAAAAACTTAGGACCTCAGCATTAAGACCATACCCTGGATAGGCAAAACTAGTTGGACTTGAGATGCCTAAAGAATCACATTTCTTCTCTATGTAAGTTAGCTCCTGATCGAATTGTGTTTGGGATAAATTGGTAACATTAGCATGTGTTTGTGTATGATTGGCAACATCAAATCCCATATTATCGAGGGCTTTAATCTGCCTCCAATTCATATAAAGTATACTGTCATTATGGTTTGGTGGAAATTCACACACAAAAAAAGTAGCCCCAAACCCGAATTCTTTTAACAAAGGGGCTACAAATGAATAGTGACTTGCTGGAGCATCATCGAAGGTAAGCACCACTAGTTTATCTGGTATTGGTTGTTTGAGTATTTGGGAATTACTCTGAAAAACAATTGATGATAGAAAAAAAATGGCGATTCCTATTCTCATAATGGTCTACTATATTTGAAAGCTCATTATGATTTATTAAAATCGCAGTGCTGTATATTTCCTTGATATTTTGTCAGACATTCACATTGAATAAGTATCCAACTAGAGCAGTCAATCCCATTGCAACTGTTCCCCAAAAAGTAATTCGGATAATTGCTTTTAAAATACTTGAACCACCTGTTTTGGCCGCCAATGCTCCTAAAATTATAAGAAAAAATAGGGCAAAACCATAAAGTGAATATTCCATACTTTCCAAAGGAAGAAACAGGGTTACTAAAAAAGGAAGTAATCCTCCTACCGTAAATGCCGTTCCAGAAGCAAGTGCAGCCTGGAGAGGTTTAGCCTGACTGATTTCATTAATTCCTAATTCGTCTCTAACATGTGCACCCAAAACGTCGTGCTTGGTTAATTCTTTGGCCACAATCATGGCAGTTACCTTTTTGAGCCCTCTTTTTTCATAAATATCTGCCAGTCGCTGCAACTCTATTGCTGGCATATCAGCTAGTTCCTGCTTTTCTCGTTCGATATCCGCATTTTCGACATCTGTTTGAGAACTAACAGAGACATATTCTCCAGCAGCCATGGATAAAGTACCGGCAACTAATCCAGCAAGAGTAGCTAATATCACAGGATCTCGAATATCACTTGCAGCGGAAACTCCAATTGCAATACTCGCAGTTGATAAAATGCCATCATTTGCACCGAGCACGGCAGCTCTCAACCAGTTGCTTCTCTGTATGTAATGATTATCTAAATAATTGTCTAATTCTTTTGTTTTTTCTACCATTAAATTGTTTTTATGGTCATACTTACTGTTTGGGTTATCTGACATTGCTGACTTTCAAGAGCTTGTAGTCCTGAGGTGAGCTCTTTTAATCATACTTCTTTGGTTTTTAATCATCTAAAGACTTATGATTTTGTCCAGTATTCTTCGATTGAACTTGACAGTGCTTATCATAAACAAGGCTAAGAATTAAATATTTTTTCCCGAAATAGTTTCTTTAATGATTAGTAATATACACGTTTTTTTTATGATTGTAAAAAGATTACTAGATACATCTGCCCTTTAAAGAGTCTAATCATCAGCCTGTATCACTTTGTATTTAATACTTATAACTCATCAGTCTCTTTGGTGAGAGAAGGGCAAATGACTATTTACAAAGTAAGTATGACATTATCATGCCCATGATAACATTCTGAATAGTTCTTCAAGTTTTCGGAACTTCACAAATAGTTCAACTTCCATATAAGGATTTTGGGTGCTAATGACTGAATCTTCTGTGGCCGCAATGTAGTATTTAGAAGGTGCCTTATTTAAAACATAATGAGGTATGATATTATAGGATGCTGTTGTTTTTTCTTATCCTTCTATGAGGTCTTATGATCGACTACACTCCTTTAAAACGAAAAATCTATTTTTAGAAATTTGC
The DNA here is from genome assembly GCA_051269965.1 of Algoriphagus sp. GTDB lineage: Bacteria > Bacteroidota > Bacteroidia > Cytophagales > Spirosomataceae > Arcticibacterium. The sequence goes on along the minus strand of JBNMFK010000200.1, from coordinate 3,544 downwards.
ACTTCTCCTAACAAAGTACTTCTCTTTTTTACGGAAAGAAATACCATTAAAGTTATGATGGCGTTCTTTTCATTTTACGTAGGTCTCATGCATTTAGAGACAAAATCAAATCATAAATGTTGCATTGTTCTTTTCTATTGCTAATTTCTGTCTGCTTTAATTGTGCCTAGAAAGCTTGTTTAAATTTATTTTTATAGGCTTATTGGTGCGATCTTTCAAGTGAATAATACAAGAGGTAAAAGGCTAGGTCATTATGGAACTACTGTTTCTCGACGTCGAAATTTCTATGGAATACAGGGATAGCTGTTGATAGGTAGGCTCTACCTTTCTTGAAGAAATTGGTATTTAGGGTAAGTGACCGTGGACACCTAGCCAGCCGTTCCGATAGCTATCAGAAAGAGAACGGTTCCAAGGCTACTAGCAAATTTTTCACTAGTAATTTTGACTATTACTGCAACGATGAAAGCATTGGCTAAGGTTAAGCGGCAAAATTTTTTAAACTAACCACTACTTTTTATTTCTTTTGATTTTGATATATAATTTTTCTAAAATAGATAGGCCACTCAATTCATTCATAACCTTTTAATTACGGGTCGTAATTTTGATTATCAACATTGAGTATAATTAATTTATCGAAAAACTAAGCTACCGAATTTATTATTCGTTGAAGACAACTCTATGATACTCACTCAATAAGGGAGTTAACAAAATTGTTTATCGATCTAACTATTAGTTCACCGGTTCCGCTTAGGTCTCTAGACGGAGTTATTTAGCTGGGTTATTCTTCAGCGTTTAAGTTGGCTTTATTTTTAGGCCTTCATGTCAAGATTGCTTTATAAACCAATGAAACGTTTTCATTACATAATTCTTTAAAATATGCTTTTGTTCGGTATTTGGTTTATGTTCTAGTAAGTCAAGGGTCAAAATGGCACCTTTCCAATGTTCTCCTAATTCCCATCTCCAAGCATCTGACACTGGCAGGTTGACGTAATCAATAGCCCCATTTTTTGGATACGCAGACATGTAGAAATAAGGTGCACCCACCATACTATCTTCTGTGGCCAAACCAAAACCTAAGCCAAGGGTATCATTTATCAGGGTATAAATTCCTGTATCAAAATGATGTGGCCAAAGTCTTATTTCTGCATTTATTTGTGCATAATCTAGAAGTAGACTGCAAGCCTCGTTTGCCATGTGACGAAAATGTTTCCATTCCCTCAGACTATCTTCATCAATCTGTGGAATGAGATCATCTTTAAAGGAGTACTCTGGAATTTCGAAATGTAGCTCTTTTGAAAAACCAGATGAATTTAATCCTAGACTTGGCAATACTTCTTCGATATTCTTTTCAATTTCCTTGACGGTATGCGAGATTGTTTCGAAGGACGCAATTATTTGATGCTTGGCATCCAATACTTCAACTTTTTGATTATCAAGGTTTAAGGTGAATATGATATTGAAACTTCCCACTTTTATCCATCTACCCAATATTCGATTTCCTAAAACATCAAAGTAGAGAGTTGTATGACTGTCATCTTCTTTAGCCAGCACATAAGTTCGATTTGCCTTTGCTATTATTTGGCTTAGCCAATGAAGCTGTTGGTCAGTTCTAGTATATCTGGTCATATGATATGTGTTAAATAATTGTCTTTACAGTACTTTCTAATTAGTGATGAACTCCTGCATAGGGAATACCTGTGAACTGATGCATCTCATAATTCAGTGTAGATAAGTCGTTAAAATTGAACTTAGAAACATCATCATGACCACAACAGCGAGCTACAACTTTCATTAAATCCGTACTAGCCGTAAAGAAATTATGGAGTTGTTTAGCCGACGAATCAATGATTAATCTTTTTCTAAGGTTTTCTTTTTGAGTAGCAATTCCTACAGGACAATTATTTGAGCTACAAGCTCTCATACCCAAACATCCAATAGCCTGAAGGGCTGAATTAGAAACTGCAATGGCATCAGCACCGAGCATCATAGCCTTGGCAAAGTCTTCTGCTACTCTAAGTCCTCCTGTTATAACAAGAGTAACGTCCGTCACGCCTAATGAATCTAGGTGTTTTCTAGCCCTGGCCAAAGCTGGAATGGTAGGGACGTTAATGTTATTTCGTAAAATAGTAGGAGCAGAGCCGGTTCCGCCTCCTCTGCCATCTAGAATGATATAATCTACACCCACTTTTAAGGCAAAGTCTATGTCGGCCTCTATGTGACTGGCAGCTATTTTAAATCCAATAGGTATTCCACCTGTTCTTTCTCTTACTTCATCTGCCATGGCATTGAAGTCTTCAGGAGTTTTCAAATCAGGAAAAGCTGCTGGCGAAACTGCTGTTTCGCCTACTTTAAGACCTCTAACTTCAGCAATTTCTTTGCTTACCTTGTTACCGGGAAGGTGTCCTCCAGTTCCTGTTTTTGCCCCTTGGCCACCTTTGAAATGAAAGGCTTGTGCTTTTTTTACTTTATCCCATGAAAATCCGAATTTTCCAGAAGCTAGTTCATAAAAATACTTTGAGTTATTGGCTTGTTCCTCCGGTAGCATGCCACCTTCACCGCTACAAATACCGGTGTCGGAAAGTTCTGCTCCTTTAGAAAGAGCAATTTTAGCCTCTTTGGACAAGGCACCAAAACTCATGTCTGAAACAAATACTGGGATAGCCAGTTTAAGAGGTTTTTTGGCTTTTGGGCCAATGGTCACCGATGTAGCTACACTTGCTTCGTCTAAAAGAGGCCTATTGGCTAATTGAGCGGGCAGAAATTGAATGTCTTCCCATTTGGGTAATGTATTTCTATCTACGCCCATAGCTGCTGAAGGGCCGTGATGCCCGTAGTTTTTAAGGCCGTTTTGAGATAATTCCTTGATGAATCCTGTAAAGGGTTCAGTGCTTTCAGGATGCGTATCGCTATATTGCCCCAGGTATTTATCCCGATTAAAGGGCTGTGGATGATCGGTTAAAAAATCATTGATTTCGTCCTCGTCTACACAAAGGTAACCAGCCATAATCTTGGATTTGAACTTATGAAGCACTTCAGAATTGTTGTAAGCCGAAACGCCAGAGTCTAAGCGATAGTCCCAGCCATGCAATCCACAAATGAGGTTGTTACCTTCTACATGCCCATCAGACATTAAAGCTCCTCTGTGTAGGCACCTTCCGTATAAGACAGAGATGGTTTCATCATATTTGGTGATTACAAGGTCGAGGCCATTGACTTGATGATGTACAGGGGTTCTGTCCTTAAGTTCCGAGGTTTTAATCGTTTTAATGTTAATCATAGATTAGGATTTATAGTACAATACGAAGTATTTAAATGTCTAGATTCTTGTTTTGTAATAACGTAGAAAAAACTTATCAATATTCCAGAAATAGTAGTCATGTAAAGGAAATATCTTAATTTTTTTAAATTAAACTTTCGAGGTACTTTGTACCCTTAAATAATTGTAAGTTAGTATTTTAATGTTGAAGGAAAATAGTTGCTATCTATTGCTATCTTTCATGGCAAAATAGATGGTAGAAATGACAGAAAAAAAATAACGGTTGAG
>JBNMFK010000199.1:0-7193 GCA_051269965.1 Algoriphagus sp. | reverse complement strand
AAAATAACGACCTACAATCAGACTGGATTCAATATTTAAAAATGGATCGTGCGTCCACTCAAGAGTTTTTAAAAAAACCAGACCAACCTTTAGATTTGATAGTACCAAGAGGCGGAGAGCGGCTTATTCGTTTTGTTAAAGAACATGCAGAATGTGCGGTTTTAGTAAGTGGAAGGGGAAATAATTTTGCTTACGTTGCTCCAGATGCTGACCCAAAAAAGGTAATACCTGTCATTGTAAATGCAAAAACCGATAAGATATCAGGTTGTAATGCCTTAGATAAAATCCTAATTGACAAAAATCATCCTCGCTTTAAGAAAATATCTAGAGAAATTGAATCAGAGTTAACGAAGCATAACATACATATTGTTGCAACTGATGATTTACTCGAGATTCTTGACACTAAAACTAACATCAGTGATGAAAGCGTTTGGAGAGAAGAATTTTTAGCAAAAAAAGCTGCTATGGGAACTGTAGACGGATTAGAAAGCGCCATTGACTTTATCAACACTTTCTCTGGTGGACATTCCAACATCATTTTGACAGAAAACATTCAGGACGCCTCTACTTTTATGGAGCAAATAGACAGTGCCGCTGTATATCACAATGCTTCTACCCGTTTCACAGACGGCGGGCAAATGGGCGTCGGAGCAGAGTTAGCAATAAGTACGGATAAATTACACCACAGAGGACCTTTAGGCTTAAAGCAATTGGTTACGAACAAATACTACGTTTTAGGCAACGGCCAAGTTAGGGTTTAAAATAGCTCCAAAATTCATACTTCTGTAAGTAATGAAATTGATTCTCCTCTTGATGATTCTAGGTTTTCAAAGCTTAGGGGTGAATTCTTAACTAAAGCTTTTGAACATGATGTCATCAGTGAGTTTAGGTAGACTTACTGATGACACAAGAGCAAAGGATAAGCTTTACTAAGCGTTCCGCGACGATACCTCTTTATGAAGAACGCACAAGAGAAAAGTCGACATGCTTAGACAAACAATTTGCTAAAATCTCTTCCACTAGGATTTTGAAAGACACGTAAATCAAATTCAGGCACAACGGCCAAAATATGGTCAAAGATATTTGATTGAATACTTTCATAATCAGCCCATTCCTGTTCTTTGCTAAATACGTAAATCTCAATAGGCAAACCATACTCCGTTGGGGCAAGCTGCCTTACCAAAAATGTCATTTCTTTGTTTACCATTGGGTAGTTGGTCAAGTAGGCTTCAACATAGGCACGAAATGTCCCTATATTAGTCATCCTTCTACCATTTACTAGACTGGAATTGTCAATTTTCTCTAACGTATTATTTTCTTGAAGCTGTATTTTCTTCTTTTTAATATAGTTGGATATATACTGGATTTTGCTAAACCGACCTAGCATTTCTTCTGTACAAAACTGAATGGTATTAATATCTAAACTAATGGATCTTTTAATCCTCCTACCTCCAGATTCAGACATCCCCCGCCAGTTTTTAAATGACTCATTAATTAGTGCGTAAGTCGGAACTGTAGTAATTGTTTTATCCCAATTTTGAACTTTAACTGTGGTTAAACCTATTTCAACAATATCTCCATCTGCTCCATATTTTGGCATTTCTATCCAGTCCCCATTAGCAACCATTCGATTTGCCGCTAGTTGTATTCCAGCAACAAATCCCAAAATGGAATCCTTAAAAATAAACATCAAAATTGCTGTAAGAGCTCCTAAACTGCTAAATAAATAAATCGGTGTTTTATTCAGTAGTATGGAAATAATAAATATTCCGCTGTTAAAATAAATGAATATTTTAATGACCTGAATAAAGCCTTTTATGGGAATTCTATTTGAAACATCATATAGTTTATAAATATCCTGCGAAGCATTAAGGAAAGCATCAATGACTAATATACCAATAGCTATCATGTAGATCAAAACTATCCCATCAATCAAAGAAATTGCCCATTCATAGCCCGCCAGAGGGGTTGAAATAGATATGTAAATGACAATTGCCGGTGCCATGTAAGCAAGACGATTGAATACTCTTTTTCTTAGTATCATATCATCCCATTGCGTAGAAGTACGCTCAATAATAGCAGTTAGCCCCTTTACGATGAAATGTTTCGCAAAAAAATAAGCAATAAGACTCAAAATAATAATCGATGTAAAAATCAATGCTCTAGCTAAAATGTCTGCGGTAACTAAATCAATGTCACGGTTTATTATCCAATTTCTAATAATTTCAAGCATAGGTCTTCTAAGTTTCTATCAGTTAAGTTTGTCCAATTATTTAATCTTGTTGACTCGTTGCAAAACCTAAGTCATCAAAGTAAGTTAGCCTATATCGCCGCTAGACTTTTCCGAAAGTCAAAGGTACTCAAATCAGCAGCATCTGGAGCCTTATCAGGCAGTTACACTGTGTATAGAAGGTCATTACTTACCAAAATTCGGTTTATATGTCCAAACGTATAAAATTGCTTCAGAAAAACTAGCCACTACTCTGATATCGTACAATCTTTCTACAGGTACCTCAGTATATAGTCTAATTTTGAAACGATAATTATTTCTGTCGCTAGCGTTTAAATATAATTAAAAAGTGTTTTTAGTGTACTTTTAGTGAAAATACATTAGAATATTAGAATACATAAACCAATATAAAATTCAACATGAAGAAAATCTTTAAAGGCATTGCTTACTTTTTGGTCGGAATAATTGGACTAATACTTACAACGTATCTCATTTTAACTATTAAGTGGAAGATAGAATCTGCTGCGAATATGAAGCTACTAGGTACAGAAGTTTCTACACTGACGATTCTTGGTCATACTTTTCGTGATTTGAATAAGAATGGAGAGTTGGATATATATGAAGATGCTAGAGCTGAACTTGAAGATCGTGTAGATGATTTGATATCCCAAATGGAGCTAGAAGAAAAAGCAGGTCTTATGTTTGCCCATTTCCTCGGTATGACAAAAGATGGTTCTTTGTTAGAAATCCCAAGTCTGTCAGATCCTTTTTCTTTTATGACTGGAAGTACTTCTGGTATGCTACTTAAAAGGAAAATAAGTCATGTACAAAATTTAGGTGGAGCTTCTGCATTAGCATACGCTAGTTGGAATAATAACCTTCAAAAATTTGCAGAACGCACCAGGTTGGGAATTCCAATAACATTAATATCAGATCCTAGACATGGATCTAAGGCCATGCCAGGAGCCAGCACTGTAGCTCAATGGATTTCTGTATGGCCTTCACCACTAGGTTTAGCTGCCACTAGAGATACCGTTTTAGTCCGAGAGTTTGGAGATATTGCCAGACAAGAATACCTAGCAATAGGTATCCGATTGGCACAACACCCTATGGCTGATATTGCAACCGATCCCCGTTGGGCGAGAGCCAATGGTACATTTGGGGAGGATGCTCATTTAAGTGCTGCATTAACCAAGGCTTATATTCTAGGATTACAAGGTGACAGCTTAGAAGCATCAAGTGTGGCGTGTCAAACAAAACACTTTACCGGGGGTGGCCCTCAAGAAGATGGATGGGATGCTCATTTTGCAAGTGGAAAATATCAGGTCTATCCTGGCGACAATTTTGACTATCACTTAATTCCTTTTACCAAAGGAGCACTTATGGCAAATACAGCTCAGATAATGCCCTATTATGGCATACCTAAAGGACAGATAAAAGAGGAAGTGGGTTTTAGTTTTAGTAGAGAAATGATTCAAGAGTTATTACGTGACTCATTAGGGTTTGAAGGTGTGGTAGCTACCGATTGGGGCATTATTTCTGGAAATATAATGAAAGGTGCTTCTGCATGGGGAGTTGAACATCTTTCTGAAAAAGAACGCATCAAAAAAGTTTTGGATGCAGGCTGTGATCTTTTTGGAGGCGAGTTAAGCACCGAGCACATTATTGATTTAGTAGAAAGTGGTGAACTTCCAGAGTCACGAATAGATATTTCAATTCGACGCATATTAAGAGATAAATTCAGGTTGGGCCTTTTTGACAATCCTTTTGTTGATTTGGAGAAAGTTAGTCTGGTCGGAAATACAAAATTTGTAAAAAAAGGCAAAGATGCCCAGCGGAGATCAATGGTTTTATTAAAAAACAACGGACTGCTTCCACTCTCTTTAAATAAGAAAATTTATATACATGGTATGCAACAAAAGGGCTTATCTGAAAGATTTCCCCAAATAGTTGAAAATATAGAGGATGCAGATGTTATAGTTCAAAAATTACAGACGCCATCATCACCCTCAGCGGGTAGAGATATTCTGGAACGCCTAATTCCACAAGGAAGATTAGATTTTCCTGAGGATGTTAAAAAAGAGATTTTGGAACGTACAAATTCTAAACCTACCATTACCGTACTTACCATCACAAGGCCAACCGTTGCTCCTGAAATCAATGCTGCTAGTCATGCTGTTATCGCTGATTTCGAATCTCTAGATGAGATTATCTTAGAGTTGATTTATGGAGAATTCAACCCAAGCGGCAAACTTCCTATTGAAATACCAGCATCCATGGAAGCAGTTGAAAATCAGTTGGAAGATGTGCCTTATGATTCTAAAGACCCCTTATATTCATTTGGACATGGATTGTCATATGAAGCGTTATAAAAATGAAGGATTTATTTATGGTAATTCGTCTGTAGATCTCCTCTTGGATCTGCATGGATCCCACTTAATAAATGTTGAAGTTTCTTAGATTTTAGACTAAAGCCTTTCCTTGATAGCGTCTTGTAAAAAAAATGACCTACCATGACAGACGATTGAACAATAATTATTAGTTTGGATGCTTTAAATAACCCTATTGTATATGAAAATCATTTTAGCGGCATTGCTATCGGTTTTTTGGGCGGAAGCTGCGTATTCCCAGAACACAGCCATTCTCAGAACAGAATTTATTTATGAAAACGCCCCATTCCCCAGCTGTCACGCATCTACGTTAGCCGAAACTTCGGATGGCATAGTGGCTGCTTGGTTCGGTGGAAGTCATGAGAAAAACCAAGATGTAGAAATTTACTTCAGCAGGATATTAAAAGATAAATGGACTGCCCCAGTTTCTATTGCCAACGGTATTCAACACAGTGCTAAGAGATATCCAACATGGAATCCTGTGCTATTTCAAGTACCCGATGGTCCCCTATTATTATTTTTCAAAGTAGGTCCAGATCCTTCACATTGGTGGGGAGAAATGAAACACTCTGATGATGGCGGCATAACATGGTCAGAAGCACGCAGGTTACCAGAAGACATTTTTGGACCCATAAAAAACAAACCTGTTTTGTTAGCTGATGGACGATTACTTTGTCCTTCCAGCAAAGAGACTGAAATTGGTAATGACGACCACTGGCAGATATTTGTAGAGGAAACAAGCGATTGGGGTAAAACTTGGTCAATCACGAATCCTTTAAACGATGGAATTCTCACAAATGCCATACAGCCAAGTATTCTAACCTATCCAGAAGGAAGATTGCAAATGCTTTGCAGGAGCCGTGAGAGTAGACTTATGAGTTTATGGTCAGAAGATAGCGGTCAAACATGGTCAGAAATAGAATTAACAAATCTTCCTAACCCTAATTCAGGAACAGACGCGGTTACGCTGATGAACGGCACTCAATTATTGATTTATAATCCTACGGAGAATGATCCTGGGAAATGGGGTGGACCACGAACGCCTTTGGCTTTAGCTAGTTCAAAAGATGGTAAAAACTGGAAGAATATATTAACATTAGAAGACCAAGCCGGAGAGTATTCTTATCCAGCTATTATTCAAGCAGAAGACGGGAAAGTGCATATCACATATACCCATAACCGAAAATTGATTAAGTATGTGGTGCTCGATCTAACAAAACTTTAGTATTTAATGAAGACGATAAACCTTGATGGCATAATTACACCTTTAATTACGCCTCTAAATAGTGATTTCTCTTTAGACATTGTTGCACTGAAGAAAATCATAGAGCATATCATTGAAGGTGGTGTTTCTGCTGTGTTTCCTTTAGGTACCACAGGCGAATTTTGTAGCTTCAGCCTGACTATGCAAAAGGAAGTAATCACAGAAGTTTGTGCTGCCGTAAATGGCAGAATACCTGTTTTAGTGGGTATTAGTTCTCCTAGTTTACATGATACGTATGTCTTGGCTGAAGTTGCTAAAAACTGCCAAGCGGACGCTTTAGTAGCCACATTGCCTTTCTATTATCGATTGAGCCAAGAAGAGATAGTAGACTATTATACTACACTTGCTAATAAGGTAGATCTTCCTATATTTCTCTACAACATGCCTGGTCAAACAAAAATAAATATAGAAATAGAGACCGTTTTAACTTTATCTAAGCATCCGAATATTGTAGGTTTAAAAGATAGCTCGGCAGATATGAAATACTTTGCAGATTTAGCTACTCTCTTTAAGAATACCGATTTTACATTATACGTGGGCCCAGAAGAAAAATTAGCTGAATCTCTAAAGTTAGGTGCTCATGGTGGTGTAAATGGCGGTTCCAATCTGTATCCAAAACTATATGTCTCTCTTTTTAAAGCCTTTAAAGAAGGTGATATTGCTAAAGTAGAAAAAATTCAAATGCAAATACTAAAATTGAGTAGGACCGTTTATAATTTGACCAATAACCCTAATTCCTATTTACAAGGCTTAAAAGCAGCCATGAACATAAACGGGCTATGTGAAGCCACGCTTGCAATACCTTTAAAAGAGCTTTCAGGCAATTTGAAAATAGATTTAAGAGAAAAACTAACGACCCTATTTTGAAAATAAATCCCCTAGATATAGCCGTTTTCGTCATCTATTTAGTGATTGTTCTAGCGTTTGGACTGTCTTTTTATAAAAAAGAGAGGACGGCCAAGGGTTTCACCACAGGCGAAGGACGGATTCCTGCATGGGTTTTAGGAATGTCTGTTTTTGCTACCTATGTAAGCAGTATCAGTTTTTTAGCACTTCCGGGTAATGCCTATTTTAAAGATTGGAACGGACTGGTATTTAGTTTAAGTATCCCATTAGCAGCATGGATTTCCGTTAAGTTCTTTGTACCACTTTACAGAAAACTGGGAGCTGAATCTGCCTATTATTTCATGGAAAAGCGTTTTGGAGCGTGGGCCAGAATATATGCTTCGGCTTGTTATTTATTAACTCAGTTGGCTCGTATGGGAGCTATCTTGTATTTACTAGCACTGCCCATGCACTCCCTCACAGG
>JBNMFK010000198.1:0-7217 GCA_051269965.1 Algoriphagus sp. | reverse complement strand
CGCAAATGAGTTGAAGAGTACTCTTCTTTGTCTAGACCGATGCTGCCTTAACAGAAAATAGCCTACTACTTAATTCAGAAAGTACCGCAACTGAATAACAGACTTGAATTTATCTTTATGATGGCAAACGTCAACTAAAGCATTGCCTATATTTCCCTCATATATCCAATTTCGCAGGTGATGTATTCGTAGTCATATCTCGAACAAAGACATATTTACCCTCATGTTTCTCAAAACAAAAAATATAATTACCACTACTTTTTTCGCTACCTGAAGCATTGAATTCAATCCAAGAGCCAACATCAGTATTTACATCCGCAAATAGATAGACAACCTTATACATATTATAATTTCCTAGAGCATCTGATACCATGTTATTTTTTTGCGACATTATACCTGATGACAGCTTTACCTACTAGCGGCTCTTTGTTTCGGCTATAACTGGATGGCATCTTCGTTGTAATAAACAGCTGCAGCGTGCTGCATCTATAGTTTTTTTTAGCAGTATAAGCGTCTTCCATAGCTTGAATTTCAGTTGATACTTTGCCGTGTTGATCGCTTCTTCCTGTCTCGGCAAGGGCATTACACACTAAAATAATTAGAGCGGTAATCACGAAAAATCATATGTTTTTTATCTTAGCTAAGGTTCTGGTTAAGCAATGAATGTACGAATTTCACGTAGGATAAATCTGTTAAATGCCATTCCTTTATGGAGCGGTATCATCGCTAAGCGAATTGATAATCAGTACCTAGGTAATGGTTTTCGATCAGAACTTCTAACATAACTTTCTGCATAAATTTATGTTAGAAGTAATCTCTAATCTAGTATAGCATAAAACTTTGACCCTTTAAATACGTTTGAGTTGTCTCTTATTAAAGCTCAACATTGGCAAAAACAACTATTTTAAAGTTCAAAAATTAATGGCTATAATTTCATTGCTGTTTACTAATTCCACCAAATTATGAATTGTGTATATTTAAAAATCATCAGTGTTTATAAAAAAATCATGCGGAAAAGTCTATGCCTCATTTGCTTGTATCTGTGTTTTTTGTCCTGTGCAGAAAATAAGCAAAATTTCGTCTTCATTTTGGTAGACGACCTAGGGTGGACTGATTTAGGCTATTCAGGAAGTACTTTCTATGAAACGCCTAACATTGACGCTCTAAGTCAAAAAAGCATTCAATTTAGTCATGCCTATTCGTCTGGTTCTGTATGCTCGCCCTCTCGAGCATCCATCATGACGGGAAGGCATCCCGCTAGAGTAAATATCACCGATTGGATTCCAGGTAATGACCCTAAAAACCAGATTTTATTAGGTCCTAAAGATTTAGATGAATTACCACTAGGAGAAATAACACTTGCCGAAACTTTAAAATCCAATGGCTACAAGACATTTTTTGCTGGTAAATGGCATTTAGGCAGAGAAGGCTACTTTCCAGAAAATCAAGGATTCGATACCAATATAGGTGGGCATGAAGCTGGCAGTCCTCCGGGAGGTTATTATACACCCTACAAAAATCCAAAACTATCAGATGGCCCAGCGGGAGAGTATTTGACAGATAGATTGACGAACGACGCTATAAATTTCTTGGATAGTATTGGGCAAAAGCCCTTCTTTTTGTTTTTAACCTATTATTCCGTTCATACGCCAATACAGCCAAATAGGGCATACATCGACAAATTTGAAAAAAAACTTGCTGGTCTTGAAAATAAAGAAACCTTCTACCGACAAGAAGGCCATGGAGTCACCACTTTGGAACAAAGAAATACAGCCTATGCTTCCATGCTTTATGCTTTAGATAAGAACGTCGGACGACTTATAAATGAATTAAAAAGAAAAGGATTGTATGAAAGTACGACCATCGTTTTCACTTCAGATAATGGTGGTCTTTCAACACTTTCAAAAGATAGAAATTGGAAAGGACCTACCGCTGTTCTTCCTTTGAGAGGTGGCAAGGGATGGCTCTATGAAGGGGGAATTCGCATTCCATTGTTAATTAAACCATCCAATTATTCGGGTAAGCCTAGAACTAGTATCGAACCTGTAATTGGTCATGATTTTTATCCTACACTCCTTTCTTTTGCAGGAATAACAACTGATGTATCAAATTTAGACGGGATTGATTTAAGTCCAATACTAAAAGAGAACAAAACCATCGACAGGAAAGAGTTATTCTGGCATTACCCCCATTACCATGGCAGCGGCTGGACTCCTGGGGCAGCAATCCTTCAGGAAAATTGGAAGTTGATAGAATTTCATGAAACAGGAGTAATTGAATTATACAATTTATCAGAAGACATATCGGAGACAAATGACCTGTCCTTAAGACACCCAGAAAAGGTAAAGGCACTTCAAAATAGATTACATGATCTTCAAAAGTCAATGAATGCGAACACTGCGATACTTAACCTAGAATTAAAACCAAACACTAGCAAATAACTTCAGTACGATTAGTCATTACAATCGTACTAGCATACGGCTACGGATATCGATACCATAGCTAAGGAATAACAAGCCTCAAAATGTAACCTTGGCGTCAACATGTCAAAGCTTATTCTAAAGGGATTACCTACCAAGAGCATGACGTCTTAGATTTAAATCTAAATAAAGAACTCGACCTTATAACAGCAATATACCTGCTAAATTATGCCAAAAACTCAGAGGAGATGGTTCAAGGTTATTTCAAAATACTTAAATCCTGATGGTCGTTTTGTGACCATAAATAGTCATCCAAATCATAAAGGACCCGTAGAAACTATGCCTAAATATCGCTTTACTATAGAAAACGAACGTTATTAAGAGGGAAGAGAAATAGCATATGGCTTTTACCAAAAAGATTGAAGTCACATAAAGATCGTATATTAACACTCAGAACAAAGCACGCACGAAATAGCTCCTAAATAGGCTTATTTATCCAATGTCATGAAACGGAATTACCTCCTTTGAAGGAAAGAAGCCATAGTTTTTGGGAAGCGATCTTGCAATTTCAACCAGTAATAGGTCTTTCGTGTTCAAAGCAACCCTAATTAAAATGTCGTTTATATCCCAATGTCACCTTTTTGCTAAAAAAAGCACCCTGAACTATTCCCTTGTATGAAAAATAGCCATAATTTATTAATCATTAGCATAACATGTTTAATTACTATTTCAATTTGTTGCACTTCAGATGCAAATGGATTGAGTAGAAAAGAATTCGATCATAATGGGATTAAGAGAGAATATATATATTATGCCCCTGATAACTTGTCTGAAAATGCTCCTTTAGTTGTTGTGCTTCATGGATTTACAAGCAGTTCTGATAACATTATGGAATACAGCAAGTTTAATGAACTTGCCGATGAAAACAATTTTGCAATTGTCTATCCACAAGGAACTAGAGACCAAAAATCGAATACCTTCTGGAATGTCGGATATGATTTTCATGCTGACGTCATCACTAATGACCTAGATTTTATCGCAAAACTTGTTACGTTCTTACAATCAAAGTACTCCCTGTCTCAAGAAAATACTTTTGCAACAGGAATGTCCAACGGAGCAGAAATGTGTTATCTCTTGGCCTGCAATTATCCTAATATCTTTAATTCAGTTGCACCTGTGGCCGGAACCATGATGAACAACCGCTTTAATCACTGTAATCCTTCACATCCAATTCCCATTTTTTCCATCTTTGGAACAGATGATAAAACGACCCACTACTTTGGAGATGAGGCTAATGCGGACGGATGGGGTGCCTATAAAAGCGTCCCTTCCATCATTGAATTCTGGACTTCTAACATGAACTATAGCTCTATTAGAGTAGATACACTCCCAGATATTAGTAAAAAGGATAGCAGCTATGTGCTTAGCAAAAAGTATGTTGCCGAAAATTCTACGACCGAGTTCTTATATTTTGAAGTAGTAGGCGGCGGACATGACTGGCCAGGAGCATGGGGGAATCAAGATATTAACGCGAGTAAGGAGATTTGGAATTTCTTTAAGACGCACTTGATAGCTATGGAGCCTACGGAGTAAACGGACAATATGTAAATCAAAAAAAATAATTTGGGGATAATCGAACTCATTTGTGCTTTTGTCTAAACCTATAATCTAGCTTTTACGGATTGAGAAGTCTACAGTAATAAATAGGTTTGGGACTTGTTTTAGGTTAAACCTAGACACTTGGGGAGAAAATATGGTTTTGAAAGCACAGAACGACTCTTTCAATCTTGGAGATGCCATAGTTATAAGACAAATAGAGACTTTCAAAGTGACGTTTTTCTTTATGAAAGATCTAACACAAACTACTAAACCTAAATTGAGACGAATGTTTCTGGCAGTGAAAAACTTTCAAAAGAAAACAAAATCCTTAATTCAGCTAATGAAAACGTATTATTCTAAAAAAACATAGCTAAGACAATTAGTTCATAAAACGACTAGCTGTTAGAGACAAAATCATATAAAATGAGATTTTTAATTATTATTCTCTTTAGTGTTTCACTCGGAAGTGTTTATGGTCAAGACCTTTCAAACACAAAAGCTAATGGCTATAAAGGGCTTTGGTTCGAGCTGAATCAGAAATATAAAAATGGCGATAAATACTCAGGTGCTCTTGGAACCTACACGGCCAAGCATGTTCCCCTGGCTATCTATGTAAAAGAAGTAGATAAAACTTTCTTTGTCTTTGGAGGGACTACATCAGAAGACAAAAGACATTTGCTATGCATGATCGGATCCTTTAATCATAAGACGGGTATGGTTTCTAAACCTACTGTAGTGTATGATAAACAAGGCATAGACGATCCTCATGACAATCCTTCCCTGTTGATAGACGACGCAGGTTTTATTTGGGTTTTTATAAGCGGTAGAGGGAAAACTCGTCCTGGTTTCAAATACAAAAGTAAGCAGCCCTATGATATCAACGAGTTCTTCCAAGTAACAGAAGAAGAGATGACCTATCCCCAACCGTGGAATACAGAATATGGATTTTTCCATTTCTTTACAAAATATACAGGTGTACGTCAGTTATACTATGAAACGAGTAATGATGGAATAATTTGGACTGAAGATAAAATGCTGGCAGCCATTCCAGAAAAAGAGTATGAAAAATCTGGCCATTATCAAATCAGTACTGTTTTTGAAGATAAAGTAGTGGCTACATTTCTTAATCGCCACCCAAATGGAAATGTCGACAAGCGAACTGATTTATACTATATCCAATCCAAAGATTTTGGCAAAAAATGGACTACAGTAGATGACAAAGAATTACAATTACCTCTCGAAGAACGAGCAAGTCCTGCCAAGGTTATTGATTATGCATCTAAAGGAAAAAATGTTTACTTGAAGGACATGGGATTTGATGCCGATGGCAAGCCAGCTTGTTTATATATCCGAAGCAATGGCCACGAACCCGGCGATGGAAGTGGTCCTTACGAATGGTGTATAACAAAATGGGATGGAACAAAGTGGTCCACCACTGCAGTTACCACCTCCGACCATAATTATGATATGGGTAGCCTTTATATAGCAGACGATGTATGGCATATAGTGGGGCCTACAGAAAAAGGACCACAGCTTTGGGGTGTAGGGGGCGAAATCGCTATCTGGCAGTCAAGTGATAAAGGCGAAACTTGGGAAAAGCAAAAAACGATAACAAAGGGTAGTAAGTTAAGTCATTCCTACGTACGCCGCCCTGTTAATTTTAAAGACCCCTTTTCTTTTTTCTGGGCAGATGGCCATTCTCACAAATTCAGTAAATCAGAATTGTATTTCGGTAACCTAAAAGGCGAAATTTGGAAAATGCCCTACGATATGAAAAACGATTATGAAAAGCCTGAAAAAATAGCCGAGTAAGGCAAGTATAAATCAACTACAAGTTTTATTACTTATCAGAAGAAAGAACTGATTTAGTGTAAATACAAAGTTCAGGGACATAATAATCTATTAGGAACGGAGATTTATGCATAGAAACAGCAACGTATTTTAAAACAATAACAAATCGCTTAGGCCATATAAGCAGGAGTCGAGTATGCACAAAAGAAGCTATGCAATGCTTAGATAAAACTAAAATGACAAAGACTCTAACCTGTTTAATATCTTAAGCATCATTACGACTGTTCTTCTTTTTATTTATCCAAAATACTTAATCCCACTTATACTAAAAGAAACGGAGTTTTAATATTTATGTTCCTTAAGATAGTACGTTAAGTAAATTATACAAAGATGATGTTTAACACTTATTAACTGGTTTATCTACCGCTCACAGGGTGAGGTCATAATATATAGGACAATGAAAATTCTAATCACTAATAATAGGGTAACACTCCCCACCATAATGAAGCTATAAAACCATATCTACCATGCAGAACATAGGGTCTAAACCATACTCTTTTTAGACTACAAGCCAGACGATATTTTCAAATATGATACTATTCCCAAGGTATATGGCTTAGTACTCGACGGTAAAACTCCATAATTGGAGAGGAAATGGCTATTCTTACACTATTTTTTTTTTTTAGGTAGACAAACTTTATCTGAGTTTTATCCATTGGGAAGACTATCATTAACTTGATAATTTATGATAGAATCCTTCAATTAAGCCCTTAAGAGCACCATCACTACAGATATAACGGAAATAAATACCGAAAAATACTACCGCCTGTAGGTCAATCCGAAAAGAATATCAATAAAACCTAGTAGATAAGAACAATAATTAAAATGCAGTAAAGGATATATTATTATCTTTACACTTTATTTAGAAAAACAATAATTATGAGTAACGGAACAGTAAAGTTTTTTAATGCCTCTAAAGGGTTTGGATTTATTACACCTGATGATGGTAGTAAAGATGTATTTGTACATCAAAATGAATTAGACGAAGATATCAAGGAAGGAGATAAAGTAAGCTATGATGTTGAAGAGAGCCCAAAAGGCTTGAACGCTAAAAATGTCACAGTAGGATAATAAAATATTACTTATTGATACTTAAATAAGCCTATCATAATTTGATAGGCTTATTTAGTTTAAAATTGCTACTAATTGAGTCTTAAAATCTTAGTTACAAAATAAGAGACAATCTAGGTTACGGCCTTTAAACTTAAACGCTCACCTAGCAGCCACAATGTCGTTATGCCTCTGCTTGCGGATATCCACGCTCTTCATCGCATATATTAGGGCAATTCCATTGGGGCAATTCCATTGGGGCAATTCCATTGGGGCAATTCCATTGGGGCAATTCAT
>JBNMFK010000197.1:0-7300 GCA_051269965.1 Algoriphagus sp. | reverse complement strand
GCTTCTTTTTTATAAAAATCATTCGCACAAACATTCTCAAGCCTATAAAAGATGTCGTCCAATAATTTTTGGAGATGTATTTCACAGCCTTTTTCAGCTTCACTTATTGAAAATAATATGCCGTTAATTGGTTCGTGAATCACAATAGCACCCTTGAAAGTTGCTATGTATGTAATTCTTTCGGAAAATTGATTTTGAAATGATGGTTCTACCAATCACTATTATTAGAAATTTTAGTCATCCTTTCTTTAAAATCTTCAATTAACGATTCAGCACTTGCATTAAACATAGAGGGAGTAAAACCATATTCATCAGTGAAAGACTTCACCGAATACATTCCTGATGGTGCATCAATTTCTATTCTAACAATATTATCTTTCACTGTTATTGTAATGATGGCATAATAAGGTTCTGTAGATGAAATATAAACACTTGTGCTTGTATACCCTTTCTTCATAACATAGCTTCCTTTTATAATGCCATCCTCCTTATCTGTAAACTGAATAACACTTTCAGTATCGTTGAATGATTCTACCATCCATTCGTTTGCTCTGACAAAATTTGAGTTTTTATTCTGCTTGTTTTCAAAAACCTGAACCTTTTGTGGAGGAGACGCCATAGGAACTCTTGAAACACAGGACTTGAGAGAAAAGGCTGTAACTGCCAATAATAAAATAGCGTAAGTTGTTTTCATGTTTCGAGTTTTAAGTCTGTTCTTCTTTTCAATTGTAATTTCTTACAATTAATTGGCTTTAATAGGACCGTTTAATAAGATAAAATTATAGTTTGAATAATTATGATAAGACTACACAAAACCAATCTTTTATGAACAAAGATTTACTCTTTTAAGAAATACATAAAGAATTGAATTTTGAATGAATTTTCCAGAAAGAATTAGAATTTGTACCCTATTTGTACCTTATAATCATAACTAATTGATAATTAGAGTTAGTTACATTTTGTATTGGAAAACAAGCATGCAAAACAAACAACAAACAAACATATATAAATCAAGCCAAAACACTCTTTAAGGCAGACTTAATTAATAAAACATTTACTGAATATTTCTTCAAACTTCCATCCTCAGCAGTAACAGAATAGTTTACTGTTTTTGTAAAATCTTGTTCAATACCGAACAGGGGTGAAATGATGGCTTTGTCTGAAAAAACGATTAAGGGTGTCAGTTTAGCTAATTCTGTTCCAGCTGGGAGTTTAAATAATATTGTTTTTTGTGTGTTATCTAAAATCGATTGGTTGGTTAGGCCACGAAAACCAAACTACTTTATAGCGTTTTCAGAACTTTTTACTGGACTATCTCTTTTTCGGCACAAGACAAAGTTCCAAAGACTAGGATTAAGAAGCAGTAACAGGCTATCGTTGGGGTGTTTATAAATATGCTAAAGATTACTTAGGAGTTGGTCTATTATTATCAATTGGTTGCTTCTAGCAAAGGAGCTACTTATTTACTCTAGGAATAGTTTTACTTATTAAACGGTAGAGAGAACAACCGTATTTGAGATTTATCTACACTGGAAGATCGTATGTTTGTTGTCATCTGAATTGTGTTTGCCAATTATTATGTGACAGTTAGGGAATAATATCATTAATATTTTCTCTTTCAATTCCAATCAAAAAATATTTCAATCCGAAAAGAAATATAGCCCCACGTGACGCCGATTTTTTTTAGACCCACACCCCATTGTATAGTTTTGTAATTACTTTATAGAAGCATAAGGGGTGATTCCTTCATGTTTAGTCTTGTAAGCGTTACGTAAGGTGATTGTATGCATGGCCATGGTTAAGCTATTCACAGGTTATAGTTCAATGGCATCCGATGTATTTAACCACATCAAGTTCTAGCCATGAGGCTCATCAAAGTTTAGCCCCTTAACCATACCTTCCATCCTTAGTTCTACCCTATAAGGGTAGAAAATAGTATGGTTTTCAGCGGTAAGAGTAAATCTGTGTCTTCTCGATTCATTAAATAAATAAACCTCCTCTTTAGAGTTTAGATTGGCAAATATTGGTCTTATTCTCCACCTATAAAGGTGTGCAATCCTTCCCTTTACACTAATACAATTTTCGATAGTATAGATCTTTCTTTTTTGGTTCTTATTGTAAGAGACGTATGCTTGAAAGATGTGTATTTTTTTAGGCTTTCTGTTCATTCCTCAAAACTACTGTCTGAGATAGCTCTTAAATTGTCAATAATTTTGGATATTCTATATTTGCTAATGGAAATACCAATTAATGGCCTAAAGGTTATACATCTTCTTAACCTCTTCATAAGACGTTAGTCTCGATATTCTAGCACCAGCAATTATTGGAACGACAACAACTCTAATATTAAAACTTTGCGGGCCATTGTCTCTGTAATTCCTTTCACTGATGGACACTGACCCAGTTGCACGATAAATGTATGACATATCAACATTTTTTGCAGTTCCTGAAGTATTGATTGCTGCCCCCTCGACCATCGGTAAAGGTTTAAATGAAATATTATCCCCCATTACAACAAACGCTAAAATGTACTCGCTAAAGGGATTAAAACTTGGGAGAGTATACTTTGTACTGCTCATACCCGTAGTTCCATCCCAACTATAAACAACGTCAAAATATCTAGCTGTTGCCATAGCACCATTAGTACCTGCAGCACCAGTTTGCCCTGCTGGTCTTACCCCTCCTTTTTGCCCTTCAAAGGAAATAAAAAACATTGAGAGCATTAGTGAGTAAAAAGTTTTTTCCATTGTTTTTTTAAAAAAGATTATTCTACTGAAATAGAGTTTTAAGGTCTATTACACTCGTTTCGAAAAAGTAATTTAGACGTTGAGTTTTTAACTCCGCACCAACCATATACGAAATGGTGCAATTCCTTAACAGATTGGTAGGGTTACGCCACTTATTTAGCTTACTAACAGGACGTAAATTTCGGTAGAACAAGCACTTTTGTAAGCTAGATATAGTTTTTTTTATTGAACGGTAGAGAAAATAACCGTATTTGAGATTTATTTACACTGGAAGATCGAATGATTGTTGTCATGTAAATTGTGTTAACCAAATATTATATTTAAGGGATAACATTGTTAACATATTCTCTTTCATTTCCAATGAAAAAATATTTCAATCCCAAAAAAGTATAGCCTCATATGACGCCGAAATTTTTTGGACCCGCACCCCATTGTCTAGTTTTGTAATTACTTTATAAACTGGTAGGGGGTACTTCCTTATTCTTTACTGAATTGCTTAATATATTTTTAGGATGATATTCTTGCCAAAAGAAAACAGATAAGTTTTAAGGGAAATGAATTATTTGTCAGATAGGACAGAGCTACTAAGGAAGGGAATAATATTTGTTTTTGCTTTTTTTAACACTATTTGTACCGCTTGTACCGCCAAATCATAACTAACTAATAATCAGTACAAGTTACTTTTCGTATACGGAAGTAACGACTACAATATCATCCTAAGAATAGGACGCCACTTAAAGGTAAAAGAATCTAGTAGCGTCTTAAAAAAGATGCACTTATGTAAGAGATTTTGTGACAGTATTATTACTGTCACAAAATATATTTGACCCGTAAATTATTCAAAATTAGGCCAGTATTTTTTAATTTTATTCCTTAAATAGCTTACACTTCGGGCTAATTGGTCCATGCCATCTACGCCATCTTCTATACTTATCCAGCCATCAAAGCCCACTTTCTTGAGTTCTGTAAAAATGGCATCATAGTCATTTAGTCCTTTACCTATTTCACCATGTCTTAATCTTTTGGCGTAGCCTACTGCCCCACCTTCTTCTTTTCGTAAGTCTTCAATGGTTCCTTCTATTAAATACCTGTCACTGGCGTGCATGGTTACCACCCTATCAGAAACTCTATAAAGCAAGTCTAAGGGTTCTTCGCCTGCTAGAAAAGTATTGCTAGGGTCATAATTTACCCCAAAATTAGGATGATGAATTTTATCTACTAAAGCACAAAAAACATCCATTTGTTGAGCAAATTCTGGATATTCCCAAAAATCATCTTTATAATGGTTTTCTATTATAAGCGTGATCCCATATTTTTCGGCTAATGGCAAACATGCTTCAATACATTCAGCAGCATAAGTGATTCCTTTTTCTATGGTAAGTTCTGGCCTTTTTTGACCTGATAGAACTCTACAATATTGAGCACCCAAAATATGGGTCATCTCTATCCAACGTTTTTGCTTCTCTATTTCTTTTTGTCGAAAGGCAATATCAGGATGCGTAAAATCTGGTGAGCAACAAAGCATAGGTATCACTTTTCCATGACTTTCTACCTGTTTCCTAAATTTAGACCAATTGTTTTGGTCAGCCATTTCCAGAAATCCTGCATACCATTCTATTCCATCAATTTCCAATTTTACCGCCAGTTCTATCCACTCCGAAACAGTCATGGTACCGTCTTTACAGAGTTCTTGCATAAAGGCTTTTGGAAATACAGCTAGTTTGGGCATTAAAATTGTGTTTTAATTATGTGAACCTTCCCAACTTTTAGGAAGATTTCGACCTATTAAAGGAAATTGTTCTAAATCTAGAACTTGAGCACTTACAGGACCACAATTATCAGAAAGTAAGAATGTGGCTGCTGCAGCAATCTCCTCAGGTGAAAAGAGGCGTTTAGCCGGAGCAAAAATAGATGGAATATCCTTATACCAATCGTCTTTCATCCCCTCTTTATTTTTCTTATCCCGTTCATTATCAGTTAAAACCCATCCCGGATTTATTTGGTTTACCCTTACACCATGCTCTCTAAAAAGACTGTCACCCAAATTTCTGGTCATCGTCATTAAGGCACCTTTTGAAATACTATATGCCAATAAATGCGGTTCTCCTCCCCAGGCATTGATAGAACCAATGTTTAAAACACAGCCCTTATTCTTCTCTAGCTGAGGTAAGGCTGCTCTTATGATGGCCAAAGGAGCTGCGGTATTCGTTCTAAAAATATCTATTAAAAATTCAGAATCGGTGTTTTCGATAGCAGAAGAAACTATTCGTGCAGCATTATTGACTATAGCGTCTAAATGCCCAAACTGTTGTATTGCTTTTTCTACTAAAAGTTTTGGAGCTTCTTTTTTTGTAATATCGATGGTAAAACAAGCCGCATCTTCAGTACCGAGTTCAATTAACAAAGATTGACCTAATTGTTCCTCTAGACCATTTATCAGAACCTTAGCACCTTCCATAAGGGCCTTAATGGCAATCGCTTTCCCAATTCCCGAATACGAACCCGTGATAAGAATAACTTTATTTGCCAATTGCATGTTTAATCTGGCTTTAAAACGCTTTTGATTATAGAGCCACTATGCATTTGTTCAAAAGCTTCATGCCATTGTGATGTACTCCAAACACCTCCAATTATCGGTTTTACATCCAATTTGCCGCTGGCCATTAGAGCTAAGACTTTTTCCCAAACAGGCCAATTATGACTAAAACTTCCTTGCAACCTTACATTTTTTTGAACAAGCTGGTCCAGTGAGAAATTGAAAGGAGTGGGACCCCAACCTACTTTTGTAATTTGACCATTCGGTCTAACTAAATCTAGAGCTATTTTTAAGGTCATTGAAACTCCTGCGGCATCAATGACACAATCTGCCCCTAATCCATCTCTTTGATTTGCCCATGGCAATGCATCACCTATAATGGTTTCAAAGCCATATTGTTTGGCTATTTCTAATCTTTTGCCATCTGTTGGTAATCCAATTACGGCTACTTCTGCACCACATAATTGAGCCATTACCGCACATAATATACCAATAGTCCCAGGACTTATAACAACCACACGGTCGCCAGGGCGAATGCTTGAATTCATGATAACAGCATTATAAGCCACCGAACAAGGTTCTGTTAAACAAGCTTGCTCAAAAGGCAAGGCCTCTGGCACCACATGAAGACAGCGAGCTGGTACTTTTACATATTTGGTCATTGCCCCATTGACACCATAGCCGAATCCTTTTCTATCCGGATCTAAATTGTACAAGCCTTGTCTAGAAAGTGGGCTTGCGGCATTTATAATAGCTGCAGTTTCACTTACCACTCTATCACCTTCATTCCATCCAGAAACCTTTTTACCTATTTCTACTATGTACCCACCAAACTCATGGCCAAGTACCACGGGGTAATTTACATGCCAACTATGATCCGCAGTCCATTGGTGTAAATCGCTACCACAAACACCCACATTGGCTACTTCCAGCAACACATCATCCTCACCAATAATTGGCTTTTCTACTTCTCTTAATTCAACACTTCCTTTTTCGGAAGAGTAATTGACAACTGCTATTGATTTCATATGGTTGTATCTACTATTTAAACATCGCCATGAGCGTGTATTTTTTCACAAATAAGTCTTAACGAACTTTCTAAGTCGCCATCGGCCGTTTTAAACGAATCGGCATCAATGGTTAAAGGTGCACCTAATACTACCAGTGGTGCTCCGTAGGAGGGGCAAAGGATAGCCTGCTCTAGAGATAAACCTCCAACAGCCTGAACGGGTACATTTACAGCATTTACCACATCTTTTAATTGATCTAATGGATTTGGCATTCTTTGGCCAGCGGCCGCTATACCGCGTCTTTCGTCATAGCCGATGTGGTGAATTACAAAATCACAACCTAATTCTTCTAACAATTTGGCCCCCGCCACCATGTCTGGGCAGCCTAGATTATCACCCATTACTTTTATGCCGTAATCCTTGCCGGCTTGTACGACCATTTTAATTGTTTCTATGTGAGCTCTAGCCATCACCACAACATGAGTTGCACCTGCTCTAGCCATCATTTCAGCTTCTAAATAACCGCCATCCATCGTTTTTAAATCTGCAACAATAGGAATGTTTGGGAAAGCTTGTCGGAGTTTTCTTACACCATGTAAACCTTCCGCTAGTATCAGGGGAGTACCAGCTTCCAGCCAGTCTACACCTGCTCGCATCGCCATTTCGGCTGTTGCTAATGCTTCGTCAATATCGATAAGATCCAAAGAAATTTGAACAATTGGTTTCATGATTAGGGTTTTGATAGGTAAATTAAATATAATAATCTTTGAATAACATTACTAAGAAATTAGAAAAATTGCTACCTCAATCTCAAATCAGCGGTTATTGTATACTAAGTTGCTGAGAGAGAAAGTCGAGTCCATCAAAAAGGAATTCTCTCTTTTTACTCTAAACCTAATAGCTCATCACTTCTCTTTGATATAACAATCGATTCCCTGCCGAAATTAAAGGACTTTAAGGATAGATTCGGCTTTAGTGCCAGCAATACAGGCCACAATTCTGCCCTG
>JBNMFK010000196.1:0-7363 GCA_051269965.1 Algoriphagus sp. | reverse complement strand
AAGTTTGTAAAGAATAAGATAAGCACCAAGGTGGACACATTTTTGGCTTAAAGGGTTTCCCTTTTTACTGTCAGCGGTAGCTCATGCATTAAATATTGGTATCGTAGCAGCACTGTTGTCAATGACCGCTTTATTTAATTATGAACAAACGCGCACCTGTTTTTAACCAAGTCTTGTAAAGCTCTTGATAGTCTTTGATGGGCTTTTAGAATTTATAATTAATTCGCCCTAGCATTGAGGATTTCAATAAATAATTTTAATCTGCCGCTTCATAGGATAAAGGGCAAGATTATTTAGACTGTTCTCAATCGTAAAACTTTAATCTGTATTTCTCCTATTTGAAATAGAGCCCCATCAACTCCTAAAAGAACTTCTAGAGGAATGGTTCAACCTATTTCATTCTTTGTAGCATGGAAGCTTTGAAACATTACAAAAGCGATACCTATGACAAATAAGATCAGTCAAATATAGGTATACACAACAAGACTATAGATTCATAAAATACAGAATTGCTATCACTATGGAAACTCTATTCATTGAGACTGAATGGGAAAACGATTTCAGTCTAGAGCTTGAATATGACTAAGCTAATTTATTTTAAGGAAGAGTACCCTCCGTCTATATGAAGTATTTGTCCTGTAGTCCATGAAGATTTCGAGCTCAAAAGGAAGGCAGCCGTTTCTGCAACCTCTTTAGCACTTCCTACTCTTTTCAAGGGGTTATTTTCTGCTTGAACAGCAAGCTTTTCAGGACTGCCCAAAAACTTAGCCGCAAGAGGTGTATTCGTTAGTGATGGAGCTACGGCATTTACTCTGATGCCTGGAGCTAATTCTGCGGCCAAAGACCTCGTCAATCCTTCTATGGCACCTTTAGAAATTGCTACTTGGGAGTGAAAATTAAAGCCACGTTGAACAGCAATGGTAGAAAATAGTACAATTGAGGCATCTTCAGTTTTTTTTAACCTAGGCAAAAGAGCTTGTATAAGATTGGTTGCTCCTAGAACTTGTAATTTAAAGTCTTCTATAAAATCAGCTTCTTTGAAACGGTTAAATGGTTTCAAGTTTATACTTCCTGGGCAATATGCTAGGCCATGAATTTCTTCAGGTAAATCATCAAGATTTAAGGAATCATTCAATACATCGAATTTATAATAAGTGACGTTTGCCTGATTTTCTACAACATTTTTGTTGTAGGTGGCGTAGACATGAGCGTCTTCGTCCTTTAGTATTTCTACAAGTTCTTTCCCGATGCCCGATGAACCGCCTATGATAAGATAATTTCTCATTTGTTGATGTTAGATATAAATGGATACTTTTCTTTATTCTCTAACGACGGATAGGCTAATAGGGTTCTAATTATTTTGAACAAGTTCTGCTCTTTCTCTGGTGATTTCTGTTGGCGGGTTCTAGTCGCAGTTGGTAATTCAATAATATAGGTTTCAGTACTGGGTAAAAAAACGGGTATAGACTTGAATCCAAAAACGGGACAAGCATTTTTAAAAATCACCTTCTCATTTAGTTTTTTTATATGCCAGCCTTATCCACAATTTACCCGGTCGCCACTATGCAGTATGTAAATACTTTCTTACAGGATTGTTTATGAATGAGGGGATTTGTCATTAGAGCCTCCTACCATTTAAGCATATTACCTAAGTTAGCGATTAAGAAACCTGCAGCAATGGTATAGAAAAGCTAAGGTGTCTTGGACTGAGATGGTCTATAGCCTTCCAATGATACTTTATATACTATTACATATGATTTTAGTATGGTTGCCATCGTAGACATTTTCTATTTTTAATTTTTCGGATATCTTCTTTTCTACAAAGTCATCCTAACTTTTTCATGCTACTAACTCAATTATTTGGCCTCATATAACCAGAATTATAATATTTGAAGTATTTATTTGACAAAAAACGAAGGAGCTTTTTTTTGATAAAAAACAATCATTTCTAGACGTTGACTCTTATTTTATTATATCGCTCAGGCCTTTAATAGGACTAAAATCTATATCTAACTTGCAGTTTCATATCGGTTCTGTGGGGAACATCTATTTCGTTATTTCCTGAACTTATGGTTTCTCTGTCGTTCAGTGTGGTGCGGGCTATTCTGGCCCATACGTCTATCTTTCTGGATAATGAATAACGACTCACTAAATACAGTCTTGAGCCTCTTCCAAAGTAGGCAGGGAAAGATACGGCATATAATACGTCATTTTCATAGGCGTAAATTCTGGAATCAAACGACTCCGTATTAAATAGAGCAATACGACTTTTGAGCTGTAGTTTACCTACACTTCCTTCTATGTCTTGAATGATAGCATACCCGTTTGAGCGTTCCATCGTTTCGTATTTAAAGGAATTATATTGGACTTTGGTTTGAGATTTAAAATGCTTACTAATGTTAAATTCAAACTGGGTCAAAAAGTTTTGTCGGCTCGTTTTTATAATAAAATCTGAAACAGTCTTATTTCCTGGGACATTTTTTTCCTTTTGTTCTCTATGGTATTGTGTATAGAATATCCATTTCTTAGTAGGTTTTAGGGTGAATCTAAAGAGATAGTCGTCTCCCTCTGAAGGACTATCGACTAGAAAACGTAACCATGGAAATTTGAATTTATCATAAAAGGCTGCAAAAGTGTAACCCTTTTTTGGAGAATACTTAAGACCAGTATACATGCCTTTTTCATTGATTGCTCTGCTGCCCTCACCAAAAGCATTTGAGTAAAAACTGTGGAAGTCTTTATCATAATTTCGGAAGTTAAGGGCCCACTCTAGTTTTGGATTTAGAGAAGCTACAAAGCCACCCACAGCACCAATGCCACCACTGGAGGAGCGAGCTGCTTCACCAAAGAAGTTAAAGTTTTGCCATGAATAAGAGAAGTTAGGGCCGAGTACAGTATTTTGATTTCCTTTAAACTCAAAAGCTGAATATTCAGAAGTTCGACGTTCTATATCATTGCTATAATTGGTGTTTAATGCAGTGAATCCAATATGGCCATTAGCGTGGCTCCATTTTATATTTCCACCTATGCTAGTTTCGTTTACGTTCCCTTTTTTAGCTATTTCTGACGCCGTTCTATGCAATCCAGAGATCAAAATAGAGCTAAACACATCTTCTCTATTTTCTACTTCCGTATTGATACTACCATCTCTTTTCGCAAGCGAACCAAAACCAGTTACTAAAAAGTCGCCAGCTTCATAAGAGGCTGCTGCACCGCGTAAAAAACCACCTTCTAGCACAGAGTTGTGTGGTCTTATACCCAAATCACTCCTTCTAGTAGTATAAATGGGTTCGCTTCCTTTTCCAGCTGCGTATCCTCCAGACATAACTAGCCCCTGTCCAAATTGTAGTTGATAATCACCTAAAATGGCATTCTTGAGCTTTCCTTTGTTTAATAATTGGAAGTGAAAGGTGGTGTAGTCGGCAATGTTTGGTTCGCCTTGGTCTTTTTCTATAGTTAAGCCTAAACTGAAGTCTTTGGGGTGCTGAAGCCTATACCTAGCATAAAGTTTTTGAGGGGAACCTAGAAACTTATCTTCCCGATAACCTTTAGACTGCTCCAGCGTTTGTTCCATTCTTACCACAAAATAATGGTCTGTAGCTCTATTGAAAATACCTTTAATATCATTCACAGAAACTCCAGTATTTAGTTGTACGAAGGGGAGAAGGTTTTGAATGGTTTCTTGGTCAAAGTTTGGAATGCTCTGTAATTCATAGAGACTTAAAAGGTTTCCCTTTTTAGTTTTGTGGTTAAAAAACTGTTGTATTTGGGCCTCAGAGAGTACAAAAAGACTCCTCAGCTCGTCTGGTCCCACCTTATTTATATCTAAAGGATTAAGATAAAACTGATAAAGAGCCTCGTATAAGTCTTCGTAATTTACATCGTCTTGCTGGATTGCGGCTAGTCTTTGAATGAAACCATCAAGTTCAATGTCTGGCCTTAGTATGTCCTGTGCTATGCATAAAAAGTTGGTCAAGACTATAGTTAGAAAGATGATATGTCTGATGAAACCTTTCATTTGATAGGTTTCGGCAGATTTAATTGTAAACTAAAATGATGAGATAGTCCTAGGGATGGGTGCGTATTTACCGCATAATCAAATATCCATTTCTTATTGCCATAGCCTACTCCAAAATGATTGGTTCTTATACCAGTATTAATACCTGTTCGCATGAAAAAGTAGTCGAATAACATATATTCCAAACCAGCCTTTACAAAAGGGTTTTGTCCAGGGATATACTCTGTTTCTGCCGAAACAGTGATTTTGTCCATAGGATGATAAGCTCCGCCTAATCTTAAAACAGTTGGAATACGATCTGATGGAAATAGGGACGCTCCCGTTATGTTATATGTATGAAAGCCAATGTTTATGGAAGAAGAGAGTTTCGCCATAATACCGAACTCTGTTAATAGAGCATTTTGTGAGCTTATTTCTGCTGCGGTAACCGTCATATAAGATGTTTTTAACCCTATAGAAACACGTCCAGTATTTTTAGCGATAGCAATACCTGCCCTATTTTCATTGTAAAGCTGGTCGCCAAAACGCTCTGCTCCAATACCGATTGTAGCCCAAGATTTAGTCAAAACAGCAGAAAGAGAAGCGGTGGATAAACCACTAATATCGAATCTAGAATCAAAGGAAGAGTTGGCAAAAGAATTTTCAACAAAGCCTAGACCTGCCGGATTATAGAAAAAAGTCTGGCTATGAGGTAGAGCTACCATAGCATGTCCCATACCCCAACTTCTGCCTCCTACGCTAGATAGACTGTTTTGTCCATAAAGATTTAGGGAACATAAACAGAGTAGGAGTATAATTTTTAACATGGCAAGGGAAAGTACCTTAATTGCCCGAGTAGAAAAAATTATGGAAATGATTTTAAAAATTAGTCTATAAAAAGAAAAGTCAAGGCTTTGCTTGCCTTGACTTTTAAAATGCTTTTAAATTTACGTTGAACTAGCTAAACTTTCTTTCTACCAGAGCATAAAATTCTTCTGCTTCGGCCGACTTATTATTCCAATTGTGATCCACAGCCACTTGGTTAACGATATAACCTTGAGCTTCTCCAAGATCTCCAAAAGCATCTAAGGTCTCCATACATCTGGCATATAATTGTTGGTCGCCATTAAAGAGGGTATTAATAAATAAAAAGCGTTGATTTAAGGATACCCCATTTTTTAGACTACTAATCCTTGACTTATTATGAGCATCTAACAAACTATGGCTTTTCTCTACCACCTTATCATTCAGGGTAGAGCTGATTCCTATGAGTCTATCATTTAAGCTACGAGGGCCTGGTATAACTACGGCTTGTTCTCTTCTAATTTGAGGCGATACTTCAAGGGCTTTTTGAATCACTCTGGCAACAATTTCAGGCTTTTCTAAGATAGGCTGTAATACTTTTTTAGTCGGTTCTTCTTGATCAAAAGCTTGATCGAAGAAGGACTTTTTAGCTCCTGCACCACTGCCTCTAAGTCTTAAAATTCCATCTAAATCTTCGAGGATTTCGGAGGCGTCATCTGCTATATAATTTGGAAATATAGCTTCTAAGTGCTCTATACCCTGATTGGCAAAAACAGTGCTACCATTCAACTTAGTTTCGAGATGCTCGAACACACTCTTGTTAATCTGAAAGTATTTTTTATTAGTTGCTATCCATTCTGGCGTCAATTTGAATTCTGGTAGGTTACGCATCAAATTATCAAAGTAACCTTTGGTCTCTGAGCAGAGTTGAAGCGTATCTTTAACGGATTGAGCTAAAAGGGTTTCAAATTTATCTCTCCTGACAGAAATAAATCTTGAAAGTATATTCATGAATTCTTCTAAAGCCGTTTTCACTTCTTCTTGTTCAAAATCAAAGTAGGGACTTTTTAAACGACTGCTGTCTTCTTGCCATTTTTCAAACAAGTTTCTAATTACAAGAAGATTAAGCTGTTTTATTTCCGTGATTTTTAAAATTTCTTCACCAGAAATAGTTTGCTGGCTTTTGAAGTATTCGTCACATATAAGCTTAGAGAAAGCTTTAGCGTAAGTTTCGGCTTCAGCCGAATTCCATTTGTAGGTCATTTTCAAAATCGTTTCTTTTGTAGGAGCAAGTAAGTTGTCATAAATGTACAAAATTTGCTCGATTTCTGTTTTAACGAATAAAATGCGATTTTATGTTTATAGAGCCAAAAAGAGGAAAGTTAAATGATCAGAAGATGGGATGGGTGGAACTAATATGTGGCTCTATGTTCAGCGGGAAAACGGAAGAATTAATTCGAAGACTAAAACGAGCTAAAATAGCTAAGCAAAATGTAGAGATCTTTAAACCCGTTATAGATACTCGGTATGACGAGGAGGATATTGTATCTCATAATAAAAATTCAATTCGCTCCACACCGGTAAATTCAGCGGCTGAAATTCTACTTTACATAGGCAACTGCGATGTAGTAGGCATAGACGAGGCTCAATTTCTAGATAAAGACGTGGTGGAGGTAGTTAATACGTTGGCCAATGCTGGAAAGAGAGTTATCGTAGCTGGATTAGACATGGACTCTAAAGGTGAGCCTTTTGGACCAATGCCGCGGCTTATGGCTGTAGCAGAGTACGTGACTAAGGTACATGCGATTTGTGTTATGTGTGGAGATATAGCCCATTATTCTTACAGAAAAACAGATGAGACTAAACAAGTCATGCTGGGCGAATTAGAAAGTTATGAGGCAAGGTGTCGCAGATGCTTTAATTTGTCTCAAGGGACTACTGAAAACGAGAAAGCTAATAATACATCAGAAATCTAAATGTTAACAGGCCTTTATTTTTACATAAAGATTGCTGAAAGCAGCATTACCTGATAACTCGTCTATAAGCATGTCATCTGTAAGGTCGTTCACACTTACACCAGGATTCTTAGCGGCTTCTCTTAATTTTATACCTTCTTGGTTATGTCCATAACCGTGGGGGATAGTTAATACACCTGTCATCATGTCCTTTGTTAATAGGGCCTCTATTTCCACCATACCCACTCTGGATTGAACAGAAACCATGGTGCCAGATAGAATTCCTTCTTTTGCAGCATCAGCAGGGTTTATCAAAACTACGCACCTATTTTTACCCTTTTGGAGCAACTCAGAATTATGCATCCAGCTATTATTATCTCTTAAGTGCCTTTTGCCAATGAGCAAATATCCATCCGCAGGATTCTTTGAGGACATAAACCTGTCCAAATCATTAATGAGAATTTCTGGAGCTAGTTTTATCTTTTTGTCTTCTGTTTTTAACCTTCCTGGAAGCTGTGCCTTTAGTGGACCAAGGTCAATACCATGAGGCTCATTTTTGATTTGTTCAAATGTCAAACCATATGCATTATGAGCTAAACTGAAAGTC
>JBNMFK010000195.1:0-7435 GCA_051269965.1 Algoriphagus sp. | reverse complement strand
TCCCAAAGAAAAATATGAGTTAGGAAATCTTAATTTTAATCTAGAAGTAAACGGAGAAAATCGACAGGTCGGAAATACTGTAAAAATGATATACTCTTTTGATTATATCATAAGTTTTATATCCCAATACTTCACGCTAAAAATAGGCGACTTGATTTTTACAGGAACCCCTGCTGGCGTTGCTGAAGTGAAAATTGGTGATAACCTCAAAGGCTACCTTGAAAAGGATTTAATGTTTGACTTTAATGTAAAATAATTTGCTGGGCATTTCAATCATATATTTTCTATTACAGCTTCTAAGTTTCGAAGCTGCCAAACCTCAAATAGTTGAAGTTAGGAATCCGTATGAAAAAGGGTACTTTTCTTTCCCTATTAGTCCCGGAGTTACTACATCCCTCTCGGGCTCTTTTGGCGATCTACGAATTAACCATTTTCATGCTGGACTAGATATTAGGACTGGAGGCAGAGAAGGAAAAGGCGTATATGCAGCAGCTAAGGGCTATGTTTCAAGAATAAAAGTGGCCAAAGGTGGTTATGGAAATGCCCTTTACATTACTCATCCGAATGGTCTCACTACAGTCTATGGTCATTTAAAAGAATATGCCAAACCCATAAAAGCCGAACTGATAAAAAGACAGTATCAAAGCCAAAGTTGGGAGGTAGATTTATACTTTAAACCCAATTATTTACCTGTAAATAAGGGAGAATTGGTAGCTCTCTCTGGGAATACTGGAGGTAGTGGTGGCCCTCATCTTCATTTTGAGATAAGAGATAAAGAGGAAAACACCTTGGACCCTTCCATGTTTGGGTTTAAAGAAATAAAAGACGACGTGGCTCCTAAAGTAGAGTTCATTACTCTAAGGTGTCTTTCCTCAGATGCTCGAGTTAATGGAGCCTTCGGAAGTTTTGACTTCCCGGTGAGTCTGACATCCACCGGACAGTATAAATTACTAGCCGACATAAAAGTTTGGGGAGATATTGGTATCGAAGTTTATACGTATGACCAAGCACAAACCAGTCCTTTCAAGCTTGGGCTTAAAGGCCTAGAATTACTCAAAGACAATGAGGTAGCATATACCTTCCGGCTAGGAAAACTCGCCTTCGACAATAAGATTGATATGAATCTCCATACCAATTATGAACGGATGATTAATGATAATATCAAGGTGCACAAGGCTTATTTTGAACAGGGAAACAGATTGACCTTTTATAATTATGTGGCAAACAATGGTCTTTTAAGTTTTAGAGACAATGAAAAGCATCAGATATCTATTATTCTAAAGGACAGTTATGAAAATATCAGGAGAGTTGATTTCCCTATTAAAAGTCAAGTGTTGGGAAAAAGTTTGGTGTCAAACAATTTAAATTCTGATGAAATAATCAAAACTACCCTTCATGATAAATTTGTGAAGATAGTTCGAAGAAAAAGTAAAAACCTCTTGAAGCTCATAGATGGGAACTTCTCTCACGAAATATCACCTTCATATGCCACTAAATTAGAAGAAACATTTATTGTAGACCTTGACGAGCATTTCTTTTCTTCTTATTTGAATGATGGTATTCTCTACGACGCTCCTTTTACTGAGGAATCGTCCACAATCTTTAACAAAGTGAGCCAGACATCCTTCGAGGTAGATTTCAAAGAAACGCTTTATCACCCCATCTATATTAGTTTAAAAGAAAAAAATCAATCTCTCCACTTAGACAGGGACATTCATCCATTAAAAGGAAGATATGAGGCGAGGTGGAAAGTACAAAGGCACGACATAAAAAAAGATAAGGATAAAGCATATTTTATGGATAGCAAGCAACCGAAGTATGTAGGTGGAAAGTGGCAAAACAACATCATAACTTTTCAGCCAAAGGAATTTGGCACTTTTGATATTTTACGTGACGAGACCCCGCCAAGCATTCAGGGTAAAACTTTAAACAGAAACCTTCTATTATTTACTATCAAAGATGATTTATCTGGCATTAAGTCCTTTGACTGTTGGGTAAACGATACTTGGATACTCATGGAATATGAGTACAAAAATGGACAATTGTGGTCTGAAAAGTTAGGAGGTGAATCTTTTAGTGGTGAACTAATTCTGAAAGTGATAGACCAATGTAACAACGAACAAATTTATAAATCAAACATATAGTATGGCTTTAAAAATAGGCGACAAAGCACCAATATTTGAAACAATTGACCAAAACAGTAAGAAAATTAGGCTTAGTGATTTTAAAGGCCAAAAAATAGTAATCTACTTTTACCCAAAAGATAATACACCGACGTGTACCACACAGTCTTGTAATATTCGTGACAATTATGACACTTTCTTAGCCAAGGGCATAAAAGTATTTGGAATTAGCACGAGCGGTTTAAAAGCACACCAAAACTTCATCGAAAAGTTTGACCTTCCATTCGACTTGCTTTTAGATACTGATAGTGTCATTACAGACCTTTATGGTGTTTGGCAAGAGAAAAACACTTTTGGAAAAACCTATATGGGTACTGTAAGAACTACTTTTGTAATAGATGAGACGGGTACAATAGAAAACATCATATCTAATGTTAAATCAAAGGAACATTCAAGTCAGATATTTCAACAATAAGTGTCAATGTGACTTATATAAATTCCTCTCTTTTCACTACATATTCCCTAATTTTACTTCGTTCATAAATCAAAAAATAACCTTAAATGCAAATTAACGAACTTCAGGATATCGCTTCTCAGGTTAGAAGAGACATTGTTCGAATGGTACATGGCTGTGCTTCTGGCCATCCAGGCGGCTCCTTAGGCTGTACAGATTTGCTGGTAGCTTTATACTTCCAGCAAATGAAAATTAATAACAGAAAAGGCAAAGGCGGAAATCTTTCTTTTAAGATGGATGGCATCGGAGAAGACTTATTCTTTCTTTCTAATGGCCATATTTCACCTGTCTTTTATTCGGTTCTTTCTAGGAGAGGTTATTTTGAAGCTGCCGAAATGGCAACATTCAGAAAATTAGATACAAGACTTCAAGGTCATCCAACTACCCATGAAGGTCTTCCAGGAATTAGAGTTGCGTCTGGTTCTTTAGGTCAGGGAATGTCCGTAGCGATAGGTGCAGCACTTTCAAAAAAACTAAATGGAGACGATAGAAACGTTTTCATTTTAATGGGAGACGGTGAGCAGCAAGAAGGCCAAGTTTGGGAAGCAGCACAGTTTGCCCCTCATCATAAAGTAGATAACTTGATCGCTATTATTGATCTTAACGGCCAGCAAATCGATGGCTCCACAGACCAAGTGATGAACAATCTAGATCTGAAAGCGAAATATAAGGCTTTTGGCTGGAGAGTAATGGAAATAGCCAATGGTAATGATATGGATCAAGTGGTGAAAGGATTGCGTAAAGCGAAAAGGATTTCTGGCAAAGGTGTACCTATAATGGTTCTGATAAAGACAGAAATGGGAGCAGGTGTAGACTTTATGATGGGAAGTCATAAATGGCACGGAATAGCTCCAAATGATGAGCAGTTGGCAGCAGCCTTGGCTCAATTACCTGAAACTATTGGAGACTATTAAAATCAGAATATTATCATGAAGAAATATACATACACAGAAAAGCAAGATACACGTTCAGGTTTTGGAGACGGTATGACTGAGCTTGGAAGAACTAATCCGAAGGTGGTAACCCTTTGTGCGGACCTCGTAGGTTCTTTAAAAACAGCTACATTTATTAAAGAAAACCCCGAAAGGTTCTTTCAAACAGGAATCGCAGAAGCAAACATGATGGGTATTTCTGCTGGTTTAACCATCGGAGGGTTCATCCCTTACCCTACTACATTTGCGAACTTTGGCTCTGGACGCGTTTATGACCAAATAAGACAGTCTATAGCTTATTCAGATAAAAACGTTAAAATAGCTGTTTCGCATGCAGGTTTAACTCTTGGAGAAGACGGTGCCACACATCAGATTTTAGAAGACATCGCCATGATGAGAGCTATGCCAAACATGACCGTTCTAAACACATGCGACTATAACCAGACTAAAGCTGCCACGATAGCTCTAGCGAGTCACGTAGGACCTGCTTATTTGAGATTTGGACGACCTAAAGTACCTATTTTTACTGCAGCAGATCAGACGTTTGAAATAGGTAAAGCATGGATGGTTAATGAAGGAAAAGACGTTAGTATTTTTGCAACGGGTCATCTCGTTTGGGAAGCTATCCTTGCCGGTGAAATCTTAGCAGAAAAAGGTATAGATGCAGAAATTATCAATATCCATACCATTAAGCCTCTGGACATAGCTGCGATTATCAAATCTGTATCCAAGACAAAGTGTGTGGTAACTTGTGAAGAGCATCAGGCCAATGGCGGATTAGGAGACGCTGTAGCTCAAGTTCTTGCTCAAAATTGTATAGCTCCTCAAGAATACATTGCCGTCAATGATTCATTTGGTGAGTCCGGTAAGCCCGAGCAATTAATGAAGAAATATGGTTTATCCCATGAGAATATTGTGGAGAAAGCCTTGAAGGTCGTTGGAAGAAAGAATTAATAATAAATTCCTACTTTTAAGGGTTTCCTGATGTAAGCGTTAGGAAACCCTTTTTTTATGAAAACAGAAGATCTCATAAAGCACTTATTGCTAGACCAAAGTCAGCATGAAGCCGCTTTTCAACTTATCCTAAAAGAGTATAAGGAACGTCTCTACTTCCTTATTAGAAAAATAGTGATAGACCATGACGATACTGATGATGTTCTACAAGAAGCGTTCATCAAAATCTGGCGTAATCTGGAAAAATTCAGGGGCGACTCTAACCTTTACACTTGGCTCTATAGAATAGGAACTAATGAAGCTCTTACTTTTCTAAGAAGAAGAAAAGATGCTAGAAACATTTCTATGGATGAAAATCCTGAGCTCATGAATATGTTAGAATCTGGAAGTAGCACTTCTCACGTTTCAGGGAATGACATTGAAATAGCTCTTCAAAAAGCAGTTTTACAGCTGCCAGAAAAGCAAAGAATAGTCTTTAATCTAAAGTATTTTGAACATCTCAGCTACGATGAGATTGCAGAAATTACAGACACTAGTGTAGGTGGTCTAAAAGCCAATTATCATGCTGCCAAAAAGAAAATTGAAGCAATTTTAGGGGGTGATTAAACCTTCATGTTTGATTAACATCTAAGTACCGTGAAAAATAAGAAGAACCAAGACAATCAACATCCCTTCCAAATTGACAAAAACTATTTTGACAATTTAGAAATGACCCTATTGTCAAAAGCCAA
This sequence comes from Algoriphagus sp., assembly GCA_051269965.1. GTDB lineage: Bacteria > Bacteroidota > Bacteroidia > Cytophagales > Spirosomataceae > Arcticibacterium. The sequence continues at coordinate 2,181 of JBNMFK010000195.1, read as the reverse complement.
AGGAGATAAGTATCATCTCCCCTTAGGTCTTCCACATCCATTTATGGCTCCTGATGGGTATTTAGCGAGTTTTGAGCTAAAGAAAGAGAAATTCCTTAAATTAGGAATTAAGCATCCTTATCAAACTCCAAATGGATACTTTGAACAATTAGAGACTAGGGTATTAGCCCGGACGGAAGTTATACCTCAAAAGCACGAAAGTACCGTAACACTTCAAGTAAGCTGGAGAAACTATGTGACCTATGCGAGAATTGCCGCGGTGGTACTTATTACAGGTCTTTTCTCTTTGTTCTTTTTCGAAAATCCCTTAACTGAAAAAAGCGATGAGCTAAACCTTGCGACCCTACATTCGGACGATATTTTGAGATATTTAGAGGAGGAAAATTTAGTCTTTGATGATTTTACAGAAGTCATCTATTTAGATACTGATTTTGTAATAAATCAAGACCAAAAAATTGAAATCCAAGAATTTACAGAAGACGAATTATTAGAATTGATAGATTTTCAATTCCCAAACGAGATATAAAATGAAATTCAAAGTACTGTCCATTATATTCCTTTTTTCTATAAATTTTGGAGCATTAGCCCAAAATAGCCGCTCCGAAAGAGGCGGGAGGAATATGGAAAGAGTAAAAGCAATGAAAGTGGGGATAATCACTGAGAAGCTTGCTCTCTCTGGAAAACAAGCCGAAAGTTTCTGGCCCATATATAACAAGTATGAGCACGAAAAATGGGAATTAAATAGTCAATTGAGAGCCAAGATGAGATCCCAACAAGACCAAGAATTAAATGAAAAACAAGAAATAGCTAAGCAAGACGCTATTTTCGAACTGAGACAAAAGGAAATTGCACTTTCTAAGAAGTACAGACCTTCATTTCTTAAAGTTATTTCTGCCAAGCAATTTTCTGGTTTGGTTTTAGCCGAAAAAGAGTTTAATCAAATGCTTTTAAGAGAGCTTCGTCATAGAAGAAGTGAAAGAGCTGCTGAGAGATAAGTCGCTTATGACTGCACTCTGAAAACAGTGCAATCAATACTCCACTAATCTAAGAATCTATCCCTTCTAATTCGGCACTAAAACGCCATCCGCTACGAAACTTAAAGCAACTTCAGGTTCTGTTATTGCTAAAATTTCTGCTTCAGATTTCCCAGCATCTTTGGCATAATGTCTAAGTTCTTCTACGGGAGTAGTCCTTACTTCAGGTTTCCCTTTAAATACCACTTTTGTACCCGCGAGGTTTTTAGGGACGAAAAATCCATACTCTTTAAAAGTAACTCTCATGGTTTGCCCATTATCTAAATTGACTGTCATCCAGCATCCTTTGGCCTGACAAACAGCATTCACTTCACCTTCTACTTGAATGTCATTTACCTTATCGAGGTTCATTTTTATTAACGTAGAAGCATCAGAAGGTTTTTTTGCCTTAAAATCGTCTCCAAAAGAAACAAAGTCTTGGGCCACTGCTCCAACTGAAAAAAGAATTAAAAAGATTGAGACTATCTGTATTCGTGTCATATTTATTTGTTTTGCCGTCAAATTTAACGTTTAATTTTCTGAGTTTGATCTGAATCAATAAGGTATTGAGACAAAGCCGGTGAACCACACCATTTTATTAACGCTGCATTCAAATAATTTCCTTTGATAGATGGATCTGCTTCCAAAAGTTTATCCGCCTCCAACGTTGAGCATAAAAAGACCTTTTTAAGTCAAGGTATTCTGCCCAAAGGGCCCAGCAATCACAAGCTTATCATCTTTCACTAGTCTTGAAATATTTCTCATATGACCTTTAAAGGCATCATTTCTTGTATCTCTATTTACGTTTTCATTAAAACCCGTTTTAAGTATTACAAAAACATAGCTTTTCAGACCATACTCGTCGGCTCCTAAAGAGGCTGCCAATTCAGCATCATAGTTTGGGGTACCCTTTTGACAGTGTATCGTGAAACCCACAAATACAAGTACACATAACAAACTAACTTTTCTCATGCTATTCACTACTTAAAAACTTCAATCCATCCTTTACATTTCTCGCCCCCGTCTAATCTTAATTCATAGAAATATGTATCTGAGTCTATATCTTTTCCCCAAGAATTATCATAGGACTTGTTTTCATAAATGAGTTTTCCCCAGCGGTCATAAATACCTATTTCAGGGCTTGGAAGGCCTACAACGAATGTATCAT
>JBNMFK010000194.1:0-7450 GCA_051269965.1 Algoriphagus sp. | reverse complement strand
CCCACGCGCTCATCCTTAAGGAAATGCTCCACTATATTGGAGCCTATAAAACCCGCACCACCAGTGATGAGTAAGTTTGTTTTTTGATTCGCTTCGCTCATAATTTTATAACGCGGCGCCCGCAATGATTTCACAGCAATCGATTTCCGACAATTATTTATAGATTATTAACTATTTTTTTTATTCAGTTTTTCAGCATTTACTCATTGAAATTAACAAGCAAGCCTCACCGATATTCACCTAACCTAAGGTAGTTGAGGGTCTGGACGCTGTGTTTATCTTCCAAAGATTTTGTTGCCTTTAACTCTATTACAAGCTTATTCTCAACTAACAAGTCAATCCGATAAGCCTGCTTAATTTCTAAATCCTAGTATTTAATAGTCTACACTACCTCCTTATTAACCTAGAACCCTTCGATCTTCAATTCATGATATAAACAATGCTGATATGCTGACTTCAAAAAGCCAAGCACTAATGCCCTATGAATCTCAAAAGCATAGTCTAAAACTCGTGTTGCCAATTGATTTTCTGTCATTTTATACTTTTGCTAAACAAGTCATGGCGTATTCAATTTTCCAATATCCAACTGTTAATCGTCGCGTCTCCGCTGCCAACACTGCATTGAATTTCAACACAACGTTGGTCTAAACAAAACCTAAAGAGTAATCGCGATACAACTAAATTAACCATTCCGCCACGATACGCCGCGTTTTCCGTTGCGCCCGTCGCGTTACTTTTTACAAACGTCCGTCTACATCACCCTTCGGCAAAATCCCTTTCACATCATACAAGATCCCACCTTCCTTCTTCATTGCAACAAGATCCATCTTTAAAAACTCCTTATGCGCCACTGCCAATACAATCGCATCATATTGTCCTTTCGGCTTTTCTGCAAGATCAAGACCATACTCATGCTTCACCTCAGCGGCATCCGCCCAAGGGTCATATACATCCGTCACAATATCATAAGACCCTAATTCCTTATAAATATCAATAGCCCTGGTATTACGGATATCAGGACAATCCTCCTTAAAGGTAATACCTAACATTAATACTTTAGCGCCCAAAATCTTACGCTCACGACGAATCATTAGCTTAACAATCTGGGAAGCCACATATTGTCCCATACTATCATTCAAGCGGCGACCAGCCAAAATAATTTCTGGATGATAACCTACTTCCTGTGCTTTTTGCGCTAAATAATAAGGATCAACCCCAATACAATGTCCACCTACTAAACCCGGTTTAAAAGGTAAGAAGTTCCATTTAGTTCCTGCTGCTTCTAATACCTCATTGGTATCGATACCCATTAGGTTAAAAATCTTGGCCAACTCGTTCACGAATGCGATGTTTATATCTCGTTGAGAGTTCTCAATCACTTTCGCTGCCTCAGCCACTTTTAAGCTGGAAGCTTTAAAAGTACCCGCTGTAATTACCGACTTATATAATTGATCCACGTATTCAGCTACTTCGGGGGTTGAACCACTTGTTACCTTTAAAATTTTCGTAACCGTATGTTTCTTATCACCCGGATTAATGCGTTCGGGTGAATAGCCTACAAAGAAATCCTCATTATATTTCAATCCCGTTGTTTTCTCTAGGATAGGTACACAATGGTCCTCTGTAACTCCAGGATATACTGTTGATTCATAAATTACTACATCCCCCTTGCTTAATACCTGACCTACCGTCTCGCTTGATTTGGTTAAAGGCGTAAGCACTGGTCGATTATAAGCATCTGTTGGTGTTGGAACGGTAACAATATAAATATTACATTTACTTATATCGGTAATGGCATCAGTACAGTAAAGTCCCTTACTGCCTTTCTTCAGTTCCATCGGATTGGCAACATTCACTGCCTTTAATTCCTCATTAGCGACTTCCAAAGTGCGGTCAATGGCCTCACGCAACTCTTGGATACGCTTATTATTAATATCAAAACCAACTGTAGGGAATTTCTTGGCAAATTCTACTGCTAAAGGCAATCCCACATAACCAAGACCTATCAGGGCAATTTTTGAATCCTTTAATGCTTTCAATTCCTTAAATATTTAGTGTTTTCCAATACGATAAACTTGAAAACCAATTTTCTCCAAGTTCGTTTTATTTAAAATAGCTCTGCCATCGAAAACAAAGGCTGGTTTAGCCATTTGTTGATAGATTTTTTGCCAGTCTAATTCTTTAAATTCATCCCATTCGGTTAATACTGCAATGGCATGCGCTCCTTCACAAGCTTGATAAGCATCTTCAGCAGTCGTTAATAAAGATTCGTTTTCCGCTGCCTCTCTAGTGTTTAGATAGTTTAAATCACCTAGCATTTGCTGGCGCTTCACCTTGGGATCGTATACTGTTACCTCCGCTCTTTCCGCTAATAACTCATCCGCTACGTAAATCGCCGCTGATTCGCGCGTATCATTAGTGTCTTTTTTAAAGGCCCAGCCTAAGAATGCGATCTTCTTACCACTCACTGTATTAAAAAGCGTACTGACAATATTTTGGGCGAAACGCTTCTTTTGGTGATCATTCATAATAATCACTTGCTCCCAATAATCCGCTACCGCTTGCAATCCATAGCTACGAGAGATATAAACTAGGTTTAATATATCTTTCTGGAAGCAACTGCCGCCAAAGCCCACGGAAGCCTTTAAAAACTTTGGCCCGATCCGGCTATCTCTGCCAATTGCTCCCGCTACCTCGTTTACATCTGCTCCTGTATGTTCACATAATTCAGAAATAGCATTTATTGAACTCACTCGCTGTGCTAAAAATGCATTAGCGGTCAGTTTCGAAAGCTCCGAAGACCATACATTAGAGGTGATAATATTTTCTTTGGGCACCCATTTAGCATAGACATCGACTAAAGCTTGCATTGCTGCTTGACCCGCTTCGCTTTCTTCACCGCCAATTAAAATACGGTCGGGTGCATGTAAATCTTCTACTGCTGTTCCCTCCGCTAAAAACTCCGGGTTAGATAGTATCTGAAAATTCACACCATTACCCGTATTGTGCAAGATGCTTTTTAGAGCTTCTGCCGTTCGTACTGGTAATGTAGATTTCTCCACTACGATCTTATCACTGGTGCTAATTCTTGCGATTTGACGAGCCGCTAATTCAATAAACTTTAAGTCAGCCGCCATGCCTTTGCCAATACCATAGGTCTTGGTAGGGGTATTCACCGAAATAAAGATCATATCCGCCGCTGCAATCGCTTCATCCACTTCCGTCGAGAAAAATAAATTTCTTCCTCTTGCTTCCGCCACTACCTCACTCAGCCCCGGCTCATAAATAGGGATATTATTGACGTCTGGATCATTCCAAGCGGCTATGCGTTCTGTATTTAAATCAACTACATTAACCGATATTTCTGGACACTTCTGGGCAATCACCGACATGGTTGGTCCACCTACGTAGCCTGCTCCGATGCAACAAATATTTTTTACCTTCATATTTTTTACTTTTCCCATAATAAAAGGTGTGCCTGTCCTTCTATGCTAGACGGAATATCATTTTCGCTGGTGTAGTGAATATATCTAATTTTTCGTTTAATCTCTTCTTCCGCACGTGCTACTAATTTCACTAGATATTCTAAATCGAGCCTGGTAGCCACAATTAAAAGATCCAAAATACCACTATCGCGCCCCTCGGCATAATCGCCCACTAAATATACTTTTTGTATATCTCCTAGTTTAATCGTTATGCCTTCCACTATCTTATCTAAACCCACATGCTTCAGCATTAAACTGTGCAGGTTCTCAAACAAGGGATGACGTTTATTGGCTTTAAAAACCTTCTTATTGCCCTCCATCTCCGACTGCAACATCCCTGCTTCCTCAAACTTATTCAGCTCTAAGCGTATGGCATTGGTGCTCTCCCCAAACTCTGCCTCCAAGCTACGTAAATAGCCTCGCGCATTAGCGTTTAGAAAAAATTTGAGTAATAGCTTAACTCTGGTTTTAGATGAAATTAATGTGTCTAGCATTTTCTTTTAGAAAGACGGAAGACGAAAGACCCGAGACTTTACACTCTTCTTAAATCTACCCCTCCTTTAAATATGATTGTTACTTAATATTATTAAACCTTTTGTACCGTTTAATCTTTCAGATGCCGTATAAATAATCAAAAATATTTTCTGTTCAGATGAGTCAAAAAATCTAATCATAGCCTAAGCTACGGTTCTATTTTTTGAGGAAATATGGTCAGAAAAAAAATTGATAATATGCGGTATCTGGAGGGTTAAATGGTATCAGACATTGATTTTCAAACCAATTGTTTGTATCCCACTCCCCAGAGAGACAAAGCCTAATAATTTTATATTTTGAAATTTTGGTTTTACCCTTTATCGCTGCCTAAAGAAGATTTAAAACTCCACATCATGGCGTTTATTTCACCCGCTTCATTAGACATTACCTGCCATTCTTCGCCATCTTCTGGCTCTAAAAGCATTTGAATTTTCATCTGTGTTCTTAGTTCCGAACAAGAACCAGACGCAATATTTAAGAATCGAATAAATTCTTTATCGCTGTTACGTTCTGATCCCTCGGCAATATTCGACGCAATAGAAATCGCTGCCCTGCTCATTTGATCAGCCAAGGCATAAGGCCTTAAGTCTTTGGTCTTCTTTAAAACCGACACCGCTAAAACCACACTCCGCTTGTAAAACTCAAGCTTTTCGTAATTATGATTTCTTAACTGCACTGATATCTGTAATTTTTATTGAAGCAACTTTGAAAACTAAAAATCAAGTCTTAAACCAAACCCATCTCAAGTCTCTTTGTCTTTCCCACGGCTCCGCCTCGTCAATCACAGTTTCACAACCGCCTTAACTACTAACAACAGATTAATGAGTAGATTAACTACTCAAACACAAAAGTAGAAATTAATTCCAAAGGAGCAAGTATTAGTAGATTATTTATTTGTTAACATGAAAAATTAACTTTGTTCATTAAGCCCCTTTGCAAGCGCAAAATTTCGCACCAATAGCTATATATCGCTATATAAAGTCTTTAAACAGAAGAATGATTTAGCGCTTTTAATAGCAATTAAGGCCTTAGTCCAACTTAACACTCAAACAACCCAAACCGAATGCTACTAGACCATCAAAGCGTCACCCTTTCAGGTTTCTGGTTCACCTTGCTGTTAACCGATTTCTACTATAACTTTATCCCTTCGGGAGTCTTAGACCAACGATAAAATCAGAGCGCAGTCTTCCTAACAGATTATTTCGTTTTGTTATACAATTCCCCTGGCTGACCCTCTTAAAGTCAGAAGAGACCCTCAAACCAGTTCAGGGTGACGACCATTAATAACTCTTTCGGCAAACCCGATACACCCCACTCTAACGTCATGCTGAACTCGTTTAAGCATCTTTACCATTTAAAAACGAAATCCTCTCTCGTCTCTCGTCTCTTTGTCTCAAGTCTTTTTGTCTCTTTATCTCTTTATCTCTTTGTCTTTCGTCATTAATCGAAAATAGTCACCCAGTCAACAGCCTCACTTCCTTTACCACTTGGTAGCACAAAACCTCGGTTAAAAATAGATTCAGCATTATCCCCGCCAAAATAGCTTGCTTTCCTGTACACCCCCTGCAGGTGAAGAGGCTTGAATACTGGCCGGATTTCTAAATTAGGGTTTAGCTGGCTTAACGATTTATAGTTTATTTTCGCTTCGAAAGATTGAAAAGCACTTAACCACCTACTACTGTTTCCTCCTTCCAGATCTCTTTGACTCTGGATTACTTTGTGAGTTTGAAAAAGCTTTTCATAACTGTCAAAACGCTCCTTTCTATCCTGCAATAAATCCTCTATTGAACGCAATTGTGCGCTACCGATGGCTGCGGGTAGGCTGCCTATTGCATAATTATAGCCAATAGCATCGTGCTTATAATATGGGCTTGCACCCTTGGCTTGATTGGCAAAATAAGCCGCCCTCTTATGCAGTTCCTTATTGATGTTTATGAGCGCGCCACCGCCACCAGTACTTAGAGTTTTATTCGCATTAAACGAAATAATGGCTATATCACCCCAAGTACCTGCCATCCGCCCATTATAAGTAGCGCCAATTGCTTCTGCCGCATCCTCAATTAAAGGTATGCCATACTCTTTTGATAGGCTCAAAATAGCCTCCATATTAGCCATCGTACCATAAGCATGTACCACAATAATTGCCTTAACTTTATCCATTAAGTCCATGCCATTATAATAATCTAAGGCCTCTTCTAAAGCGTCTGGACACATATTCCAGCTTTCTTTCTCCGAATCAATAAATACGGGTTTTGCCCCAGTATAAGTCACCGCAAAAGCCGGAGCGCAAAAACTAAAACTTTGCACTAAAACGATATCCCCTCTGCCAATTCCCAATACTTTCAAAGCTAGATGCAAGGCTGCCGTGCCCGAATTTAGAGCTAAAACATTTCTGTCCATTCCCAAATAGTCCTCCAATTCCTTCTCAAAAGATTGAGTAACTTTACTATTTGGGCCTAAATAACCTTCGGCTAATACCTCATTTACGGCCCTAATCTCAGCCTCTCCAATATTTGGCGCAGATAATGCTATTTTTTGCTTTCTCTCCATCTCGCAGTTTTGTGCGCGCAAGATAAATAGCGCTTGGCACATATAATCACTTTTAACCTGACCTCTTTCCAATATTTAAATCTGACTGGATCTTAAACCGCTATCCATTCCCACTCTTTTAGTTACCCCCTTTAGCATTTTCTAACCAGCATAACTCGCCCTCAATCGCTTTCCCGCTCTTGTCTCATTTTATTCTATAATTATGGGATCCCGATAGGATTCTTTAGGATACGATAAAAGCAAAATGCTTTCTTATCGAAGAAGAAAAAACTTCTAATGATCTCTCAGAATATCGAGAATCCGCAGCTGCCGCAGCTCTTTTAAATTTTAACCAATTACCATTGAATTTCAATCCAGGAGGAATGACATTCTTAAAATAAAAGAGACCCTGAAACCAGTTCAGGGTGACCACCCAATAATAATGTTTTAGAGAATCCCAAAATACCTCACCCTACCGTCATGCTAAACTCGTTTCAGCATCTCATCCATTAAAAATCGAAATCCTCTCTGGTCTCAAGTCTCTTTGTCTCAAGTCTTTTTGTCTCTTTACCTCTTTACCTCTTTGTCTTAAGTCTCTTTGTCTCCAGTCATTAAAGTCTTCTCTGCTCCATAAAAAACCTATTTTTACAGCCTGAACTGCATAAAATGTATCGCAAGCTTTTCAAACGTCTTTTTGATTTTACCGTCAGCCTAATTTTAGTGTTGGTTTTATCCCCCCTTATCCTCATTTTAAGCATCCTGCTCTACTTTGCCAATCAAGGCAAACCTTTTTTCTTTCAATCACGTCCCGGTTATCTTGAAAAGGAAATTTTCATTATCAAGTTCAAATCCATGAACGATAAAAAAGACGCCGATGGCAAGCTCTTGCCCGATGCCCAGCG
>JBNMFK010000193.1:0-7453 GCA_051269965.1 Algoriphagus sp. | reverse complement strand
TTTTCAGATGAAGCTTCTGAAAAATTTGAAGATATTAAAGAAGATGCAGCGGAAGCATTTACTGAAGCGAGAGCCAAGGCTCAAGAATTGGCTGGCGAGGCTCATGAAGCGATTGAAAAAGCGAAAGGAAAAGTCAAAGAAATAATGAGTGATGAAAAAGTCAAAGCTTTCAAAGAAGAAGCAACCGAGATGTTAGTTGAAATGAAACAAGATGTAGAAGAAGCTGCGGCAAAAGCAAAAGCTCTTTTCAATCGATTATTTGGAAAATAGGGTAGTTCAATATAAAACAAAATATCCGCTGGGTATTTAATCTAAAACAAAATACCCGCTGGGTATTTATCTAACTGAGGTTTCCTTTTAAAAGCGTTGCCTTAGTTTAATCCAAAACTACCTTGCGACTAGTTCCGTCCTCTCCTTGGCTTACAATCACAAAATATGTTCCTTTAATATCTTTCTTTAGGCTTATTTGACCAACATACTCGCCTTTGAAGCCTTTAGATTCTTTCTGGGCTATCACTTTTCCTTTTGTATCCAGCACAGCAATGCTAATATCCCCTATTTGTGGAGCATAAAATTTCACATTAATAACATGTGACTCAGGTTGATTGGGAAATACATCTAAAGAGCGTATTGGACTGTTTACTACCTCAGCGAAAACATTATCTGTCCAAGAATAAATACGTGGCAAATGCTTCTCTATTTGATGAGGAATTTCTTCTGCCAGCATTTTCATATTATTTCCTAAACGCTCCATCTCAAACTCAAAATCTTCTGACCAATCATTACCTACATCCTTATGTTTTTTGTAGATGTGTGCCTCTCTGTCCTTGTCATCGTCAAAACTCTCCCAAGTCCTATAATTGTTTTCATTAAACTTTAATTCTTCGTCTTTTTCACCTCCAAAGTGACTGCTGTCATTTTGAATGATAATTTCCATTTTCTTCATTTCGCCAATGTCACCTATCAGAGAATCTTGAATACTCTCAATAATAGCATCACGTTCGTCTTCAGTCATACCTGAGGCGTTTATTTCTCTTTCAATAACCTGCCTTTTGCCGTCTACCGTTTTTTCAATTCTGATATTAACGGTAGAGGATTCCTTTTGTGCGTAGAGCACGGAACCCATCAAGATAGAACAGGCCAAAATTGCTATTTTTTTCATTATAGATTTGAATTGATATAATTTGTTTGTTAGGAGATGTTTAGCACCTTCTGATACAAAACTAAATCATTCATTTGGAAAATTTTGTTAAAGAAACTTAACAAACTGTTGAGTTTCTCATTTTAGCAATTAAGACTACTTTTGATACATCATCCAAATCACCTAAGCCAATTTAGCATCTTTGGATGTACTTTTGCACAACAAATAAAAGAAGTCAATATTTTTTTGACAATCCCGTTTAGAGCATATGATACGGAAAATAACTTTTTTACTCACTTTCTTTTTTTTAGTTCAGTTTTCATTCGGTTGTAGCCTTATAAATATTGACCGCTCTGTGCAAGTCGAGTTTAGGAAGGGAAAAAAGAAGAAAAATGGACGCTACAAAAAAAGAAAAAGACTCTTTAATCGTAAAAATAACTGTGATTGCCCCAAACACTAAATGATCTCTCTTTAAGGAGGTAGAAATGGTCTTTTACTGATATACCATTTTTCACATTATTTGTCTGAAGAAATTAATGTTGCCTTATGGTCTCCCCGAGCTCAATCTTTTTTGTATTTTTCTAATTTCCAAGTTACTTTTGGCATCCGAACGTGTAGGATTAAATTATCAACGAAATCCTACCAAAAATTAAGCACCAAAAACTAACCAATGAGCGTACTCGTCAATAAAGATTCTAAGGTAATAGTACAAGGTTTCACTGGAACAGAAGGAACTTTCCATGCTGGTCAAATGATAGAATACGGCACTAATGTAGTGGGTGGTGTTACCCCTGGTAAAGGTGGTCAGACTCACTTAGAGAAGCCTGTGTTTAATACCGTTGAAGAAGCTGTTGCTAAAGTTGGAGCCAATGTCTCTATCATTTTTGTACCACCTGGTTTTGCAGCCGATGCCATCATGGAGGCCGCAGATGCCGGAATTGGTGTGATAGTTTGTATTACAGAAGGTATTCCCACCAAAGATATGATAGTGGCTAAGTCTTATTTAAAAGGTAAAGACTGTGTTCTAATAGGCCCGAATTGCCCTGGAATTATCACCCCAGAAGAGGCTAAAGTGGGTATTATGCCTGGTTTTGTCTTTAAAAAAGGTAGAATAGGTATTGTTTCCAAGTCAGGAACATTGACCTATGAGGCCTCTGACCAAATAGTGAAAGCAGGTCTTGGCGTATCTACGGCTATAGGTATTGGCGGAGATCCTATCATTGGTACATCTACTAAACAAGCCGTACAGTTACTTATGGCAGATCCAGATACGGAGGCGATTGTGATGATTGGTGAAATTGGCGGAAATTATGAGGCAGAGGCCTCAAGATGGATTAAGGAGCAAGGTAATCCTAAACCAGTTGTAGGTTTTATAGCAGGTCAAACTGCCCCAAAAGGAAAAAGAATGGGTCATGCCGGTGCCATAATCGGTGGAGCAGAAGATACTGCTGAAGCAAAAATGAAAATTATGGCAGAATGTGGTATTCATGTTTGTAAATCTCCTGCAGAGATTGGTGAGCTTATGCTCAAAGCTCTGGGTAAGTAAATGCCATCTAAATAGTCTTGTGTCCGAAAGAGCTCTCCCCCTGGAGAGCTTTTTCTATAAATGGAAGTTGTTTCCAGATTAGTTTGAATTAAAAATTAATTATATATTTGTTTAACTAATAAGCCAGATCCGATGAACAACATTAAAAGTGTATTCTCTATAAAGGACTTAGAGAATATCTCTGGCATAAAAGCTCATACCATCCGAATATGGGAAAAGAGATATAGGTTGTTCGAACCCGATAGAATTAATCGGAATGTTCGTGTCTACAATTACAATAGTTTACTTAAAATACTCAATATAGCTCTTTTAAACAAACAAGGGCTTAAGATTTCTAAAATAGCAAAACTTAGTGATGAGGAAATTATTCTAAAAACAAGAGAACATATAAGTAAGGAATTTAAAGACCAAAAGGCTTTGAGTTCAATTAAACTTGCCATGTACACTTTTGACAGGGTTCTTTTTAATAAAATTTATGAAGAGCAAATGAGCCTCCAAACATTTAGCGAGGTATTCCAATCTGTTTTAGGTCCTTTTTTGATTTTCATGGGCCTTCAATGGCACAGTCAAGGATTAAATACTGCACATGAACACTTTATAACAAATCTAATCTATCAGAAAATTCAACTCAATACTGAACGTATTGTGCAAAGTACTCCACAAGAGGGAAAGCCTACATATATCCTTTACCTTCCTGAGGAAGAAATGCACGAAATAGGTTTATTGTATCTTAATTATGAATTAATTCTAAGAGGTTTTAAAACAATTTATCTAGGGAGAAGCGTCCCGCTTGCAGATTTATACTCTCTGAATGATCAATTACAAGACCTTGTTTGGATTAGTCACTTTACTATAGCTCCTCCCATGGAATTTATTATTCCTTACCTGGACCAAATAAAGAAAGAGCTTCTTTCTGATGGTGATAAGTATTGGGTAGTGGCCACTCAGTTTCATGGCTTTAATGAACAAGAGCCACCAAAAGGCTTTGCATTTTTCAAAAGCCTCAAAGAGGTTGTATTAAAATTTCAATAAAATATTTATTGTTTAATTAATTCGTATATTTGATAAACAGATATGAAAAAAATTGCGATTATAGGTTCAGGTTTTTCAGCACTTTCTTCGGCATGCTATTTAGCAAAAGCAGGAAATGATGTAACCGTCTACGAGAAAAATAGTGAAATAGGAGGTCGAGCAAGAAGATACACAAAAGATGGATTTACCTTCGACATTGGACCCACTTGGTATTGGATGCCCGATGTTTTCGAAAAGTTCTTTGGAGATTTTGGAAAACATCCGAAGGATTATTACACGCTAGAGCGACTAGACCCTGGTTATGAAGTTTATTTTGGCACACAAGACAGTGTTAAAATTTCTGGTAAAACTGAAGAAATTGTTAAATTCTTTGAAAGAGAAGAAGCAGGTGCAGGAGACAAACTTAGAGGTTTCTTAAAACAAGCTAGTGAAAACTATGACATTGCGGTCAAAGATATTGTTTATCGTCCTGGGGAATCTCCGTTGGAACTAATAACGCCTCAAACTATTACCAGGCTCCATCTACTCGTAACAAATATTCAGAGCCAGATAAGAAAAAAAATAAAGAATAAAAAACTTAGAAAGATTTTAGAATTTCCAGTCTTGTTTTTGGGTGCTAAACCTGGAAATACACCAGCCTTGTATAATTTCATGAATTGGGCAGATTTTGGCCTAGGGACCTGGCATCCAAAGGATGGTATGTATAGTGTTGTACTCGGAATTCAGAAGCTTGCAGAAGAATTGGGAGTGAAATTTGAAACAAATGCTAACGTAGAGCAAATAATATTAGATAATGGTACCGCCACTGGGTTAAGGATTAGGGGTAATCAGTTACCGGCGGATATCATTCTAAGTGGAGCTGATTATCATCACACTGAAAGTCTTCTAGACATTAAGTATCGTCAGTATTCTGAAGATTACTGGTCTAGGAGAACTTTCGCTCCATCTTCCCTTCTTTTTTACGTGGGGTTTGACAAAAAAATAATTAATGTGTCTCATCATACGCTTTTCTTTGACGCCGATTTTGAAGATCACGCTGTTTCAATTTATGATACGCCAGAATGGCCTGCTAATCCACTTTTTTATGCTAGTTTTGCTTCATTAACCGATGATTTTTTTGCTCCTGAAGGTAAAGAGGCTGCTACATTCCTCATACCTTTAGCTCCTGACTTGGTCGATACTGAAGAAGCTAGACAAAAATATTTTGATATAATTTTGACTAGATTAGAAACCTTAACTGGTCAAAACTTGAAAAATAGTATTTTGTTTAGTAAATCGTATTGTGTTAATGACTTTAAAGAAGATTATAACTCTTACAAAGGAAATGCCTATGGGTTAGCAAATATTCTAACTCAAACTGCTTTTTTGAGGCCACGCATAAAAAGCAAAAAAGTTAAGAACTTATTCTTCACAGGTCAATTGACAGTACCGGGACCAGGTGTTCCTCCAGCATTGATTTCTGGTAAAATTGCATCAGAATCAATTATGAAAACTTTATGAAGAAATTATTTGATGAAGTATCGGCAGACTGTGCTAAACTAGTCACAAAAAAGTATAGCACATCATTCTCTTTAGCTGTCAAGCTCTTGTCGTCTAATATAAGAAGTGATATTTACAACATTTATGGATTTGTAAGATTCGCAGACGAGATAGTAGATTCATTTCATGACTATTCTAAGCAAATCCTTTTTAATAGATTCGAGCAAGCCTATAAAGACTCCATAACAGATGGTATAAGTTTAAATCCAATTTTGAATGCCTTTCAAAAGACTGTCAATAAACATACCATAGAACATAGCCAAATCGAGTCCTTCATGCACAGTATGAAAGCAGACTTGGCTAAGCAAACCTATGATACTAAAGAAGAAATAGATGCTTATGTTTACGGTTCCGCAGACGTAGTAGGTCTAATGTGCCTTAAAGTTTTTGTGCAAGGTGATGAAAAAAAATATGACCATCTCAAGGGAACTGCCATGCGACTTGGTTCCGCTTTTCAGAAAGTTAACTTTCTTCGTGATTTGAAAGATGATTATGAATTATTAAATCGTTCTTATTTCCCCAACATAGATTTAAAAAATATTACCCAAGTTCAGAAAGATCTAATTATTGATGAAATCAAGGGAGATTTCAATGAAGCGTTCAAGGGGATTATTCAGCTTCCCATAGAGGCTAAACTCGGCGTATATGTGGCCTACAAGTATTATACTAGACTTCTTAACAAACTTGAGCATATTCCAGTGGAAAGATTGCTCAAAGAACGAATCAGGATTTCAAACACTACTAAAATGGTAATCCTAGGAAAGTCTTATCTCCGGTTCCGCTTAAATATGTTTTAAAATGAATCTTGCCTTTGTTCTAGTACCGCTATTAATGACTTCTCCTAAAGATTTACAAACTGTTTTGCAGAAGTTTCATAACCTAAACTCTGAAAAACAAGAGGAGCTTTTTTTAAGAGTTTACACTTCATCAACTAACCCATCTGTTATGGCTTATGTTGTAACCCTAGAAATAAAAAAAGCTGAGTATGCTTTCAGTCCGTTAAAAAAATACAACATTTTTTCCGCTGGGAAAGATAAATTAGACAAACTAATTGTTGACAATCCAGACAACATTCATTTACGTTACATGAGATATCTCATACAGAAGAATGCTCCAAGTATATTGGGTTACAACCAGTATTTGAAAGAAGATAAACGTAAACTGAAAAGTTATTTAATCTCAAATAGTGATTCAGATTCTTTGAGTATGTACATTAGAAAAAACTGCTCTTTATGATATTTTTTTTCGCGACAGTCGGAACATTTTTACTCATGGAAGGAATCACATGGTGTGCTCACAAGTTTGTAATGCACGGTTCCCTGTGGTATTTGCATGAAGATCATCATCAACCGAAATACAATGGAATCTTTGAGAAAAATGACCTTTTTTTTGTGATTTTCGCTATACCTAGTGCCATTTCAATTATTCTTGGTTCGCAAAGCACGCTTACTCTTCCCTTTTTTATTGGTTTAGGAATCTTGTTTTACGGTGTCGCTTATTTTTTAGTTCATGATGTACTTATACATCGTCGCTTTAAATGGTTTGACAAAACGAATAACAAATATTTAGTTGGCCTCAGAAAGGCACACAAAACACACCACAAACATTTAGGAAAAGAAGAAGGAGAATGCTTCGGAATGTTGTTTGTCCCTTTTAAATACTTTAGAGTTTAGGGTCAACTATCCTAGAAGAAGACAATCATTTTGCTTTTTCAATCAACAAACTTCAATTAATATTTTGTCATGATCAATTTCAAAAGTCATTCGGGTATTTATACTTTAGAATCTTCACAGGAAATCCCAATCCCGTTAGAACAGGCTTGGGACTTCTTTAGCTCTCCAAAAAATCTACAGGCAATAACACCACCCAAAATGGGTTTTATTATTACTTCAGATATAGCTGCTAGGACTTATGCGGGACAAATAATAAGTTATACAGTCAGCATACTGCCCGGCATCAGAGCAAACTGGGTTACAGAGATAACCACAGTCAAAGAGCAAGATTACTTTGTGGATGAGCAACGTTATGGGCCCTACTCTATGTGGCATCATGAGCATTTTTTTGAAGCTACGCCAGAAGGAAATACAATTATTAGAGATAAAATATCGTACAAAATTCCTTTGGGGTTTATAGGAAGAATAATGAATGGTCTTTTCATAGAAGGTCAATTGAAAGATATCTTTAATTATAGAACA
>JBNMFK010000192.1:0-7459 GCA_051269965.1 Algoriphagus sp. | reverse complement strand
GGAATTAAGGATTTGATTTAAAATCCCTCATGTCATATTATGACTGGAGGGATTTTTTATGGCTTAGTGGGAAAATAGATTTCCGTAATAGGCCCACTTGTAGACCCAAAAGAAAAGTTAAGTAATGATCTAGATTTCTTTTCGCAAGCTATTCCCTAATTTCATACCAAATCCGAGGCTTACGTAGGCATATATGTTAGAAGCATGTGCAGTCTTTACTATTTTTTCTAAAGTTCCAAAATTTTGTTCTCAGAGCATTTGTTCAAATCTATAATTTGCTAAAACTTTAGCGTGATTAAAGTTCCAACTCCTTAATAATATGGTTAATAAACTTTTATAGATTAAAAATAGGCCGCTTGAAGTCGCTATTTAACCTAAATACTTTTAAACGCTAAAAACCCACTCGGTATTGGTCTAATGAAAAACCTTAGCATAAATACCTGAAATTTTATTATAAAACTGCCGCGGTATGTTAACTTTAATAAGTTTTATTTTTTTATTAGACTTTGTTTAACTAACATTGTCGAACGGTAAACAAAATAATACTCACTTTTCATTTTTAACCCTTAATTTATATTCATTATGAATTTATTAGAAGTTTTAATTATTCCTAAAGATGATCCCATCGCATTTACCTTCTTCACAGGGTATATGGCTATGCTTGCTGCTTCTGTATTCTTCTTTTTTGAGAGAAGTACAGTGGACGCTAAATGGAAGTTATCTTTACTCGTATCGGGATTAATAACCGGAATTGCAGCGGTTCATTACTACTACATGCGAGATTATTATTTAGCAACTGGTGAAAACCCTACTGCATTACGTTACATCGACTGGACACTTACTGTTCCGTTAATGTGTGTTGAGTTTTATTTATTAACTAAGGCAGCGGGAGCTAAGTTGAGTCTGCTTTGGAAATTAATTATTGCATCAGTTTGGATGCTTGTAACTGGTTACATTGGTGAAGCATTCACTGATGGTTCAACAACTCATTCTGTAATATGGGGTGTTCTTTCGGCATTAGGATATCTTTATATCTTATATGCAGCATGGTACGGAGAAGTTGCAAAATTAGCAGAAGCTAGCAGCGACCCTGTTGTAAAGAGAGGTGTTAGAACTCTTGCATGGTTTGTATTAGTTGGATGGGCAATTTATCCAATCGGTTACATGTGTATGCCAGGTGGTTGGTTAAATGTAGCACTAGGATGGGAGTCAGGAAATGTAGATTTATTCTACAACATTGCTGATGCTATCAACAAAATCGGATTCGGTTTAGTTGTTTACAACATCGCAGTAACATCAAAAAGTACTGCTACTGCAACTGCATAAAATTTTGTAGTTTTTGTGATTATTTCGCTAAAGGGAGGTGCAATGAAAATTGTGCCTCTCTGTTTTTAAACCTTATTACAATCATTTATGTCTAAAATCTCCTACCTCTTTATAGGTCTTCTTTTGGCCTGTATATGCATTTTTGAGATGGTAAGCGTAATCAATTTAGACGTACAAATTTATATTTGTGCGGTGCTTATTTCCTTGCTTGGTATACCACATGGTGCGATAGACCACGTCATTTACCGCCAAGAGAGAAGTACCTCACAATTCGTATTTTACAGTTCATATTTCGGCTTGATGATACTATATTTCATATTGTGGATGTATTTCCCGGCGTTTAGTATGATTGCCTTTTTATGCTTGTCTGCTTTTCATTTCGGTCAATCACAGTTTTCGTGTGTTGGAGTTAGTCGACAATGGAAAAAAATAACATTATATTTTGCTTGGGGTTTATCAATTTTAAGTGGATTAGTTATTTATAATTATGCAGAAATTTCAGTGTTTGTGATAACAAACCCTGATCTTATAGATGTTATCCCTGCCTTTCATTATACCTCATATATTGTAGTTCTTCTTGCAAGCACTGTTGCTACAATCTTTGTGCTAGGAAATTTATACATGGCAAAAGAAGTTTCATCGCACTTCCTTTTAAAAGAAATTGCCTTATTTGGCTTAGTTCATTTGTGTTTTTTCATTCTTCCTCTACTAGTTGGTTTTACCCTTTATTTCTGCACTTTACATTCTATGCAAGTGCTCACTGAAGAATTTGGCTATTTAAAACGAAGAATGAATCAATTCTCGATTTATAATTTCATCAAATTGCTTACCCCGTATACGCTAATAAGTATTGTAGGAATTGGAATCTTGCTGTTTCTTTCTAACACCGAAATCATCGACATCCCTGGTGACTTACTCATCTTTATCATGATTTCTATTCTAACCCTTCCGCACAGCATAGTGATGGATAATTTCTATTTCAAATCCGCTAAATATTTAAAATATTAAGTCTATTCTTCAATGTTCCCGCATAAATAATTTCCTGCAAAATATTATGGCCAATAGGTTATTTGGAGGCCAGTTATTAGGAATGAGACATCTTCCGCAAATAAATTTCAAAGGTTTAAACGTACCTCTCCCCTTGGTTCCACTTCTAAATCTCGAAACTCTTCAAAATCTATCGAACCCAAGGTTTAGCCGATTAAGGCCAAATTTTAGCCTAAAAAAGATGAGCTGCCTAAGTTAAAAATCAGCTATTGTTTTCTCCAATCTTTAGTATCCAGCCTCACTTCATCAGAAAATCAAGGTTTATCTAATCATGATTTAAGAAAAGGTGAGATCTTCCTGATGAATCAATGCTGTTTTACCATGTAAAGAAGCAATTCCTTACTAGGTCTCTTTTGGAGAATTCTACTTGGATAAGACGTGCCCCATTTATGATCGTATTCCCAATTTTCGAGCGTTATAAGCTTTGGCCTTTATCTTTAAGATTGGTAAAACTTAGTTATTAACTCTAAGCTAAATTTAGACTTTTCAAAATCACTCCGTTTTTGACTTTGATAAGTAGAGCCACGGTTCAATCCGCCCGTAGGATCTTAAAGAATTGCATCTGTTCCATTCAGGCGATATATGAAGTATCAATAGAGTACTCTTCTGATTTTTAAGACCTTTCTTTCATCAATAGTAACTACCTATATGGCCTCGACTAGTACGCTACTTTCTGAACCAGGGTTGATAAGCTGGGTATGTTCCAATATTACTGTTCACTTCTATCCCACTAGTGGAAACAACATATTTGACTGCAAAGTCATCACCATTTTGATAAAATGAACTAAACGACAATGTTAAAAGTCTCAAAATTCACATTATTTAGTAATCATTTAGCTGTCATCTAAGTAAGATTATCCTTCATATGTTAATCTTCAATAAGCCTGATCTCAAAATAATAGTATTCAAGATTTGTTAAAACAGTCACCTTAATAATGGAAAAAAAAGCTCAGGAAGGTTTCGAATTGTCCTTATTACGAATCACATTTAATTGATGAATTTCAGTCTCCTTTATACATCAATAATCATAAGGACAGGCTTCTAGAAAAAAAGTAAACGAAAGTGATATTCACTAGACAACAAAAGAGGCATAAACCAATACTGGTGGTTCACTATCCTTAATGAGGTTTTGTTCTGCTGAACTCCTTATTATCTAGCAAAGTAGCTTTCATCACTAAAAACGAGTAGACAAAAGAACCACACTATTTCCTTTATAGTATAGTATTGTCGATAATCTGAAAAGTGACACTAAAGCTATTTTTTAGGAAAATCTGCAAACCAATCTTAAGAGAAACGGTCAAAAACGGTAAGACATACCATAGAGAATAACGACCACACCACAGGACAGAACATCTAGATGGAAAAGAATACGTGGTTTGAAAATATGATTTTGCTCACTTTTAAAAATGGTTCTTAGACCCTCACGTAGAAATTAGACTACACTTTTATTAATACTTCATAGCTAAAATTTGGATTCTAAAAGTCATTTCTTCTACTTTGACTTTATGAAAATTCAACTCGTGTTTTTAAAGAGACTAGTAACCCTTGCCTTCTTAGTCCTTTTATTCTCCTGCCAGCAAGAAACCGCCAAACGACCAAATATCCTCTTCATCATGTCGGATGACCATGCCTATCAGGCTATTTCTGCCTATGACAGTACGCTCATCCAAACACCAAATATTGACAGAATAGCTAATGAGGGTATGCTATTCACCAACGCATGTGTCACAAACTCAATTTGTGCACCTTCTAGAGCCGTCATTTTAACAGGGAAGCATAGCCATCTAAATGGCAAAATTGATAATAACTTTCCTTTTGATACCACTCAGATGACCTTCCCACAGCTCTTGCAAGATGCAGGATATCAAACAGCCATGTTTGGAAAATTACATTTTGGGAATAATCCAAAAGGTTTTGACGAATTCCAGATACTTCCAGGTCAAGGTCGTTATTACAATCCCAATTTTATAACAAAAAAAGAGGGTAAAAAGACAATAACAGGCTACGTCACAGACATCATTACCGACCTTACACTAAATTGGCTCCAAAACGAAAGAGAACAAGATAAGCCTTTCTTCATGGCTTATTTGCACAAGGCCCCACATAGAGAATGGCTGCCAGCCGAACGCCATTATAAAGATTTTACCAATAGAATCTTCAAGGAACCCGAGACACTTTTTGACGACTACGAAGGTCGTACACGAGCAGCTCACGAGGCAGAAATGAACCTTCTGACTCATATGAACTGGGCTGGAGATTCCAAAATATACCCAGATGTGATGGACGAATTAGGTATTCCAGAAACTGCAAAATGGGACAAAAAAGCTTTTGAAAGAGAAGTAGGTGCCATGAATGCAGAACAAAGAGCAGCCTGGGACAAAGTTTATGGTCCAATGAACGAGCAGTTCAAAAAAGACTATCCAAAGATGAGTCAAAGAGATAAAATGAAATGGCGATACCAACGGTATATGCAGGATTATTTGGGTTCTATAGCCTCCGTGGATGAAGGCGTTGGCAGAGTCTTAGACTACCTAGAAGAAAGTGGCTTGGCAGAAAACACCATTGTAATGTATACCTCTGACCAAGGTTTCTATTTGGGAGAGCATGGCTGGTTTGATAAGCGTTTTATATACAATGAATCCTTCAAAACACCCCTTCTTGTTAGATGGCCAAATGTTATTACTCCTGGTACTACCAATACTCAAATGGTACAAAATCTAGACTTTGCACAAACTATTCTGGCCGCAGCTCAATTAGAAGCACCAGCAGACATGCAAGGAGAAAACCTTATACCTCTTTTTAAGGGCGAAACCGAGAATTTTAGAGAAGCCGTTTACTACCATTATTATGAATACCCAGCCGTTCATATGGTAAAAAGACATTACGGGATAGTCACGGAAGATTTTAAACTCATACATTTTTATGATGATGTAGACGAATGGGAACTCATAGACAGAAAGAACGATCCCAACGAACTGAAAAATGTTATCGCCGAACCAGAATATACCGAAGTTTTAAAGAAATTAGAAAATGATTTAGCTGAACTACGTATCAAATACAAAGACTCTGAAGACCTAGACCAGAAGTATATTAAAATGTATGAAGATAACAATTTCAGACCATCTAAGGGCGGTAAATGAATTCTATACTCAACTTGAAGACCATTCAATATTTACTAAATACAATACGTGATAGACAGACTAATTAGCTTTTTCAAGAAGCCAAAAGCCGAAACAGAAAATCAAGTTCCTGAAGGACTTTGTCCAAACTGCTGGGGAGAGCAAGAATATGACAAGGGCATTCGTGATCTCTACATTGATAAACAAATTGATGTCAATAACAATCTGGCAAATCATGCCTTCATTCAAAACTTTGTAGTCAATAAAATAGAAGGAATTCATCTAAAAAAAAGCGACAATGCTATAACATGCCCTACCTGTAAAATAAAGGCTTAATATTGATGGTGAAGGACTTAGTACAATTTAAAAGGTCTTTTGCACCTCACAAAAAGAACGAATGCCAACAATAACTCTGTTGTGGTTTCAAAGGAAAAAATAACCACAAAATTATAAATTGATATTGACACTATTCTCTACATTCAAGATGTGAATTCTCTCTAGAAAATAAATTTTTAAGCCCGCCCTGAGGGCTTAGATTGCGAAACAGCCTTTGTAAATTTGATTAGTTCACCCTTAAAAACGGCATCAAACTGAGTATCCAATATGCCCTGGTCTTCCTTATAATTAACATAAAAGGAAGGTAAGGAGAATGTTGCAATGGTGGATATATAGCCATGGCCAAAGCGTTTGACGGCCATGTCCAAAACACTTTGACCTCCCCTGCCTCCAGGCGAAGTAGCCATTAGAAATAAAGGCTTATCATTCCAAAAACTCTTTTCTATTCTAGAAACCCAGTCAAAAATATTCTTAAAGGCTGTGCTGTACGCTCCATTGTGTTCCGCAAAAGAAACAACGATGCCGTCTGCCGATTTAATAGCGTCCTTGAAGTCATGAGCAAGTTTTGGAATACCTGTTTCTGCCTCTCTATCCACACTAAAAATTGGCATTTCGAAATCGTTCAAATCTAAGATCCTAAGCTCTGCCTCAGCCATCTCCTTAGCTGTAAATATGGCTAATTTCTTATTGATAGAATTTCTGCTATTACTAGCTCCAAATACAAGTATTTTCATATTTAATTCTGAGATGACTCAGGTGCTTGAACGCCATCATAAACGGACTTAATCTTCCCCAATTCTTTTACTAAAAAATATTGAAGAGCTTCATTAAAGCCAGTCTTTTCGTCTTCAGAAAGGCTTGCATAGTAATCTTTGAGCTCCGTATTGATAGCCGCTTTTTCTGTTTCATTAGCAGCATTCATTGCTCTAACATGATATTTCTTGAAATCAAATGCCATTAAACTTGCTTTTTTATATCGACAGATTTGTTAATAATAGCTTCTAATCTAATCGCAAAATCTACCATTCCTTTAACTTCTCCTACCCCACTATGTCTTTCTTTATCCATGATAAGCAGGCCCCCTTCACCATTAGATTCTATGTGAAAATAACTGTTACTCTCAAAAAATAAAATCAATTCGTCTGAGAAAAAGCGTCTAATGCCCAATAAGTTTTCCCCTCTAAGCGTAAACCTTTTAGCAAAGTCTCTAAAGGTCTTAAACCTAATTTCCTTGTAACCGCCCAAATAATGCATTCGTTCATAAAAGTCTCCTTTATCCAATGTAAATGCGGGCACATTTCCACCTGTATTAATATAAACCATACTCGCGTGCAGTTGCTCTTCCAGGATGAAGGCTCCCTCTGAATACTCTACATCAAAAAATCTAAATACCTTTTGTGCGTCTTGACCTTTATTATAAAGGTGATCTACCTGTCTCGTCCTGAAATAATTAAAATGTCTTAAGAAAAACATATGATAATCATTCTCAATATTAAAGGACCATCCTAAGCTTTCAATATATTTCCCAATTTCCTTTTGACGCTTCGTATGGATATCAAGGGTATTGACAAAAGGAACATATTTCAAAGCCCTACGTAATGCAAAAGGATGGCTCGACTCGGCATTATGCA
>JBNMFK010000191.1:0-7493 GCA_051269965.1 Algoriphagus sp. | reverse complement strand
AAACTGTAAAATTTACGGCTTTAACCTTGGTTTTATGTACACAGGCAATGGCTTCATCTTCTTACGTAAATGACTCATCAAAAAACAACTCTGAGTCTAGCGTTTACGAAATCAACCATCAAGTAAGTTCACAAGAAACATTATACAGCCTCTTAATAAAATATGATTGTACTGCGGAAGACTTTTACAAGGTCAACCCTGAATTGCATGGTAAACCAAATATCTATATAAACCAGTCTATTAGGTTTCCCAAAAAGTCATCCCTTGTAGCAAGTAGAAAAGCGGAAGATTTTCGTTCAGAAGAGACCGTCAGCACCATACATACTGTGAGGCCCGATGAGACACTCTACAGCATTGGCGCGCTCTATGCTATAAGGATTGAAGAATTAAAAAGAATAAATAATCTTAACGCCAATGAGATCAAAATAGGACAATCCTTAATCATTAATTCCAATGCCGACGTTGCGGCTCATCATACGACATATACCACTTCTATACCGAGCCCATTTCCCGATGATTTAAAGCCGGAACGGTTTGTAGTACCGAATGCTCCTAGAGGTGAGAGAATTAGTGAAGTAGGTATTGTAGAAGTAATTCCCACAGAAAGACATTCAAATAAATTGCTTGCACTACATAGGTCCGCTCCTTTAGGCTCATTAATGACTGTAAAAAATGAGGCAACTGGCGATAGGATAGTCGTTAAAGTAATAGGAAAGCTTCCAGAAACTGGAAATAATTCCAACATACTCATTAGATTATCTCCCTCCGCTTTTTATAAATTAAATCCTAAGGATATCCGTATCAGAGCTGAGATAGCCTATTTTTTGCAACCTAATGTAGCTAGTATTGAATAACATTTTTAAAAAAATTTGGCAGGTAATATTCACCATTTCCTATCCTGTTTTTACACTCTTTTCTTACCTTCTTACAGGTTTATTATCTTTTTTTTCCTCGATTTCAAAATTGTTGGCAGACTTGCTCAATGCCAAATCTAAAGATGATTAATGTCTGAATTTGAAAGATTAAAAAAGCTTTTAGATGAAAAATATCTTCTTTTTAATCAAAAGAATTTTATAAATCACGATCCTGTCTCAATACCTCATTTATTCTCTGGAAAAGAAGATATTGAAATTAGTGGATTTATAGCTGCCGTTTTCGCTTGGGGTCAAAGAAAAACGATCATAAACAAGTGTAATCAACTTTTTAACTTAATGGATAATGACCCATATCAATTCATTGTGCATCACACTGATAAAGATTTAAAGATTTTTGAAAGCTTTAAGCATAGAACATTTAACAGTACAGACACCTTGTACTTCATTGCAGCATTAAAGCATGTATACAATCATCATGGCGGTCTTGAAAATGCCTTTGCCCAAGGAATAAATTCAGCTGATCCTTCTGTCAAAAATGGATTGGATCGTTTCAAGGAGATTTTCTTTGAACTAGAATACCCGCCAGAAAGAACGAAAAAACACATAGCTTCTCCTAAAAGTAACTCTGCTTGTAAAAGGCTCAATATGTACCTAAGGTGGATGGTGAGAAAAGATGATAAAGGAGTTGACTTTGGGATTTGGCACAAAATAGAGGCTCACCAGCTGATCTGTCCATGTGATGTTCATGTAGAGCGGGTTGCTCGTAAACTAGGTCTGATCAAGACAGAAAAACCAAATTGGAAAATGGCAGAAGAGCTAACAGAAAAATTAAAAGAATTTGACTCCTCAGACCCTGTAAAATATGACTTTGCCCTTTTCGGATTAGGCGTAGAAGGCTATATGTAAGTATTTTGGCTACTTTGTAGTTCATTCTACCTACAGATGAACCTAATAATAATTATCTTTTAGCAGACTTTTTAAGCATAATTTGAGGCTAAAATTTCTATTTTTGCGACGCACAAAATAAGACTAAGTGAATCTGGTACTAAACAATAGAAATGGAGACTTTGCTCACATTGACCTGAGCTTGGGAGCAGCTCTTACACAGCTCAATTTAAACGGTCAAGATGTTATAAAGTACCCCCTCAAAGATGGGGAACCGAAAAAGGGATATCCATCAGCCATACTTTTCCCATTTCCAAATAGGGTCAAAGATGGTAAATATATATTCGAAGGAAAGGAATATTCATTGGAAATGAATGATCTAGAAGCTCACAATGCTATTCATGGTTTAGTGGCTTTTGAGACTTTTGAGTTAATTTCTCGGACACCTTCCAAAATAGTTGCTAAATATGTTTATGAGGGACTAAACGAAGGCTATCCTTTCCCTTTTGAGCTTAAAGTGATTTATCAATTAAAAGAAAGCTCTTTACTATTTAATGTCGAGGTCACAAATTCTGGTTCGGGCAATATGCCGTATGGTTTTGGCTGGCACCCGTATTTTGGTTTTGATGGTACTGCAATTGGTGAAATGACTCTCAAAGCTCCGAAACGAAGAAGAATGGAGCTCAACGAAAGATACATTCCGACAGGTGAGTATGAAGTCGAAAAGGCACAGATAATTAATCTAAAAAACAACATTTTAGATAATGTCTTCGCAATTGAAAAAGAGGGTTCTGAATCCGAAGTAATCTTACGTTTTAAGAAAAAGAAATTAATCGTTTCTCAAAAAACAGGGAAAAATAAGCTTAATTATATGGTATTATACATACCTCCTAGCAGAAATTGTATTGCTATTGAGCCGCAAAGCTGTAATACGAATGCTTTCAATAATGATGAAGGCCTTCTAATACTTGCAAGTGGTAAAAAAAACAAATTCGATATTTCTGTTTCGGTTGAAGGTTAGAAGCCAATTTCTATATTTGTAAAAGTGGATAAAATTAAACTCGAAGTATTAGACATTTCTCCTAGTCAGGTTCAAGCTGGATCATTTACCATGATTTTGGGTGCTAACAACGGTTCTGTTAGGCTTCCTATAATCATTGGGATGTTTGAGGCTCAGGCAATAGCCATTGAATTGGAGAAAATTGATTCTAAACGACCATTGACGCACGATCTTTTTGTGTCTTTTTCAAAGTCATTTGATTATACGGTAGAAGAAATTCTTATTACCGACATAGATGATGGCGTATTTTATGCCAAAATAGTATGTTCAGATGGAATAAGGCAAAAGAATATTGACGCTAGGCCATCAGATGCAATTGCCATTGCCTTAAGATTTAATGCATCCATTTATACAAATACCAAGGTCATCAATGAGGCTGGTGTTACTACCGAAGATATCCAAAGTGATGCCTCAGAGGGCAAAGCGGAAGGACCCCAGAAAGTAAGAATCAAGGTTAAAGACAAGAATAAGTCGAAATCACTTAGTGATTTGAGCGTCAGTGAACTCAGCAAAATGCTACAAGATTCCTTGGATAACGAGGATTACGAAACCGCAGCTCAAATTAGAGACGAGATAGAACGAAGAAACTAAGTCTTCTACGCACTCCTTATAATTTCGCTAAATTAGAGTTTATTAACCCTATGCTAAAACTCATAAGAAATTTTTTACCCTTCAAAGCCATTGGAGACAAGCCATTGGCTAGGGCACTTAATTATTTGGATATCTTTGGGATATTTCAGGTAGACCCCTTTGATAATCCATTGTTGCTTAAAAGGATAATAATTTTTGTAGCAGGCTGGCCTACTTATTGGCGTTTAGCTGTGGCTAACAAAATGACCATTGAGGGTGGTAATTATTTAAAAGACCTTCCTAACACCAATGTCCTTTTCATTTCAAATCATCAGACCTATTTCGCAGACGTTATTTCCTTTTACCATATTTTTTCAGCTGCTAAATGGGGAATGTATAAGAAACTCTACCCTTTTTATTTATTCTCTCCTAGAGCTAAATCTTTTTACGTCGCGGCTCGTGAAACTATGAAGTCTGGCTTTCTTCCTAAGATGTTTAGTCTAGCAGGTGCTATATTAGTTGACAGGTCTTGGCGAGCTGAAGGACAAGAAGTTCAACGAGATGTAGACTCCTCTGCGAGCAATAATGTCCAGAAAGGTCTCAACTATGGCTGGGTGGTCACTTTTCCACAAGGTACTACCACGGCCTACGCTCCCATTAGAAAAGGAACAGCACACATCATTAAAGATAATAATCCTATAGTTGTACCGGTAGTTATCGATGGTTTTAGGAGAGCTTTTAATAAGACTGGCCTGAGTTACAAGAAAAGAAACACTAACCTCAAGGTTAGGTTCAAACAGCCTATTTATTTCACTGAAGACCAGCCCCTAGAGGATATTGTAGCGATCGTTACCAGAATAATAGAGCAAAATGTACCTGAAAATATTGCTGAGTGGAAAGCCGAGGCTGAGAATAATAATTCTTAAAAAAGTATAATCACTCTCGTTTTATTAATGGGAAGTTTATCTTTGATTAACCTTTTCAATAAATGAAATCTAACAAGAAACTAGGAAGCTATTCAGGTATACTCATCACAGCCAGTCTTACGGTTGCTCTTTTCCTTATAGGTTTTTGTGGCTGGGTAGCTTTTTCATCGAAAGAACTAATTAAATACATCAAACAAAATATAGAAGTTCAAGCCTATTTGGACAGAGAACTACCCCAAGAGAAGATCGATTTTATTAAAAAAACAATCTCAAGTTTCCCAGAAATTGAGCAGTCTGGAGATTCGAGTCTAATTTCTTTTATTTCAAGCGAATCTGCCGCTAAGGCTTTTTTTACCGAAACAAATGAAAATTACGAGGCGATTTTGGGAGATAATCCATTCAGAGATGCCTTCAATCTCAAAGTGAAAGAGGAACAGCTTAATGAAGGTGAACTTGCCATACTCAAAAGAAAAATTGAAACTATTCCTGGTGTTTATGAAGTAGACTATGCCAAAAATTTCGTTAACGGCATCACTGATAATGCGAACAAGGCTTATCTTATTTTAGCCTCGATCGTTCTAATTTTTTTGGTGGCAACTATTTTATTAATAAACAACACGATTAAACTAGCCTTATATTCCCAGCGGTTTATCATCAAAACTATGCAGCTTGTGGGAGCTACAAATAGTTTTATTCAAAAACCCTTTGTTGGAAAGGGTCTATTCCAAGGTTTTTTGGCTAGTATTATTTCTTCAGTATTAATTATTGGAACACAGCAATTGGCTATAAAGCAAGTCGAAGGCCTTAACCTGATTCAAAATAGTCAGATGATGATATATGTCGTCATTATACTATTAATTTTGGGCCCGCTATTAGGCATGGTAAGTACTTTTCAGTCCGTAAATAGATATTTAAACGTAGATTTAGACGATTTATATTAATTGAAAAAAGATGTCAAAAAATAAAAGACAACAAAAAACACAAACTCCTGAGGCTACGATTACTGCCCAAGGAATAAATGCTAAGGTGAATATTAATCCAACCACATCTACTAGCGGTTCGGCAGATCTAGCTTTTGGAAAAAGTAATTTCACATTTATGCTAATAGGCATCGGAGTTATTCTTTTAGGCTTTTTTATCATGACGCTAGATAAAGAAGAATTTGGCTTTGGTTTCTTGGGAATAACACTCGGACCTATCGTTGTATTCTGTGGATTTATGGTAGAGCTTTATGCTATATTAAAGAAAAAAAGATAAAGTTTTATGGAGATGATTCAGGCAATAATTCTCGCCATCATTGAGGGTATTACGGAGTACCTTCCGGTTAGTTCAACGGGGCATATGATTATAGCCTCCTCCTTTATGGGTATTGATAATCAAAATTTTACTAAAATATTCGAAGTCCAAATACAGTTTGGAGCTATTCTATCTGTCGTAGTTCTTTATTGGCGAAGATTTCTACAATCTTTTGAATTCTACTACAAACTCTTATTGGCATTTTTGCCAGCTGCAGTTATTGGTTTTCTGTTAAACGATTACATAGATATGCTGCTTGAAAACGTCATTGTAGTAGCGGTGATGTTAGTTTTAGGAGGTGTTGTTTTAGTATTTATTGATAAGGTTTTTGAAGGAAAGCCTCAGAAAGAGGAAGTCTCCTACCCTACGGCACTAAAAATTGGTTTTTATCAATGTATTGCCATGATACCTGGTGTTTCTCGTTCTGCAGCCTCCATTATTGGAGGCATGACGCAAGGCTTGTCTAGGAAATCAGCTGCGGAATTTTCATTCTTCTTGGCTGTGCCTACCATGTTTGCGGCATCAGCTTATAAAATGTTAAAAGGATATATGGATGGAGCCTTAGTTTTCAGTCCAGATGAAATAAAACTGTTGGCGGTAGGAAACCTTGTGGCATTTTTCGTGGCTCTTGCTGCCATAAAGTTCTTTATCTCTTATCTTCAAAAATACGGTTTCAAAGTTTTTGGTTATTACCGAATTGTCCTAGGTCTATTAATTTTGGGAATGATCACTATGGGATATGACTTAAGTATTTAATGGATTATTTTAACGAAAATGGTGCTTTCTTACTAATTGACAAACCCTTAAATTGGACTTCCTTTGACGTCGTTAAAAAAATAAGGTCGTCTGGGAAATTCAAAAAAGTAGGACACGCTGGAACTTTGGACCCTTTAGCCTCGGGCTTACTCATACTCTGCATGGGTAAGATGACAAAGCAGATAAATAAATATCAAGCTCAAGAAAAAGAATATATAGGATCTTTCACACTAGGTAAAACCACTCCCTCCTATGACTTAGAAACAGAATTTGACTCCGAATATCCTACAGAACATATTACCTTAGAACTCATTCAAGAGGCTGTCGCTAAACTCACAGGATTTATAGAACAGATTCCACCAATTTTCTCTGCCGTAAAAGTTAATGGCAGAAGGGCCTATGACGCTGCCAGGAAAGGCGAAAAGATAAAGTTAAAAATTAGAACTGTAGAGGTTAAAACTTTTGAAATTGAACCGAGTAAGTTCCCTATAATTGAGTTTCGAATCGTATGCTCTAAAGGCACTTATATACGAAGTATGGCGAATGACTTTGGCAAACTGCTTCAGTCAGGAGCCCATTTATCTAGTTTAAGACGAACTAAAATTGGTAACTTCGACGTAAGTGATGCAGAAGATGTCTTGATGGCGGCAGAAAAAATCAATAAAGCTCGTGAAAGTATATAGAAGTCTTACTGAATTCTCTGCCCTAAAAAACGCCGTGGTTACCAGTGGAACCTTTGATGGTGTACACCTTGGTCATCAGAAAATCATTTCAAGACTTTTAGAAACAGCTAAAGAAAAGGAAGGCGAGAGCGTAGTTATCACTTTTTGGCCTCACCCGAGGCTCATCGTTTCTCCAAATAGAGATGATTTAAGGTTACTTTCTAATCTTGATGAAAAAATAGAATTACTGGGAAATTTGGGTGTGGAACATCTCCTTGTTTTGCCGTTTACCAGAGAATTTTCGGAATTGAGTTCTGAAAAGTTTGTGGAAGATATCTTAATTTCTGGAATAGGCACTAAAACTCTTGTAATAGGTTATGACCATCGTTTTGGTAAAAACAGAGAAGGTGGTTTTGATTATCTCAAAAAAAACTCGGTGCGATTTAAATTAAATATAGTAGAA
>JBNMFK010000190.1:0-7529 GCA_051269965.1 Algoriphagus sp. | reverse complement strand
CCTACAAGGCCTGTGAAAAAATTCTTGCAGAAGAATTCGGGATTAAACCCCTTCCCGAGACAAAAAAAATCTATACCGAAGTATTGGATCGAACTTAATTAAGGCTTGTAACTATTCTGTAACCTCTTGATCTTAGCTTTACATATCATTTAATCAAAAACAACATTGATATGGAAGATAAGAATATAAAGAGCTCAAAACCTGAAGTTAAGAAAGTCGCCAGATCCACTCCTAAAACTACTGCTAAAAAAACGACTACTGAAAAACCAGTGGCCAAGGATGCTGCCGTGGCAGCTACTAAATCTGTAGCTGAAAAAGTAGTTGCTCCAAAAATAGCTGAACCAACTCCTACAGCGACAAAGAAAGAAACATCAAATGGGAATTCTAAGTCGGCAAGCGGAATGGCCGTAGATGGATTAAAAAAAGCATTTGCAACAGGTAGGTTAGCTAGTGGGATTGTGAAAGCAGCTGGTGAAATAATCTTTAAATCTTCTATTGAGTCTACCAAGGCCATTGCAGGAATATATAAGAAAGCGGGTAAGAAAGTAGTTGATTTAGGCAAAAATGCGATTGGCGAAACTGTTATCGTAGCTATGAAAAATCAGCAAAAAGTCTTTAAAACATCAAAGAAAGCACTTAAAGAGACTGTGGAAACAATCAAGGATGCTGATTTGATCTCAAATCCACTGAAGAGAAAGAAATAAGTTTTAGGAATTTTATAGGTTGAATAAATACTAGAGAGCTTTGCATGAAAATTTGTGAAGCTTTTCTGTTTAAAAGAAGCTATAAGGCATTGTCCAAGATTCAATATTTTTGTACATTAACTACTAAAATAATTAAAGCATGGCTACTTCATCTGACGGTTTTAAATTACATATTAAAAATTGGCTGATTAAAGATGCGAAGGCCTCTTTACTATTAGTCCACGGACTTGGCGAGCACAGTGCTAGATATGAGCATGTGGCCCAAGCCTTAAACAGTTCAGGCATTAATGTATATAGCTTTGATTTAAAAGGTCATGGTTTATCGGAGGGCCCTAGAGCATTTGTAAGAGATATTTCAGAGTTCCGATTAGATTTAGAAACCATTTATCAACAAATACCCAAGGGCGTTCCACTTTTTATGCTTGGTCATAGTATGGGCGGGCTTATAATAACAGACTACCTTCTAGAATCACCCAAAACAAATTTAAAAGGTGTAATACTCACTGGCCCAGCTTTAGAGGCAGGGGAAGACATAAATGCTTTCAAAAAAGTTTTAATTAAAATCCTTAACTGGATTTCGCCTAATATCAGGACGGTTAAGCTAGACCCTAATAGCATTTCTAGTGATAAAGGCGAGGTAAAAAAATACATCAATGACCCGCTCATTTTTCACGAAGCCGGGAAAGCAGGTATGGGAGTAGCTTTGTTACGTGCCATGGCCATTGTAAAGCCTAAATTTAATTCATTTGATTATCCTGTATTAATCATGCACGGCGGTGCTGATAAAATCACAAATATTACAGGTTCAAAAAGACTCTATGCCAAAAGTCCAAGTGAAGACAAGGAAATTAAGATTTGGGACAAGGGCTTTCATGAAATTTTCAACGAAACTAATAAATCAGAGGTCATCGCTCATATGACATCTTGGCTATCTGCAAGAGTATAGCCTTTAAGCATACCTATGAATCAAAATATAAAAAAGCCGAGTTTTCTTCTTCATATCACAGAGATTTTCAGAGCTATTTTTCAAGCTATTAAGGCTTGGCTCTTTATTAGAACTTGTTCTTATCACAACATTGGCAAGGGGCAAGTGGTCTTGATAGTTCCAGGACTGATGGGCACTGACTTATCTACCAAAATGCTCCGAAGCTTTCTAAACAAAATGGGTTATCGGACTTTGGGCTGGGGAATGGGTAGGAATAAAGGTCGTTTTGGTGATTTGCCGAAACTCGTAGAAAAAATAAAGAATCTACATGAAGGCTCTGGTCAAAAAATTATACTTATTGGCTGGAGTATGGGTGGCATCTTCGCTAGGGAAGTTTCAAAGCAAATTCCAGAAGCCGTCAAGCATTTGATTACCATGGGAAGTCCATTCGGCAATATCCACGCACCCAATAATGCTAAATGGGTTTTCGATTTGCTTAATCCTGAAAGGGAAGAAATGCCCGAATTTGAGAACCAAATTTATCAATCAGCCAATGTCCCTACATTAGCCATATACTCAAAATCTGATGGTATAGTACCTTGGGAAGCTTGTATGGAACCAGTGGAAGACGATCTTCACCATAACAAAGAACTAAAAAGCAGCCACTTTGGTATGGGAACTAACAAAGAGGTTTTCGAAGCGGTTTTGGAACGATTGAAGGGTCTTAAGAAGTAAGTTATGATACATGTAAAGATCGTATGACTTAAAAAGTCTCTGCTTTAGCCAATCACTATTGTATCGTTTTAAGGGACTTTATAAAATTTGCTCCTGCCCTACATGAAGAAACCTCGTCACAGATTTCACCGCGATGAGGTTAAAACTTACCAAAACGCTCTGTACTTCCTTGCCAAATCTGTATTAAATAGGTCATAAAAGTCGTGGGTTCAAGTAATAAATGTAGAAGGAAAAGTTGAATCTAATAATGCTTACTCCAACGTCTATTTTACCTCGCGTTGCCCTACACCATTATAGGTACTTAACGGCCTTATAAGTTTGTTTGATGCATTTTGTTCCAGAATATGAGCCGTCCAGCCAGAAATTCTACTCATTACGAAAATGGGCGTGAACATTTCTATTTCAAAACCCATCATGTAGTAGGCTGGTCCTGCTGGGAAATCTAAGTTTGGATAAATACCTTTCTTTCTAACCATGGTCTCTTCCAATATCGCCGACATTTCCATCAAAGCTTGATTATTGGTAAAATCAGCTGTTTTTAGAGCATACTTTTTCATGGTAGGTACGCGACTATCTCCACTTCTGTACACTCTATGCCCAAAACCCATAATTTTCTTTTTATTTTCTAAGGCATCAAGCATCCAAGCTTCGGCATTTTCTTTTGTTCCTACTTCTTTCAACATGTGCATCACTTGCTCATTTGCTCCTCCATGAAGAGGTCCTTTTAATGCACCAATAGCACCCGTTACCGCACTATAAATATCAGAAGTGGTACTCGTTATCACTCTTCCGGCGAAAGTGGAAGCATTAAAACTATGCTCTGCGTATAAAATTAAGGAAACATCAAAGGCCTTGATGACCTCATTGGCAGGAATCTCGCCAAAACACATATGAAAGAAATTCTCAGAGAACTCCATACTTGGGTCCGCAGGAATAAAGTCCTTGCCTATTTTATGTCTATAACTAGCTGCAATTATAGCCGGAATTTTTGCCAATAAACTAATGTACTTGTCCATATTAGCCTCTCTAGAACTGTCCCAAATACGCCCATCTTCACAGCCTAAAATACTCACTCCCGTTCTTAATGAATCCATTGGATGAGCATTTCTAGGAAGTAAACTCAAACCTTGAAGTAACTCAGGTGATAATTGTCTCTGAGATTTTTCATTGGCTATAAAGGCGGCTCTTTCCTGCTCATTAGGCAAATCCTCATTCACTAAAAGAAACGCGACATCTTGAAAGCTTTTTTGTTCGCACAAGTCTTGTACAGCATAGCCTCTGTAAGTCAAAGAATTGGTTTCAGGCATTACTTTAGAGATTGACGTAGTATCTACAATCACCCCTGCTAGGCCTTTATAAATTATTGGTTCTTTGTTCATTGTTGCTATTATTATTGATGATTTTAAAAGATTACACGCAACCCTTTTAGTTTATTTGGTGGCTTTACTGAACAATTCTTGAGAAAAAGCTCTCTCTATTAATTCTAAATTATGAAGACACAAAGTATATAATTTAGTCTAACTTGAAGTTATAAATATTCTGATCAAACTGGTTGTAGTCTTCATACTTCAAGACTTCATAAAGTCGCTTACGCGTTTGCATATCCCCAAGCAAGGACTCCTGTGTCCCTTGCTCCTTGATTATCCTTAAACCATCCTCTACCGCCTTCATAGCTAGACGTTGCGTAGTCACTGGATAAAGAACCATATTGACACCCAAGTCTGTTAACTGCTTTTTAGTCAGAAGTTTTGTCTTACCAAACTCTGTCATATTCGCTAAAATAGGAACAGAAACAGCCGATCGCATTTGAGCAAAATCAGCTTCGGTATACATCGCTTCAGGGAATATCATATCTGCACCAGCATCTACATAAGCTTTAACTCTATCTATGGTTTTTTCTAAACCCTCAGAAGCCCTAGCATCTGTACGTGCCATCACAATAAAATTAGGATCTGCTTTTGCCTTTGCAGCCGTTTGTATTTTTTGAACCATTTCAGAAACGGGCACTATCGTTTTATTGTCTAAATGACCACATCGCTTAGGATTCACCTGATCTTCCAAATGACAACCTGTTAATCCAGCATGTTCTATTTCATGAATACAGCGAGCCACGTTCATCGTTTCACCAAAACCGGTATCGATATCCATAATCGTAGGCAATGAAGTTCTTCTAGCAATCTGCGAGGCAAACATAGTCACTTCTGTCATGGTGGTAAAACCAATGTCTGGCAGACCCATGGAATTAGCCATTACTGCCCCAGAAACGTAAACGCCATCAAAACCCTGCTGCTCTATCAGCATAGCTACCATGGCATTATAAGCCCCGGGAAATTGTAATAGCCTTCCAGATTTTAAATCTGAGGCTAACTTAGCTCGTTTTTCTACTGCCGGTGTTTGGTTCGTTATCATCCGAAAATTCCTTTTTTAATTGACGCTTCTACATATCCTTGAGGAGCCAAAACATTTAGTTCTTGGACCTCATTTGCCGTTAAATTCTTTAAATTTTCAACAAGATTTATAAAACGATTTCTTTCGTCTATGGAAATAATATCTTCAGTCAGCATATCAAACTTCTTAACATAATTAGCTCTTCCAAATGGCATGGCACCCGCTGGGTGAGCATTGGCTCTTTCTAACTCGTCCGCTATCACATCTCCATTCTTCATAGTGATGACTACCCTACCTCCAAAAGCCTTTTTATCTGGATCTTTGTTGTGATAAAGCTTTGTCCACTTTTCCTTTTCTACAGTCGTCACTTTATGCCAAATAGAAACTGTCTCTAGCCTATTCGCTCTCTCCGGTGAGTACGATTTTTCATGATGCCAAAACCCATCTTCTAAAGCCACTGTGAAAATGTACATGATGCTATGGTCCAATGTCTCCCTCGTACTCTTGGGATCCATTTTCTGCGGGTCCCCAGAACCTGTTCCAATCACATAATGAGTATGATGTGAAGTCTCTATCAGAATGCTCTCTATTTGAGAAAGGTCTGAAATCTTCTCTCTCATCCTGAAAGCTAAATCTATTAAAGCCTGAGATTGATATTCGGCAGAATGCTCTTTGGTGTAAGTCTCCAAAATAGCTTTCTTTTCTTCTCCTATGGTTGGCAAAGACACGGTATAATTAGCCTCTGGCCCATCTAGAATCCAAGCTATTACCGAATCTTCTCCTTCATAAATCGGAGAAGGACTCTTCTCCCCTCTCATGGCTCTATCTACTGCCTCAATGGCTAGTTTAGCACCATGTGCGGGCACATAGGCTTTCCAACTTGATATTTCTCCTTTCCTAGACTGACGTGTACTTACACTCACATGAAGAGCTTGCTGAATGGCCTGATACGTTGTTTCTGTATCCAAACCCAATAAAGCACAAATACCTGCTGCTTGAGCCGGGCACAGGTGTGCTACATGGTCAATTTTGTGCTCATGTAGACAAATTCCTTTCACCAAATTTACATGTACCTCATAAGAAGCCACAATACCGCGAAGCAAGTCTTTGCCACCCAAACCTAACTGCTGTGCTACGGCCAAAACCGCTGGAATGCTATCGCCTGGGTGCGAGTAATCTGCTGCCAAATACGTGTCATGATAATCTAACTCTCTAACGGCAACACAATTTGCCCAAGCTGCCCATTCCGCATGAACTTTAATACTTGATGGCAAACCAAAAATACTCGCTCCTTTGTCGCTTCTACCGTGGGCTAATGCCTGAGCTCTCGCATTAATGATTGGATCTCTGTTTAATGATGCAATGGCCACAGAGGCATTGTCTATTATTCTATTGACAACCATATCGGTAACTTCGTCGCCAATTGGCGTATTGTCTGTTACCATTGCGGCTAATTTCCAAGCGAGCTGGTCATCCTTTTTTAAATTACTTTTTGATCGGTAAACCTTAACTTGATGGTTTATCATTTGTATTATTTGTTGATTTTATTGTGATGTTCTGCAAGATAAAACGTTAAGTCTCTAATTCTAAATTATTCGAACCAATTTGGCTCATAGAGTAAAAAGCTTTAGCCTATTTCTTCATGAAACAGTTTAACGGAATTCTGATATTTTTTCTATTACTATTTTTTCAATCTTG
Source organism: Algoriphagus sp. (assembly GCA_051269965.1). Lineage (GTDB taxonomy): Bacteria > Bacteroidota > Bacteroidia > Cytophagales > Spirosomataceae > Arcticibacterium. The sequence goes on along the minus strand of JBNMFK010000190.1, from coordinate 1,079 downwards.
CCAAAAGCCTATCCCCAGACACCGAATTATTGTTCCAACAGATATTGGAGGAGGCGACCTTCATGACTGTCAATTCTTGGCACATCTTTTTCTATATGCCGATACCTTAGAAATTATAGGCCTGGTTTCTTCGCCAACTCATGAAGGACGTAAAGGACATATATTTGAAATCATTGCCGTCTACGAAAAAGACCTTCCGAAATTAAATCAATTCTCAAACCAATATCCATCACCTGAGTATTTGAGAGAAATTTCTTTTCAAGGAGTAACTGGCCCTCAAAAGTCTGTTTTGCCCAAGACTTTATTAAGTGATGAAACACAATTAATTATTGATGAAGCAAGAGAAGACGACATGGATTCACTGAATATTCCCATTTGTGGATCTATGTCTGAGCTAGCTCAAGCACTTTACAAATCATCCGAAATTAAATCAAAGGTTAGAGCAGGTTCTATCAGTTCGACACATACGGTACAAGATTCGTTGGCTGGAGATTATGTTTATAACGAACACCCTGATTTATGGCGAAATGAGACTGATTCAACTTTTAAAGGTACGTATCCGATCACTTACCAAAAAAGAGACTATAACAACGGTAAATTTATAGGTTCATCGGTAAAAACATATCGGGCAATGGAAGACCTTTGCTATCGCAAAAAAGTTGATAATGAAATGGTAGATATGTCTTCCATTTTTTCTTTAACAGACGGTGAACCATCTAATCCTGCGTTTGAAAGTTGGGATGAAAAGCTCAGAGGGTCCATTCATGTCCCTAATTATTGGACAGATTTAATAGGCTTCTCATTAATTTAAACAATTAATCTGGTGCTAAAACCATTAATGAGGGGGGAGCCAAAATTCAGATAATCAGAGAAGAAGAACAAAGTATTTAACATGAATTATATCAAGAAAACTATCATTTACTCATGAGTAAAATTGTGTCCAATTGTGATTACCAAAGGAGAGGAAATCTAATAAAACTCCTGATTCAAAGTATATGAATATTTTTAAGGATTATAAAAGTAATTTATTCCTCAATCTTATTTTAGTATATATTATCTGGGGAAGCACGTATATGGGA
>JBNMFK010000189.1:0-7541 GCA_051269965.1 Algoriphagus sp. | reverse complement strand
GTAAGAATTGAGTTTTCATAGGGTTGAATTGATTATGCAGAATGCCGTTATACAAATCTGTGGGAATAGAGAATTATTAATTAGATAGGCATGCTAATATATAAGGAATCATGTTGAAAATCACCGCTACAGATAGAATTTTAAACGCTATTCACGACTGGCAGCTGATTTATCAGTACCTACTGAGGTTGAGAATCATCTCTACAGATAGAAATTGAAAGCCCAGTACGCCCTTAGGATGACCTGGCAGGCATTCAACAAGGAATTGACCTGTGCTTTTGAAACAGGCCATAAATCAAGCATAATTACCAATGTTTCGTACCTATTGGTCATGGAATTACATAATAGATACCCTTTTTAAAGGTTAAAGAAGCGAACTAATTGCTGTCTTTAGCTTATAAAAAAGCTTTGTTGTTCCTGATACTGTTTAACAGTCAAAATTAAAATCAATTTATAAGCGGCCTCTATGGATTATCAAGAAAGTCAGCAATTTTTAAAGCAAATATATACCATCAACGTTAAAAGTTAAGAACACCATGAAGCGATTTTTTTTCAATTTTAATGCTCCTAGTCATCGGTTGTGGCTGTATAGTACATAAAAAGAAGCTACCTAATGCAGAAGTTTTAGAAGAACAAATAACGTTGGTTAACAATGAAACCGATAAAAAGGTAGATGTATTGATTGATGGAAATTTATTTACTTCCTATTTGTATTCCGATGACATTTCAGTGCTCAAAAAACCACCCTCTATTCAATTATTACTACAAATGGAGAAACCATTACCCGTGGATATCCTCTGGCAACCCAACCCAATGAAAGAACAGATCACCCACACCAAATGGATGCTTGACTTAATTTTGGAGATGTAAACGGTCTTGATTATTGGGGCAATTCCGATGAAATTAAAACTCTAAAGGAAAAGCTAGGTACCGTTCGGTATGAAAAAATAGCTAGGTTGGAAAATGGGACAAATAAAGCATCTATGGTAGTATAAACTAATTGGTTAAAACCTGATGGATCCGTGTTATTGAGGGAAGAAACCAAATTTGTTTTCTATGCCGAAAAGGCAAAAGAATTATTGATAGAATTACCACCTTAACGTCTGAAAAAGAGATCGTTTCATTTAATGACACAAAAGAAGGTATGTTTTCTACAAGAACGGCTAGGGAACTGGAAGACCCAAGCAATAATCCAGTTAACTTAAGTGATGTAAATGGCAATAAAACAAGCGTTCCGGTTCTTGGAAATTCAGGAGTGAACGGACGTTACATGAGTAGCGATGGGATAGAAGGAACCGATATTTGGGGAACTAGAGCCAAATGGATGGCACTTTCGGGAACCATAAATAAGAAAAATCTCACTTTTGTACCAGCCACAAAATACAGGGTATCTTACCTATTGGCACGCCCGTGGGTACGGCCTATTTGCCGCCAATCCGCTAGGACAAGAAACCTTTACAGATGGTAAAGAGGCATTTTAAAATTTTTCCTTTCAAGCAAACTCCTCCATTACATTCACTTATCGGATCGAAATATTTGGATGGTAAGTTTAGTTGCGAACAGTTGGAGAGTGAATATGAAAATTTTATTCGTCATTAAAGTGTGGCCTAAAAGTTGTCCTTTGGCGAAGAGTTTCCTGACTGTAATGCAATGAATTCTATTTCAGGGTATTTTCTAGAATAATGACAGACGGACTTTCAGTCAGCCATCTTTTACTAAGTCCAGTGGTGTCGCCTTTAGCAAGAAACTGAACATTGGAACCCAGTGCTATGTCAATATCACCATCTCCATCGATGTCTTCAGCATCCATAACAACCCACCTTCCTTTAGATGCTTTTGGAAATGAAAAGGCATTAAAGGTTAAATTTCCTTTATTTTCTAAATACACAAAGCTTTCCTGAGGATAGCTAAGATAATCGGGGAAATAAGAAATTGATGCTATATCTAGATCGCCATCTAGGTCGTAATCCCTGGGCATGGCTTTATACGCCCCATTTTGATGAAAGAAATAGGATTGATGAAAATTGAATTCCCCATCATTTAGAAAGATATATACACCATGATATTCTTTTAGAATAGGAGTTTTGTCTGCATTATCTCCACAGACATACATAATATCATCAAAACCATCATTGTTAAAATCTGCTAGCTCCATATATTGGGACCCATTGAGCGGCGAAAAAGACAAGACCCTTTTTTCCTTGAAGCTACCATTTCCTTGATTTTCATAATAAAAAATACCTTCATCGCCCTGGGCCATCAATGCAAAAATATCGCTAGACCCATCGCCATTGAAATCTTTTATTATTGCTTTAATCGCACCTGGTCTATTATTAAGTGTTCTTGCTTCATAAGTATCGTTACCATTATTTTCATACCAAACCAGTTTACCGGTTAAATTACCATATTCGCAGGCCACTATATCTTCTAAACCATCATTGTTCAGGTCACCGTATGCCATATAAACGGGGCGTTGCAAATTGGAGATTAGCGTAGTTACATTCGTTTTGTTTTCGTTTTTGTTGAAATTTATTATCTGAACAGCTCCATGTTTCAAGTCGTTGGGATAAAGGTTTCTACCTATGGTGGTTAAAAAACCAATACCTAATTTTTCTCGGTAATGAACAGGGGTATGCTCAAACGAAATAGTACGTTGAAGTTCTAATTTTGAGTTCAGAAAAGTTAAAACGTTATTCTTATTTTTTCCATCGCCAAAAACAAGTCCACGGCTATCCGGTAATATTTTTACCAAAACGGTAAATGGTGGGCGGTTGGCATAGGTTACTTCCTTGTAGTTGAAATGTTTTAGGCCAGTTTTAATGGTCTGATCGCGAAAGGGTTTCGCATCGAAATTCGGTGCATTTTCTGAGTAATAGGAAATGATTTTTTCCCAATCTACTTTAGCTAGGATAGGTTTTTCAGGAAAGATATGTGCTTTTTCAATATTAGCTCTGTTAGCTGGCGGCCCAAAAATATTGTCGGGCTGCTTGGTTCCATTGTACATACCCAATCTGTTTCCCATTGCAGGGAGCACATCTTCCTCCCAAATAGTTTTTGACAAGTAGTGAGGAGGTACAAAAGCATGGCAATTGGTACAGTGTATTTTCGCCAATTCCTTTCCGGAAAAACCCGTTGGGGCTATTTCATTTACGGTGTCTTTTGTCTTGTCTTCTTCATCTACACATGAAAAAAGTAAAAGCATAAAACCCAAGATTAGCGCTAAGTGCCCCTTTAAACGAGTTTTACTGCCTATTTTATTTCCAAACGAATTTTTCGTGGATTTTGGCATGAAAATATTTGAACGAGTTTGTTGAAAATTATCTCTTAAGCTAAATTTTTGAATGCCATTGACAACGGATTTGCGTTTTATTTTCTTTTAAAAATGCGTTGAAAAACATTTCTAAAAATAGAGAATTGAAAGCTATTCACAAGCATTTAACTTTTTTTTAATAGCTATTGTCAGTTGGACAATCACCCTTATTAAATAGAGAATTGAAAGCTATTCACAACTAGGGGACTTTTTGTTTGGCCTATGTTTTGGTTGTTAAGAACAACTAATTATTACAGAACGAAAGCAAATCACAAATCAGAAGAATCGCTCTGTTACCTATATCTTGTTTAGAAATGCCTTTCAAAATAAGAGAATTGTAAGCTACTCACAGCGGTAGCAGCCAAATTATTATAGTCCAATGATAATCCAAAGGCTACAAAAAAAAATTAGCTCCCATCATGGACAGGAGCCAATTCAGCTACTGAGTGAATCTATACTACTTAAATTTTTAAATAGATTTGACTTTTATCATGTCTCCAATTTCTATTATATTACTGTTAAGGCTATTCAACCTATACAATTGCTTTACCGATACGCTATAATTTACAGAGATTCTATACAGTGTTTCTCCTCTTTTAACGGTATGTATTACAAACTTGATTTCCTCTTTTACCTCTTCTTGTATGCCAGACATTTGCTCTTTCAAAGTTTTACTATACCTTTTCTGAACAATAGGCTTTACCTCAATTTCTAGAGCCACTACCTTAGCATCAACCAAGACTGCAACAGCGTCTTCTTTTTCTCTTTCGACAAGCTCTTCAAGGATATCAGGAGCTAAAGCTGCCGGCCAATCTTGATGCGGTGCAAGGCCTAAAATGGGATCATCATTTAAAGCGTCTTCAAAAGTAATTTTTCGTTGAGTTTTGATGTATTCGACCTGCGATTTTTTAGATCTTTTTTCCTGCAAAAGAACGACCCTTCCTCTTTGCATATCTTGGATAGTCTCTAGTCTATTGTACTTGAGGAGATCGTCTAAGGCTATTCCATACAGCATAGATATATCCCATAGTGTTTCTCCTTCCCTAGTAATATGCCTCCTAATTGGTCCTTTATTGTCTTTCGATTCTAAATAATAGACTTGCCCAATAGAGGTAACATCTTGCACCGACATGTCATTGTAGGTCAAAAAGTTTTTTATGGTAACATTTGCTTTGTAGGCAAGTGTTACATAAGAATCACAGAAATCGGCTTTGATACCTCTTTTACCATTGATTCGGTAAAAACTACCGCCTTTATCTAGTGCAAGTGAATGGTCGGCTACTAAAACAGGAAAACCTAATTCCTCTTTTGGAAAGCCTGTATAGCTTGATATTTCTGCCAGTATTCTCACGTTATTGTAACGTACAGCAGGAACAACAACCAGTACAGGAATATCTATTTCAGGAATATAAGCTCCTTGAAGCCAAAGGTTACTTTCTTTAAGTTCAAGTGGCGAAACCCGCAAGTCAGCAGCAATCACATTTAAGTCTTTCAGGCTTCCGTAAGGATATTTATAAATCACTTTTTCTTCTACCGGCCTAAACGTCGGAAGACTAGCTTCTATAACTATTTTAAAAGCTAGAAAACGTAACATCGAACTGTAGGCTGGCCCATCCAAAACCATATACTTTCTACCATTCCAGTCCTTATTTACTCCCAAGAGATTAATAACTTCTCTACTTACAAGCTGCGAAAACAGCGTAGTTCCCCAATTATTGTAAAGAACATTATTACGACGAAAACCAATCATGGCTCCATCCGTTGCGATGAAAAAGTTTTTACGCTCGTCTATCTTAAAATCTATATTCAGGTCTAAATCCTTTGCCAAGTCTTTTGTGAGGCACCAAAAAACACCTCGTTCTAAGAACCTAGTTTGGGCAATATTGACCTGATATTTATTAAAAAGCACCAAGAATTTGAAATCTTGGGGAATTACTGAATTTCTTAATTTTCTACTTGCTTCTGGAAGAAACAATGCCAACGCTTCTAAAACTTCTTCTTTGGATACATTGTCATTCTCTAGCCTTCTAACCTCTTCTCTTAAAATAAATCTAGAGGCATCATTCAACTGAAAGGTGACATCAGCAAATTCGATTTCATACGGGATTTTTGGTATCTCAATGAGCCTGTTTGCTTTTGCGTGAGACGTTAAGCAAAATACAAACAGGTAATGACCGACCCTGTTCAGGTTCAAGGTTTCAAATTGGTTTATCAAAAAAGCACGTAGGTCCATTAGTTTTCACTAATCATTTCGCTCTGCGGGAGACTTATTTCCTGTTTTACGATTTGATAGATTAAACATAATTTATTGAATTTATACTTCCAAATAAAATGACAATAAATTTAAATAATATCGTATTTTCAATACTTATTGAAAATACGACATAGTGACGGGCGTCAACTGAACTACATTTAAGCTTTTTATCTCCTATTTACGCCACTTCTTATAAGAGTTAATTAAGCCATTTGTAGAGGAGTCATGTGAGCTAACCTCGGATTCATTTAATAATTCTGGGTAAATAGCCTTGGCCAATTGCTTGCCTAACTCCACGCCCCATTGGTCGAAACTAAAGATATTCCATATCACACCCTGCACAAAAATCTTATGCTCGTACATCGCTATTAAGCTACCGAGTACCTTGGGAGTTAGTTTTTTTACCAGGATAGAATTCGTAGGTCTATTACCTTCAAAGACCTTGAACATTTTTAGGACTTCAATATCAGCTATAGCCATGCCTGAGGCTTCTAGCTCTGTCATTACCTCATCTTCCGTCTTTCCGTTCATCAAAGCCTCCGTTTGAGCAAAGAAGTTAGCCAAAAGTATTTGATGCTGTGAGCCAATAGGATTCTGGCTCTGTGCATGAGCTATAAAATCACATGGAATAAGTTTAGTACCCTGATGTATCAATTGATAAAAAGCATGTTGCCCGTTGGTTCCTGGCTCTCCCCATATTATTGGGCCAGTTTGATAGGCTACTTTCTTACCATTTCTTGTTACATTTTTTCCGTTAGATTCCATATCTCCTTGTTGGAAATAGGCGGCAAAACGATGCATGTATTGGTCGTAAGGTAAAATAGCATGCGAATCTGCATCAAAGAAGTTGTTGTACCAAATACCTAATAATCCAAGTATAACAGGAATGTTTCTTCCTAACGGCGTTGATTTAAAATGAGTATCCATTTCATGAGCACCTAGTAATAAGTCCGTATAATTTTTAAAACCGATGCTACAGGCAATAGATAAACCAATGGCACTCCAAAGACTATACCTACCTCCTACCCAATCCCAGAATTCAAACATATTCTTTGGGTCAATGCCAAAAGCAGAAATACCTTTCTCATTTGTGGATAAGGCCACAAAATGCTTTTTGACCTCCTCTTCCGTTCCGCCACTTTCTAAAAACCAGTCCTTCGCCGCTGCGGCATTTGCCATGGTTTCCTGCGTCGTAAAGGTTTTAGATGCTATCATGAACAAAGTAGTTTCTCCATTAAGTCCCTTTAACGTTTCTGTTATGTGTGAGCTGTCTACATTAGATACGTAATGTACCTTGAGGTCTTTCTTAGCATAGGGTTTCAAAGCCTCTGTTACCATCACGGGACCCAAGTCTGAGCCACCAATTCCTATATTTACAATGTCTTTAATCTTCCTGCCAGTATATCCTTTCCACTCGCCAGAACGTACAGATTCTGAAAAAGTTTCCATTTGATTCAAAACCCTATTAACCTCCGGCATCACATCTTTACCCTCAAATAACACAGGTGTATTCGAACGGTTCCTTAAAGCCGTATGCAATACGGATCTTCCTTCTGTTTTATTGATTTTATCACCGGCAAACATCTTTTCAATGGCATCTTCTAACTGACACTCCTCAGCCAATTTCTGTAAATAAATCATGGTACGACCAGAAATTCTGTTCTTCGAGTAGTCCAATAAAATATCCTTAAACCGAACGGTGAATTTCTTAAATCGTTTGGGATCTTCTTCAAAAAGCGTTTTAATCGTCTTTTTTGAGATGGTTTTTTGATGGCTTTTCAGCTTACGGAAAGCGTCCGTCTGATTAAATTCTACGGATTGCAGCATTGTTTCTTGAGTAGGTTAGTAATATTTGGCAAATGTGTTTTAAAATGAATTATTGACGAACTATCAATCTTTCAATTTCGGAATCCTCTCGGATAAATACATTAAAATCTACGAGGGTTTCTATTCCTTCTAGTTTTCCGGTCATGCTAT
>JBNMFK010000188.1:0-7558 GCA_051269965.1 Algoriphagus sp. | reverse complement strand
CGACTTTTTTTTTACCGAGAATAGGCCTGCTGTTAAATCTTAACTCTTTTAAATAAGTTTTATCAAAATCTGGGACACTTTACGCTAGACCTCGAACGGGCGAAACTCTTCCTTTATCTAGAAGGAAGGGGAGATCATTAATTGGCTTTATATAGAGCTTATTATTTGATAAAAATTTAATATAACTCATTTCCTTCCAAGTATTTAATGGGTCGTACCATCCATACACATAATCCATCTTGTGTTAGTTTGTGGCTTAAGTTTGACTAGTGTTATAAGGGATATGAATTTCTAGTCCCAATAGTTATAGCCTATACTCAATGATATTTTTTTTATCCAAAATTTAACAAATGAAACCATGAAAACCTCTACAATAACAGCAAACACCATCATTTTTGACTACGGCAAAAAGAAAGTTCCTTTTGCCAGTATCACACATTTTAAAAGTGAGTTTGGAAATTATACCAAAGTCTTTTTAAATGAAGAGAAGAATTTTTTGACCGCCTTTACGCTGAAACACTATGCTGAAAAACTAGAACATACCGATGCTTTCTTTATCCCTAGAAAGGGAGTGATAGTCAATAAAAGACATGTTAGGGAGGTATTAAATCAAAATACTGAAGTATTCATAATTCTTAGTTCTGGCGAAAAGATAAAAGTAAGTAGAAGGCGGAAATATGAGGTATTGCGAAGTTTTGCCTAGATAAACAGGTTTATAAGTCAATAATTTCAGGGTCCATTTGAAATTGCAATGCGAATGTTGAAATTTGCTAAGAAAATAAACCTTATCAAATGAATCCGGCCTCGAGAATAAAGGAATTGACTGAACGTCTAAATAACTTAAATGTCAACTATTACCAAGAGGCTATTTCTGAGGTCTCCGATCTTGAGTTTGATACTGTATTAAAAGAACTTGAAAGCTTAGAAGCTCAATATCCAGATTTATTGAGACCAGATTCGCCTACGCACCGAGTAGGAGGTACCGTTACAAAAGATTTTAAGACGGTAGCACATATGTACCCGATGCTTTCACTTTCTAATACCTATAATGAGCAGGATCTCATAGAATGGGATGAGCGAATAAAAAAGGTCTTGACAGATAGGCCATATTCCTTCATTTGTGAGATAAAGTTTGATGGAATTTCTCTTTCGATGACTTATGAGAATGGCACACTTACTAAGGCTCTTACTCGTGGCGACGGAACCCAAGGAGATGACATTACGACGAATGTAAAAACACTAAGAAGTTTGCCTCTTCAAGTCGGAGAATTTCAAAAAGGGCAGCGTTTTGAGGTCAGGGGAGAGGGTTTTATGCCCAATAAAGAATTTAATAGAATAAACGAAGAACTCACCGCGGATGGGAAAAGCCCTTTAGCTAATCCAAGAAATTCGGCAGCTGGAACTTTCAAGATGCAGGACTCAGCCGTAGTGGCGTCTAGAAATCTTGATTGTTATCTCTATCAATACTTAAGTGAAAACGACAGCTTCAAAACCCACGAAGAGAGCCTTTTGGCTATGAAGGCCACTGGTTTTAATGTTTCAGATTCATGGGGAAAGGTTAATGATATTCATGAAGCTATTGCCTACGTGGAGAAATGGAGTTCTAAAAGGCATAGTTTGCCCTGTGCTACAGACGGCATTGTCATAAAAGTAAATGATTATGCACAAAGGGAAGAGTTAGGTTTCACCTCAAAAAGTCCGAGATGGGCCATTGCCTACAAATATAAAGCAGAGTCAAAATCAACAAAATTGCTAGGTGTTACGTATCAGGTTGGGCGTACTGGTGCAGTGACTCCCGTTGCGGAATTAGAGCCGGTAGAGCTTTCCATGACCACCGTAAGAAGAGCCACCCTCCATAATGCAGATGAAATAGAACGTTTAGGTATTTCCGTGGGTGACTATGTTTTCGTGGAAAAAGCGGGAGAAATTATTCCCAAAATAAGAGGTGTGGATTTATCAAGGCAGAATGCCGATTTGTTTCCTTCAAAAGTAGCCTTTGTTAAAGATTGTCCGGCGTGTGAAACTGAACTTGTCAGACATGAAGGTGAAGCTGCTTATTATTGCACGAATGAAAAAAGCTGTCCGCCGCAGGTTAAAGGCAGAATTGAGCATTTTATTCAAAGAAAAGCCTTAGATATCGATAGTTTAGGCGAGGGGAAAATTGAAATCCTTATAGAGAGTGGTCTTTTAAATGATGCATCGGATTTGTATCAGTTGAGTTATGAAGATATGCTGGGTTTGGAGAAAGTTCATAAAGATGAATTGACAGGAAAAGCACGTAAGGTTTCTTTCAAAGAAAAAACCGTTGAAAATATTATTAATGGGGTAGAAGCCTCGAAAAACCAACCTTTTGAAAAAGTACTTTTTGGAATTGGAATTCGCTTTGTAGGTCAAACTACTGCCGAAAAGCTAACCGCATATTTTAAAACCATAGATGCTATAAGAGCAGCAACTTTGGAAGAATTATTGCAAGTGCCGGACGTGGGAGAGAAAGTGGCATTAAGTATTTTAGACTACTTTAAAGAAGAGGAAAATCAGATTTACATAGCTAAGCTGACTTCAGCAGGGTTACAAATGAAGGCAGGAAACAACGTAAAAGAAGTTGAAGGAAATGGTCTAGGAGGCATGATTCTGCTTTATACGGGTACGTTTAAAAACTATAGTCGAGCAGAAATTGAAGAAAAAATAGAATCTAACGGGGGTAAACTGGTAAATGGTGTTTCTAAGAAACTGACCTACCTAATTGTAGGCGAAGGTGCCGGCCCTTCTAAACTTGCTAAAGCAGAAAGACTAGAAGTGAAAATGATATCTGAGGAGGATTTTGAAGCCCTGCTCTGACTAAGGAATAGATATATTTTTACTGTCAAACGGTTAAATATTCAACTGGTTAGAAATGTTCGATTATAGCTTTCTGAGGCCTGTTATATCACGTTTGTAAAATGACCCTCTCTACACATTCGAACAAATTTAATTGTACTTTTTGAAGTTGTTTTTCTTGCCCCCGCCAATATTTTACTTTCAATACGTCAATAAATCTGATATACGAGCCTAAATTCACTCTAGCCATTTGAACCATTGCAGTAAATGCTTCGGCTTGCTTTATTTGTCTATGGATTACTGTAAAAATCAAGTTGGCTATCAAAGCTATCCATATCTGTGTCTTTATTCCTTCTTTGCTGTCCGAGTAAAATCCTTTTAGTTCAAAGCGGTCCGCCGCTGCGGTTTTGTTTAAGCTGTTTAAAGAAAGGCTCTATCTCCCACCTATTTTTATAAAGCTTTGCTATCGTTGTGGCTTCTACTTCGAACAAATTACTAATAAAAGTGTAGGTCTTTTTTGTTGTAAGTGATTTGAAAGTTATCAATCTTGCTTCTAATGGCCCTTTCTCGGTTTTCAAAACAATAATCTCGTCTTTTAATATTCCATCTATTTCCGCATCCCGTTCAAGTACTTCTTTCTGGTTTATTACTTCATAACTGGCGTTTTCATTCAGCCTTGTGACAAAAAACACGCCATCTTCTGTCCATTTATGGTAATAACTATAATTCACATACCCCTTGTCAAATACGTAAATCTCTCCTTTTAGCGGTTTCAGCTGTCCGAGAAAATCTTTATCGTTTTTACTGGCTGCACTCATCCAAACTATTTCGGGTATAAGTGAATGTAATGACAGTAATACATGAGCTTTAATACCGCCTTTCTTCTTGCCTTCTATTTTGTTCCTGCCTGCTCCAGTAAAGACGTCAACAAATAAAGTGAAGGTTGTAGAATCAAATATTCTTACCTTCTTGATATCTATCTTTTTGTCTATCATACCACTTAAATATGTTCCTGAAAGCTGTTGACTATAACGTTCTATTAAAAGACTGTAAAGTTTACCAAATACATCGCTCTTTCGGTTTCTGTTTGCATCTGCAAGGGTACTTCTGGCCGGTAATTCAGTTATGCCAAAATAACTTAAGGACTTCCCTAAAAAAGGTAGGCTGCGTATTAACCCATTCAAAGACTCCAATTTGCCAACAACACCAAAGAGCATAAAGGCCAAGTGGTCTTTTGTTTTTAAGGCTCTATAGCCCTTATCTGATTTATGTTCTAACACAGCTTGAGCAATAAGCTCTAAGGGTATAAAAGAAAGTAATTGTGAAATAATCGGCATCCCCCCTTTTTTTATATCTTTCATCTGGAGTTTTTTGTTGAGGAACTCAAATCTCCAACAAAAGGCCGATAAGTAATACTTTGAAGCCTTTTTGTGTTTTTCCAAGAAATTACAATCTGCTTATCCGTTTATCCGTTTGACAGTAATATATTTTTAGGCTTATTTTTATTTTTATTTTTTGTAAATTTGAGTAATATTAATGACTAATACAGCCATGAAAACGAACAAAGTCTTATGTTTAGCAATTCTATTGGTTACTACTTCATTTAATCTTAGTGCTCAGCTTGGAGTTATAGGACAACGAGTTAACATTGATTTAGATCAGATGAAAACTACAATCAGTTCTAACTCATTATCTACTGCCGATTTCCTTTTAAGCCTTCCAATGCCCGATGGTTCTTTCCAATCATTTAACGTTAGGAACTCTAATATAATGGCTGATCAGCCGGCAGACATTCAAACTATAGCAGGTACATCTGCGGATTCAAAGGCTCAAGTGAGAATTGCAATTACATCAAATGGACTTTCCGGGATTATGCATTACGCCAATGGCTATTACATCATTGAAGTGGTGGATAAAAAAGAAGGCATCTATACCATCTACAATATGAACGACAGTGGTTTAGGTAACTGTGGTACAAACGATGCAGACAAAAAGCCACTTGTAAACGCCCAAGGGAAAGTATTAAGTACAGGCCTATTCCCTGTAGGAACAGAATTAAGAACATATAAATTTGCTGGTGCGGCTACTGGCGAGATGACAGACTCCTTGGGGACAAAAACGTTGGCCAGGAATAAGATAGTAGAAATCATGAATGCCACTAATCTAATTTATGAGTTGGAAGCGGCTGTCTCTTTTGAAGTGATAACTAAAACTACGGATTTGACTTTAATTTTTGATGATGGAACTACAGACCCATTCAATGTTAATACCTCTTTTGGTAGTGCAAATGACACTCAAGCTGGTTTTAATTCTATGAATACGAGCGGATTGCTGTCATATGGGGAATATGATACTGGCCATACATTTCACGTTTATTCCTCAGGTGGAGGAGCGAGAGGTACTGGTGGAGGATCGCCTTGTGTTGATGGTAGCAAGTCTGTAGGGTGGACTGAATTTGGGCAGAATACTTCATTAGGTACTATAGTAGGTCTTTTTGCCCATGAAGTTGGCCACCAATTTGGGATGGGACATACGTATAATGCCACTGGAGGAGCCGGCACCTCACCTACTTTTTGCACCGGAGGTTGGAGCAGTTTGGCATCTGTAGAACCGGGCAGCGGTACCACTCTAATGGGTTATGGGGGCAATTGCTCCAATAATACAAATGGTGCTTTGTCTAGCTATGTTCTAACTAGTCCTAATAGAGAGTCTTATTTTAACGCTAAGAGCTTAGACCAAATGTTTACTAAGATGGCAGGTGTTAGCAATTGCTTTACAAATACAGCTACTGGCAATAGTGTTCCTGTAGCCTCTGTTGGTTCAGCAGTAACTATACCAAAGGGTACTCCTTTCACTCTTATGGGTTCTGCTACGGATGCTGATGCTTCTGATGTTTTAAGCTATAATTGGAGTCAAATAGATGTAGCAGTTCCTAATGATGCCGGAGCATTAGGAACCATTCATGGAATTGGAGCTTATTCCGCTGTAAACAGTACCACCGCACCCTTATTTAGGAGTAGAATAGGTTCATCACCCAGTAGGACTTTTCCAGCCCTTAATTTTATATTAGAAAATGCCAATAGTCCAGCAGATAATGAAGGAGAGGCTTTGCCTCAAGTAGCTAGAACAATGAATTTCCGTCTTACGGTGAGAGATAATAAAGTAGGAGGTGGGGGAGTGGATTCAGACTTGAAGGTTGTTACTGTAGATAATTCAGGTCCATTTCAAATATCATCTCAAAACGGGCCAACTTTATGGTTCGTTGAAGAGTCTAAAGCAATTACATGGGATGTGAATGGAACAGACAATGCCCCTATTAATTGTAGCAATGTCAATATATTAATTAGCACAGATGGTGGCACTACTTTTTCTTCATTGTTGGCTAATACAGCAAATGATGGCACAGAAACCATTACAGTACCAAATACTCCATCTAGCCTAGTACGAGTTAAAATAGAAGCTGTAGGGAATATTTTCTTTGATATTAATAATACCAACATTACTATATCATCAGCAGGCGTGTGTGCAGCAGAAACCTCGGTCCTAGCTGATGTGACTAGCTTAAGCCTATTTGAAGGTTCTTCTGCTTTAGATATTAACTTAAGGGCATTTGGCTCTACCATCACTTCTATGTCCGGAAATATAGACGCCAGTGATGGGACAACTAATTTAACTGTTAGAACAAGCACCAATACATGTACCTTTTTTACTAATCCTCCCCAGTACGATCTGTATTCATTTATTGCTGGTTCAGATGCCACTTATACTTTTACATCCTCTGGCTCCCTTTCTTCAAGAATGATGAGTCTCTATCAGGACTCTTACAGCAATGCTAGTCCTTGCGGAAATTGGTTGAATTCTTCTGGTTTGTATAATGGAAGTAGCGTTAGTAATTCCAGCTCCATTTCTCAGGCCTTAGAAGCTGGACGCACCTATTTTATTAAAATGTCGGGATTCGATGGAGGGCAGACAGGTGCTTACACTATTACCCCAAGTGGAGGGGCACTTTACGCAAAAATCCCGGCAGATGGTTCTCCATATGCTTACATATATATGATTTATAATACAAGCACTAGTATGGTTTCAGGTTTTTCCATAGGCCCTGATTTAAGAACATATGCTGCAGGTAATTACGAGGTATATGGTCTTTCTTATGCCGGAGGGCTAGATTTGAACCCTTACATTGGGAGTTCTTTAAGTGAAATTCAAACGGCCATTTCTAATTCATCTTTATGTGCTGTTCTAAGTACAAATAGTAAAACAGTGACAATAAACCGTTGTGGAAGTATTCCAGCTAACCCAACAGTGAATGGGGTGACAATAAAAGTAGGGGAAATGGCAACTCTAACCGCGACTGGTTGTAATGGGACAGTGCAATGGTACCAAACGGCTATTTCTTCTTCTCCCCTGGGAACTGGGTCCTCATATCAAACACCGGCACTTCAAAGTAACACAAGTTATTTTGCATCCTGCTTAAATGGTTGTGAAAGTGCAAGGGTCCAGGTTGATGTAACTGTGTGTGCAGCAGAAACCTCGGTCCTTGCTGATGTGACTAGCTTAAGCCTAGATGAAGGATCTTCTGCTTTAGATATTAACTTAAGGGCATTTGGCTCTACCATCACTTCTATGTCCGGAAATATAGACGCCAGTGATGGGACAACTAATTTAACTGTTAGAACAAGCACCAATGCGTGTATCTTTTTTTCTAATCCTCCCCAGTACGATGTCTATTCATTTATTG
>JBNMFK010000187.1:0-7564 GCA_051269965.1 Algoriphagus sp. | reverse complement strand
CGTTTTACGTCTAACTTCGAACAAAAAGTAAATTTGTTTATTATTGACCCATTTAAATAATGATACAATACCAAGACCTCTTAAAGCACATTCTAGCTGAAGGAACTATAAAAACTGACCGTACAGGAACAGGAACAAAAAGTGTTTTTGGTTACCAAATGCGTTTTAATTTAAAAAATGGCTTCCCATTAGTCACCACTAAAAAAATTCATGTGCCTTCAGTGATTCATGAGTTGCTTTGGTTTATTGCTGGAGATACTAATATCAAGTACTTAACCGAGAATAAGGTTCGTATTTGGAATGAATGGGCTGACGAAAACGGCGATTTAGGGCCTATCTATGGCAAACAATGGCGTTCATGGCCTTCAGCAAAAGGAGAAAGTATAGATCAACTGAAAACGGTTATAGACCAAATAAAAACTTCACCAGATTCTAGAAGAATAATTGTTTCGGCGTGGAACGTGGGCGAACTCTCCAAAATGGCTCTACTGCCTTGTCACGCACTGTTTCAGTTTTACGTAGCAGACGGCAAGCTTTCTTGTCAGCTGTACCAGCGAAGTGCCGATGTCTTCTTAGGCGTACCATTTAATATAGCATCGTATGCTTTATTAACAGAAATGGTAGCCAAAGAATGTGATCTGGAAGTAGGGGATTTTGTATGGACAGGAGGCGATACGCATATTTATACTAATCATTTTGAGCAGGTTAATGAGCAATTAACAAGGACTCCTAAAATGCTACCTAAATTGGTTTTAAATCCTAAAGTAAAATCTATATTTGATTACACTTCCGAAGACATCCGTATAGAAAACTATGACCCTTATCCACTTATCAAAGGCAAAGTAGCGGTTTAGGAAAGGCTTAAATTTTGTTCTTAAATGCTTAGCAGAAAGCTCAGATTTAACTTAAAATGGCCTTTAATTTTTTCAAGAAAATACCCTCGGCTTTGTTTTCACCATAAAATGACTTTGCAATAGCTTGAGCCGTACCTTGAACCAATAACCTGTTTTTATAACCAAAAAGGCTTGGATGCTCTTCCTTAAAATCTTTGAATTTGCCTAGAATATTTTCTTTGTTCCAATCATTATTATTAAGCCAAGCAAAGACTATTTCTATTTGATAAGCGGAGTCTGTATTAAATTCATCAAATGTGTCCTCTAAATTAAGCCAGTACTTTTTCACAATGTCATTGAGTCTTTCAATTTCCTCTTCCCTAACTACTCCATCTACAGCTGCCGCCCCGTAAAATACCTGGCCGAGTTGCTGATAAAAATGAAGCATTGTCTCGTTTGATGGTTTCATACTCAGTACCTTTTTATAGACAAAGCTTTGTCTTTTTGTCCGATTTATTACCACCACAAAGTAGTGAATAAGCTAAGCATAATCGTAGAATTGTGGTGGAATTTCAAATATTCCTTTTAATTAAGGGTGACTTTATTGCAAAGGTACTAAGTAATTGGATTCTCTGTCGTGACTTTATTACGTACTTTTTTATGACACTCTACAAATTGTAAAATAGGTCATTGTTATTTTAAAGACTACTAGATTGAGGTTGGATGGTTTTTTAATTCAATAATGCCAGCATAAAACACGAGTACTTTTATTGCCTGTATTCATGGAAATAGTTGTAACTTCTTTCGCTTCCAGTCGTTTCAGAGCTTTGGTAAAAGCTTTCACATTCTCTTTTTTTGATACTAAGCAAGTGAACCAGCCAACTTGTCGACCGACATGCTTGCTATCGTAGGCCATATTAAGTAAAAATGCTTTCTCTCCACCCTCATACCATAATTCATTACTGGTCCCACCAAAATTCGAAGGGCCATCCTTTCTGAGTTTAAGATTCTTTACTTTTCTACTAGAACTATCAGAGGCCTCTTTAGCAGATGCATGAAAGGGCGGATTGCAAATGGTCAAATCATAATACTCCCCGTTTCTGATGATGTCTTTGAAAATTTGTCTTGGGTTAAGTTGCTGTCGTAGTTCAAGCTTACCTTTTAGGTTTTCGTTTGCCTTAACGATGCTTTCCAGATTAAGTAAAGCGTTTCTATCAATGTCTACACCTACGAAATTCCAATCATATTCTTGAATGCCAATTAATGCATAAATTCCGTTTGCTCCCGTCCCTATGTCCAAACAGTTTATCCTATCTCCAGTAAGAACATTGCCCTTATCTGCTGCTAGTAAATCAGCCATATAATGTATGTAATCTGCACGACCGGGCACTGGCGGACAAAGATAGTTTTCAGGAATATCCCAACTCTCTATACTATAATGAAACTTTAACAGAGCTTTATTTAGGCACTTTACGGCACTTGGATCTGAAAAGTTGATACTTTCGTTTCCGTATTTATTGACAGATACAAAAACCTTAAGTAGCGGTGTGTTTTTTACAAGTGCTTGAAAATCGTAGCCCTTTCTATGCCTATTTCTTTCATGCAACTCTATTTTAACCCTGGCTTTTTCCATGTCGTGAAGGTAGTCTTATTCGTCTATTTTTAGTTTAAATCCTTCATGACTTCTACTGAAACCAAGTTTCTCATAAAAACTCAAAGCTCTTGGTCTATTTTTATTTGATGTTAGTTGTACTAGATTGGCTCCGTTTTGTCTGGCTTTCTCTATGCCCCAAAGAATTAATTTTTCACCTATTCCTACTCCACGGTTGCTTTCCTCCACAATTACAGCCTCTATTAAAGCAACTTTTCTTGCATTTCTAAAGAGGTATTGAATCAACGTTAGTTGGAGAGTTCCAACCACTGCACCATCCAGTTCAAACACCATGAGGTCCTGGTTTTTATCTTCTTTGATTTGGCGAAATGCACCTAAATATTGACTTGACAATGGTCTTGACAATATCTCTAAACCTTTACTGTTTTTATCCTTGGCCCAGATTCTTATTATGGATTCTATGTCCTCAAGACGAGCTTCTCTAATCATAGTTATCTGAGTTGGTTTCCAATCTTTCTAAGAGCTCACTATTCGATTCCCTATAAACGGGGTGAATGAAATCAGGAGAGATTCCGACTAATGGTTTCAGAACAAACGCTCTTTCGGCAATGAAGGGATGGGGTATCTCAAGTTTCGGCATTTTAAAATGCCAATCATTGAAGTAAAGGATGTCAATGTCAATGAGTCGGCTATCCCATTTTTGAGTTCTTATTCGGCCTAAATTTTCTTCTAACTTTAGAATATATTCAATTAACTCTAGGGGCCATAAATTTGTTTTAATTTCAACAACTAGATTGAGATAATCAGGCAGATCCGTTTTACCCCATGCCGCTGTTTCTATGAGAAGTGAGGTATTTTGAATGGAGCCTATTAGTCTCTCAATCTCCTTCAAAGCGTCGGAAATAGCTTTCTCTCTATCTCCAAGATTAGAACCTAAACCTAGAAATACGCGATGCATTAATGAGAGTTTTCAGAGATGAATTCATTCCTTAGAACTCCTAACTCTATAATGAAATTAGGGTCTTTTTCTGTAGCATTACCCACCACAATTAAATCGGCACCTGCTTCATAAGCTTGTCGGGCTTTATCAGCTGTATTTATTCCTCCACCCACAATGATAGGTAAATTTATATTTCTTTTAACAGCCTCAATCATTTCTGGCTTTACTGGAGAATTTGCCCCACTTCCTGCATCCAGATAAATAAGCCCCAATCCAAGCATTTCTCCGGCCATGGCCGTGGCTACCGCAATATCTGGTTTGTTATTTGGGATAGGCGTGGTACCGCTCATATAAGAAGCGGTGGTTTGTTTTCCACCATCTATGAGCAAATAAGCTGTAGGTAATATTTCTAAACCAGAACGTTTAAGAGCAGGAGCAGCTACTACGTGTTGACCAATTAAAAAATCAGCATTTCTGCCAGAAAGAAGGGAAAGGAGTAAAATCCCGTCAGCCTTTTTATTTATGTTAAGTCCATTACCAGGAAATATAATTTTAGGAATGTTCTCTACGCTCGAAAGAGTTTCCAAAACCATATCCATATTATCAGAACTAATAAGGCTTCCCCCAACGAGGAATAACTCAACTTTCGCTCGTATAGCATTTACTATAAGCTCATTTAAAGAAATTTGATCAACCTTATCTGGGTCAATCAAGAGGGCCAAGCCTTTTCTCTTTAAAGAGACAATATTTTCAAGAATGGTTGGCATTATCTAGATTCTCAATGTATTCAGAAAGTTTATTTTTCGCGATGGCTAATAATACAGATGTTGCTACTCCCTTTAATGTTGACGCTAGGATAGAAGGTTCATTGTCTATTTCGATTAAGGTATCGTTTGTATTTGGTTCGTTAGACTGAAATACTTTCATTAAAGAATATGCCGCCACCAAGATACCTCCGACCACCAATAGATCTCGGCTCAAGTCTTTAAGGCTTTCAGCCGTGCCCTGAAGCTCTTTTGTTGAGTCTTGGATTTGCTTTTTAAGGGCTATTTTTTTCTCGTTTCTGTCCAATGAATTTGAATTAATTAAGAGAAATCAAAAGTAGTAAAATGCCTACAAAATTGCATCATGTATATGGACAAAGGCTATAGGCTACTTTGCTTATTTTGCCAGTTCAATAAATCCCTCTTTCAAAACCCACCTTTTTGTATCTACAAAGTAATGAATAACCTCTTCCATATTTTGGGAAGTAGTTTCTTGGAAATTGATTTCACTAATCATAATGGGAAGTGAATCCTCTAGCTTTTTACCAAATTTGACAATTGCTTTCACTTTTAAATCTTGGACGGCTTTATGAATACAATAATCGCATAGACCACAATTATCTGGGTTTTCTTCTCCAAAATAGTCTTGCAGCTGGGCCATCCGACAGCTTTTTACAGTAGAAACATAATTAATCATCGCATGCACTGCTTCTTCATCACGCTTCTTTTTTACTCTAATACCCTGACGATCTAAAGGAAGCTTATCCGCATCATATCGACTACCAAGGAAATTAATGGTTGGTTTTCCTGATTGTTGAAAATATGAGCCTATGTTTCGCTGCTCAAGTCTTCTAAGAAGTTTTTCTACTTGTAATCTAGATAGTTTGAGAACTTTACCTATTTCAGATTCTGAAATCATCAGTGTGTTAGTAAATAGTTCACCGCCGTAAATTCTAAGCAATGTTTTCGTGAAATTTTCTAGAGCCTCATTTTTAGACTGCAAATCAAAAAGTTCTTCGTTGCTTACTGTAAATTGGAACTTAGAAGGAGATTGATAAGCATCATTAAGTGCTATTATTTCTTGGTTTTCTAACATTTTTATAGCAAAGAAAGTGGGGATACTTTTAAGCCCAAAAGTGCTATTAAAATAATAGGCATCAAACTCAAATACCTCTTCAGGAACAGAGCCTATGGCCAATTTATAGCTATTGCAAAGAGACTGATAAACTTTGGCTAAGGCCTCATAGCTTGGATATGCCTGTTCCATATTTGTTCTTAGTCTCTCAATATCTAATTGATTGTAAATTAGGTACGCAGCCGAGGAATTACCATCTCTTCCCGCTCTACCAATTTCTTGATAATAGGCTTCCATACTCTCTGGAACATGCGTATGATAAACAGCCCGAACGTCAGCTTTGTCAATACCCATTCCAAAGGCATTTGTACTCACCATAACCCTAGTTTTGTTTTGAATCCAAGCATCTTGCTTTTTAAACCTCAGCTCATTTGTAAGACCAGCATGATAGTAGTCTGCAGAAATCCCCGATCTGTTTAAGAATTGACTTATTTCTTGTGTTTCTTTTCTAGTTTTGGCGTAAACAATGCAAGAGCCATCTGTTTTACGAAGAAGTTCTGCCAATGCAGGGTTCTTACTTACAGATTGAAAAACTTTAATGGCCAGACAGTCTCTTTTAAAGCTCTTTTTAAAGGTTTTGGACTTTTTGAAGTGAAGCTGTTCTAGTATATCCTTTTGAGTGAAATTTGTGGCGGTAGCGGTTAGAGCTATCATGGAGGCCTTTTTGCAATGGCTCCTAAACTCATTTATTTTTAGATAGGAGGGCCTGAAATCATGTCCCCATTTTGATATACAGTGTGCCTCATCCACTACCAAAAGGCTTACTTTCATTCTTTTGGTTCGTTCTATCATGAGTTCAGTCAGAAGCCTTTCAGGAGAAACATAAAGAAATTTGTAATCTCCTAAGACGAAGTTATCCAATATCCTGTCAATGTCGCTTTTGTGCATTCCTGAATAGATTGCAGCAGCTAAAATACCTCGCTCTTTGAGTTGAGTAACTTGGTCTTTCATTAGAGCTATGAGCGGAGTAATAACTATTGTCACGCCGTCTAAGATTATTCCCGGTACTTGGAAACAAACTGACTTACCCCCACCTGTTGGTAATAAGGCTAAGGTATCGGTACCTCCCAAAACGGAATCAATGATTTCGAGCTGCAAAGCCCTAAACTCAGCGTAGTTCCAATATTTTTTGAGGATTTCTAGAGGAGAGGCCATACCTTTTGTGTCTGCATTACGTAATTGACCATAGTGTTGGCATAAAAGTCATTAAATAAATGAGATTTCTTTTAATCAAAGAATAAAATAACATTTATATTTACCAAATAACCTATCCTGTACGACAATATGAAAAAAATATTTTTATCTGCTTTGGTTGGATTAATTTCTCTGAGTTCTATGGCTCAGACGAAATTTGACAAAGGGGAATTCAAAGGTAAATTAGAATGGAAAAAAGGCACCGAAGTTGTTTGCCCTGCTAGCCACATTGACGAAAATACTTTCAGAGACATACCAGCGAATATCAAGCAAGCCATTGCGGTTAAAAATAGGCTGCGTCCAGGTGCGACAAATAAAGCCGTTTTTGATGTCGTGTTTGTTAATCCAGATATGCCGCAAGTAGCTCAAGATGCCTTTCAGAGAGCGGTGGATATTTGGTCTGAACTTCTCACATCCGATGTCAAAATAAATGTGATAGCCTTGTGGCAGGAGTTAGGTCCCAGTGTTTTAGGTTCTGCTGGTCCGGGCACATATTATAGGAATTTTTCAGGTGCGGCCAAGGCTGAGACTTGGTATCCGATAGCCTTGGCTGAGAAAATGACTGGACAAGATTTGAATTCTCCAGATGACTTTGATGTGGTAGCACGTTTTAGTTCTGAGCAAAACTGGTACTACGGAACTACCGGCACGCCGGCAGTTGGTCAATTCGACTTTACTTCAGTGGTTTTGCACGAGCTTTGCCATGGTTTAGGTTTTGTAGGTTCCATGGGGGTGGAGGGCACGCAGGGCTTTTATGGTCTTGGAACTGACATTCCTGTAGTTTATGATACTTTCCTCGAAAATGAGAAAGATCAAAGTATAGTAGATACTTTATTTTTCCCTAATCCATCTACGGCCTTAAGAAATGAACTTATCTCAGAGAATCTGTTTTTCAACGCTCCATTGGCTATAGCTAACAACAACAATGATAAGGTTAAACTTTATGCCCCTACCATATTCGATAGCGGCTCTAGTGTATTTCACTTAGACGATAGAACTTATCCGGCAGGTACTATAAATTCATTGATGACACCTACAGCGGGTATTAGGGAAATTAATTTTGAGGTAGGTCCTATAGTGATAGAT
>JBNMFK010000186.1:0-7571 GCA_051269965.1 Algoriphagus sp. | reverse complement strand
CCAAGGGCAAAGTCGTCTTTTTGGGAGACATGTTTGAGTTAGGAGAGTTTTCGGAGATCGAGCATCAAAATTTAGGCAAATTGGTCAAAGAAGGAAATTTTGAGACCGTGGTTCTCTTCGGTGAGCAAATGAAGCATGCCCTTAAAAACTTACCTCAAGCATATTATTTTACAGACAAGTTTTCCATCCATAATTGGATTTTGGACAAAAAATTTGAAGACAAAGTAATTTTGATAAAAGGGAGTAGGGGTGTCAAACTGGAGACACTTCTCAATTTTATCGGTGTAGATTGATACTGTAATCTTTGCACTGATTGATTAATAAGCCTTTTTTTCTTTATGCTAGTCTGAAAATAAAAGCATTATGCGATCACTAGGTCATTTTCTTCATCTCCGTTTGGGACGGAGCCACGAGTATATAGACTCTAATACTGACCTTTTTCACAAAACATTCAGTTGGCGGCCTGTTTTTGTGTCTTATAGTAAAAGGGAACGCGGTAAATTCAGAATAAAACAGCACATCGGCGTAGGTCTCAAAGCCACTTTTGCGATTCTAAAGGCAAACTTAATATTACGAAGGGGAAGAAAATTACCGTCTTAAAAATAGGGCGTTTAAATAGTATCCAATCAGAATTCTTGAATTAAGGTTTTTTTGATAAAAAGTATGGGCTTAGAAGTAGTGATGCTTTCGAGTCTTATCGGAGTAGCTTAATAATACCCTCTCTAGACTGACTGATAATTTGGCCATCATCTTCGGCCCTAGCCCTAAAAAAAAAGCTATATATGCCGGCGGGAGCATTTTTCCCACCATAGCTACCATTCCAAAGTAAGATAGGCTCTTCATTAAAAGACTTATTTTTTGTGATATACATGACAGTTCCTCTTTTATCTTTAACTTCAAAATCAAACTCGAACTGACCGTTGCCGTAAAGCTTGAAGTCTTCATTGACTCCGTCTCCGTTTGGGGTAAAGGCATTGGAAAAGTAAAACTCAATACAGGCATCATCTATTAAAACCGTATCTGCAGAGGGACAAAAAGTATCAACCTTCTTGAGAATATAGGAACCATACTGGTTAACCGTAATAATTGTCTCATTACTAATTACATTTCCATCAAAAAGCCATTGAATGCTAGAATTTATAACTTCTGTTGGTTTTAATTCTATTTCGTTGTTAGCATTAAAACATTCCTTTCGCACGGCTTCTCCAATATTTAAGGGTTTTGCTTCGAGAATATTAATTTCGATTTTGGTTGGGCCACTTTCACAATCATTTTGCGTTTGAGTGGTATAATAACTTTTAGTAGTTACCAGATTTGGATTTAAGGGAGGTGTATATAAAGATCCAGAGCTTAAAAGGATAGATAAACTGGCATTAGAATACCATTTAATATTATCACCCTCAGAATATAATGCTTTTATTTCTTCTCCCTGGCAGTATTTTAAAGTTGGTTCGCTCACTGGTGCAGTTATTTTGGCATCGGACAAAATCTCTTTTTTAGGACTTTGTATTTCTTTACAATTATCTTTCACTTTGACCATATAATTACCAGATGTTGTTGTCTTTAAATTAATTGATGTAGCACCAACTAACGCTATATCATCTATGAACCATTGAAAAGTAGCGTCATTTGTTTTTATATTTTTAAGTTCTACCGAAAGGGTAGGGTTACATGTCAAGCTATCTTTCGTAAAAATAATTTTTGCTTCTACGACAGGATAATCTGGGGAAACGGTACTTGGTAATTGAGCCTTACCAACTTTCCCGCCTAGGTCAAAACCTCTATGCTCAAAATTACTTGCAGTTCCGACTTTATTTGGCTCATGAATAACAGACAAAACAGAATCATCTATATGGGCTAAATAGATTTTACCATTTGGACCCAATTTTAAGTTGCCAAAGGTGCCAGGATCTACAAGGAAGGTACCCAGATTCACTTCAGATTGTCCTGTATAAGTCTGCTTTGTAATTTGCTCTCTGTATGCTGGTGCGAAAGAGGTTCTAAATTGCACCAGTTCATAATCAAACATCGTTTGACTCCCTGTTTGAGATTGATTATTTAACCTAGAAACATAAATGAAATTACCATCAGGCGAAAACGCAGCTCCTTTTATCATGCCCTCGTTTTTATAGGTAGTAACTAGCTGAGTTACTTCTCCGGTTATATTGTCAAAATCAAAAATCTGAACAAATCCCCCTTCAGGATTAAAAGGTTTGGTGACGGCTAATTTTTTGCCGTCCTCAGAGACTATGATTTCTTGCTGCAGGCCTTTAGAAGATCCAACAAACGGGAAACCTAATTTGCTCGAAACAGGTGGATTTATCAGATCTAACCCATTTTTATCTATCAAATAGCTCAGAAATTCATTTCCACTTCCTTTATGTATTATCAGCCAGTAATCAATATTATTACAATGTTTTACAGTGGTCATTCCAAAAGAGGTTTCGTTCGAAAGAGATAGCGTTGATCCTATTTTTTCACCTTCTCCGCCATTTTCATTGATATCAATTTTGCTGTAGAAAATGGGGAATTCAACGGTACTAGAATTATTGTTGCCTCTAAAATCATCAACAGAAAACACGTAAAAAAGATTATCACTTTCGGGAAAGGGCACAATTAGACCTGGATAAACAGGATTGGGTGCATTTATAAGGTTTTGAGCTCCTTCTATTGGATTACCGTTTTTGTTCCAAACCGTGCTTCCATTAGAATATAAAATTAAATTCCCAAGCTCATCAGAATAGCTCATGAAGGCATTTTCAGTATTGATGGTATTTAAACCCGAGTTATCAGGTTCACCACCAAAAGGAAAAAAAATACTTGCACCGCTTCCAAAAAGCCAATTATCGGCATGACGATCCGGTCTTTGGGTAGAAGCTCCT
The DNA here is from genome assembly GCA_051269965.1 of Algoriphagus sp. Taxonomy (GTDB): domain Bacteria; phylum Bacteroidota; class Bacteroidia; order Cytophagales; family Spirosomataceae; genus Arcticibacterium. Next base: position 4,689 of record JBNMFK010000186.1, on the reverse strand, counting down.
AAAGACGTAAAAATGAATAGACCTATGAGTATTAAATTCTTCAACATTTGTTTAAAAACCCCTAAACTAATACAAACACCAGTAAAATAGTCCAAATGCCCCTAAGCTCTCTATAAATTAGGTCAAGAACGAAAATTGGATTCGTGAATCTGCAAGAGCTTCAATAGATAAACTAATTACAAAAATTTGAATTTATAGAGAATATAACCTAAATTTGTTATCGTTTTAGATAAATTGTTTGTCGAATTTCAAATTTGTAGATAAAATAACTTTTATATGTCTGTAGCAGTAAAAACTTACGTTCCTTTCAAAGTAGCCGACATTTCATTGGCAGATTGGGGTAGAAAAGAAATAACATTAGCAGAGGCTGAAATGCCGGGTCTAATGGAAATTAGAAAAGAATATGGGCCATCGAAGCCTTTAGCGGGTGCTAGAATAGCAGGATGTCTCCATATGACGATCCAAACAGCTGTTTTGATAGAAACGCTGATAGAATTAGGGGCAGAAGTTACCTGGTCTTCTTGTAATATTTTTTCTACTCAGGATCATGCTGCGGCAGCAATTGCTGCTGCTGGTATTCCAGTTTACGCTTGGAAGGGCATGAACGAGGAAGAGTTTAACTGGTGTATAGAGCAGACTATTCTCTTTGGAGAAGATAGAAAGCCTCTCAACCTTATATTAGACGATGGTGGAGATTTAACCAACATGGTGTTGGATGAATTTCCAGAATTAGCTGCGGGCATTAAAGGATTATCTGAAGAAACTACAACAGGTGTCCACAGATTAATAGAGAGGGAAAGAAAGGGCACTTTAGTAATGCCAGCCATAAATGTTAATGATTCCGTTACGAAGTCTAAATTTGATAACAAATATGGATGTAAAGAATCTTTGGTAGATGCAATCAGAAGGGCTACTGACTTGATGTTAGCGGGTAAAGTAGCCGTAGTAGCAGGTTTTGGTGATGTAGGAAAAGGTTCTGCTGAGTCTTTGAGAAATGCAGGCTGTAGAGTAATGGTGACAGAAGTGGATCCAATATGTGCTCTTCAAGCTGCCATGGAAGGTTTTGAAGTAGTAACGATGGAAGAAGCTTGTAAAAGAGCCTCTATCTTTGTAACGGCTACAGGTAATTATAACATCATTCAGCCTAAGCATTTTGAGGCAATGAAAGATAAGGCTGTCGTGTGTAATATTGGTCATTTTGACAACGAGATTGACATGGCTTGGTTAAACAAAACACACGGAAGTTCTAAGGTAGAAATAAAGCCACAGGTAGATCTTTACAATATAAATGGAAATGATATCATCGTCTTGGCCGAAGGGCGTTTAGTTAATTTGGGATGCGGCACAGGTCATCCGTCTTTTGTAATGTCATGTTCTTTTGCTAATCAAACTTTGGCTCAATTAGAGCTTTGGAATAATACAGATGCTTATGAAAATAAAGTATATGTATTGCCAAAGCATTTAGACGAGAAAGTAGCTGCTTTGCATTTAGCTCACGTAGGTGCTGATCTTACTAAGTTATCTAGTGATCAGGCAGAATATATCGGAGTAGCTGTAAATGGGCCGTTCAAGCCTGATGCTTATAGATATTAATAGCAACGAGTTTAGGTATAGTAAAAAAGCTAGTCTAAGGTAGACTAGCTTTTTTTGATCAAATACATGACTTGTTTGTTTCTTGGAATATACCTCTACAGCAGTGCTAGTTGCTGTTAGCCCTAATTTCTAGCGAGTTGTAGCCCTTCTAAACTCTAGAATGGTAGAAAAATCACAAGTGAAAGGTAATTTCAGATAATTTTGGAAATCAAGTAGCAGAGTAAAAAACCTTATTCGTATGACGTAGAGGTTTATGCTTTCAAACATTCTCAAATTATATTAAGCTCTTTTCCAATTTTTGTAAAGGCAGCGATTGCCCTATCTAAATGATCTATTTCATGAGCAGCAGAAAGCTGTACCCGTATCCTCGCCTTGCCTTTAGGCACTACCGGGAAAAAGAATCCGATGACATAGATACCCTCCTCTAATAATTTTGCGGCAAAAGTTTGGGCTAATTTCGCATCATAAAGCATGATAGGTATAATTGGATGCTCTCCGGGAAGTAAATCAAATCCAACCTTTATCATTTCAGTTCTAAAATACAAGGCATTAGATTCTAATTTATCCCTAAAGGCAGTAGAGGCCTGAAGTATATCTAATACCTTAATGCTAGCTCCTACAATAGTTGGAGCAAGAGTGTTAGAGAACAGATAAGGTCTAGATTTCTGCCTTAAAAGTTCCACAATTTCTCTACGTGCTGCCGTAAAGCCGCCCGATGCTCCGCCTAGAGCTTTTCCATATGTGCCTGTAATAATATCTACTCGGCCCATAACATTTTTTAATTCGATGGTTCCACGTCCTGTTTTTCCTACAAAGCCTGTGGCATGACATTCATCTACCATGACCATCGCCCCATATCGATCTGCTAGATCACAGATTTTATCCAGCTGAGCAATAGAACCATCCATAGAGAACACACCGTCTGTAACAATCAGGACTTTCTTACAGTGACTAGAAGCCTTTAGTTGAGCCTCGAGATCAACCATATTACTATTCTTGTACCTATATCGCTCGGCTTTACAGAGTCTTACGCCATCTATGATAGAGGCATGATTTAATTCATCAGATATAATGGCATCATCAGACCCAAGTAAGGGTTCAAAAACACCACCATTGGCATCAAAAGCGGCGGCATAAAGAATACAATCCTCTGCTTCCAAAAATGCTGCTGTCTTTTGTTCAAGTTCCTTGTGAATGTCTTGAGTTCCACAAATAAAACGAACGGATGACATACCAAATCCATGGCTATTAATGGTCTCTATTGCTGTATTGATGACGTCAGGATGTGAGGAAAGTCCTAGATAGTTATTTGAACAGAAATTAAGCACTTCCTGATCCTCGGTGGTAATTTTGGCCGACTGGGGCGTACTAATTATTCGCTCGGTTTTGTATAAACCCGTATCTTTGATTTGTTCAATTTCGGCGGCGTAGAATTCTTTATATTTTTGAAACATTTATTAAGCTGTTTTTAATTTTTGACGTAATTTCGAAAGCATTGTTTCGGTTAATGATTGCAAGGTGAAAGAAGGTTTCCAACCCCAATCGGTCCTTGCTTCTAAATCATTTATTTCTCTAGGCCAGGATTCCGCAATCTTTTGCCTGAAGTCAGGTTCAAAAACGATTTCAAAATTAGGTATATGTTTGATTATTTCCTTTGAAAGCTCGTTAGGGCTAAAACTAATTCCAGCGAGATTATAAGAAGTCCTGATGTGTATTTGTGATTTTGGAGCACTCATTAGTAGTAAAGTTGCTTTAATGGTGTCTTCCATAAAAATCATAGGGAGCCGGATATTTGGTTCTAAAAAGCAATGATAACTTCCTGTTGTTATAGCCTTGTGAAAAATATCTATGGCATAGTCGGTAGTACCACCACCAGGCATTGACTGGTGTCCTACTACGCCTGGATATCGTAAAGACCTTACATCAAGCCCATATCGATTAAAATAGTATTGACACCAATTTTCGCCCGCAGCTTTACTAATACCATATGCCGTGCTGGGGTTTAAAAAGCTATCCTGAGAAGTAAATTCCTTATTAGCGGCAGAGCCAAAAACGGCAATAGAACTTGGATAAAACACCCGGTCCAAATTATGTATTCTGGCTACTTCAAGAACGTTCAAGAGTGTCTTCATATTCACTTCCCATGTAAGGTGGGGATTACTCTCGCCGTTGGCAGATAATATAGCTGCAAGATGATAAATCTGAGTAATGCCATGATTTACTATTACCTCTTGGAGCCGTGTATAATTTGTAGCATCCAAAACCTCGAAAGCTCCTTTGTGCTGAGATGTATCGACAAGATCTGAAGTGACGATATTTGCCACTCCAAATTTTTGTTGCAGGGCTTCAGTCATTACTATGCCTAATTGACCGTTGGCCCCAACTAACAAAATTTTTGTTTGCTTCATACTATTTATGTCGGTATAGACTGCCGATTCCGTTTTTATTACTTACAAATGTACTATATGAAGGTATAGTGTGACATATAAAGGGAAATAACCGTTTAATTAGCTGATAAATGTATAGATTTCAGTAATAATTTTGTTTAAAGGCTATATAATAATTAGATAGCCATAAAAATTCTGCTTAAATGGATCAGATAGACGAAACAGATAAGGTAATTCTTCGAACTTTGCAGAAGGATGCCAAAAAAACGGCAAAGGAAATAGCAGCTTCTCTAAAGCTAACGACGTCTCCTGTTTATGACAGAATAAGAAGATTAGAAAGACTCGGGTTTATAAAAAAATACGTGGCTATTCTTGATAAAGGTCTTATAAATAGGTCTGTTACTTCCATATGTCAGGTTTCTATGAGGTATCATAATGAAACATTTATCGAAAACTTTGAACAAGAAATCAAAAAATTACTAGAAGTACAGCGATGTTATCATTTAGCCGGGGAGGTTGACTTTGTCTTAGAAATTCATGTGAAAAGTTTAGAGGAATACCACGATTTCGTGAAGTATAAATTATCAAAAATTGAGAATATTGGTTCCCTTAACAGCACTTTTGTTTTAAAAGAGATAAAGCAGAGTTCGGAGTATTATATATAAGGCTGGGTAAGGAGATTCTATTCCCATAAAAAAGCTCAAAAATC
>JBNMFK010000185.1:0-7633 GCA_051269965.1 Algoriphagus sp. | reverse complement strand
GTCGCAGCTTAGAAAAATCTAGGCATTTAGGAGTAGATTAAGAGGGGTCAGAAGTATAGAAATCTTTCTTTTTAGACCATATCAAATTTATGCTTAAAGAATTCATCCCCCAGCTTTTGTATTTTAACCGAGTAAAGTCTGAAAGAGGTATTGACATAAAGTCTATTCTTATGCCTTATATATTTGAGACTATAGAAGTAGAAACGGCTACTTCAAAAGTAGCTTTTGATGCTTTGACTAAGGGTCGTCAGAGAGGATATAATCTCTTTTTTTGTAATAAGCTATCTCAAACAAGAATTGGAAAGATAAAGAAAAACATTGAGCGAATTCTGAATGGTTATGGCATTAACGATTCCACGAATAGCTATTCTGAAAAGTGTCTACTTATGAAGGGTCCTATAAATATCATTATAAAACAAAACCAGCCTGTACTTAAAGTACTGGGCTGGTTTTTCTTGAGTACGCTAGAACTTTACTGATCGACTGTTCCGAAGGAATCATTGTTATTTTCTCCATTTCTGCTTTAATGTTTAGACTGTCTAAATAGAAGTCTAGCAGATTGACATCCCTGGCGAGAGATTCTTCGATTTTAACGTTTTCTTTTTTAGATGTTTCGTTATACAAATAACGAACCACATCATTTAACTGTTTCGTAAAGATTTGTGTCATACGCGAATACTGATTTGCTCATTAGTTTTCTTAAATTAATAAGAGCATAACGCATTCTACCTAAAGCAGTATTAATACTAACTCCGGTCGCATCAGCAATTTCTTGAAAACTCATGTCTTCATAGTGCCTCATAATTAGCACTTCTCTTTGCTGGTCTGGTAACTGCTTAATTAATCCTCTTAAATGCTCATGAGACTCTTTCTTAATTTGAACTGTCTCAATAGAATCCTCAGAAAAGTTAAGCGTGTTAAAGACATTGCTTCCGTCTTCAAAAACTACTTTTGGGTAGCGTTTTGCTCTACGGAAATAGTCAATAGCGAGGTTGTGTCCAATTCTCAGTATCCAAGGCAAAAATTTACCTTCTTCGTTATACTTACCCTTCCGTAGTGTTTTTATCGCTTTGATAAAAGTGTCCTGCATGAGGTCTTCAGCCACATATTGGTCTTTCACTACGAGATAAATGGTGGTGTATATTTTAGATTTGTAACGCTCTACTAGCGTGTCAAAAGCTGCATCATTCCCTTGAATATATGCTGATACAAGTTCACTCTCGTTTTTACGAACTTTTTCCATTCTTACTTGTCGTTTAGTTAACGTAGAGGTTTGTATCTATATTGTTTGCTTTTGGTTTAAGTATAATATTATGTTTGAAAGGTAATGGAATGTTTGTGACAATGTCAAGTCTATTGCTTTAAAATATTAGTTAACGGTATCCTAATACTCTTAAATATCGCACCGCTTCCTTTCACATACGTAGAAAACATGTTCCAGGATCATTTCCGTAGAAATCTTTTTTTATCCCCTTTTCAATGCCTAAAAGATTAACGGTACAGTTTTTGTAAAACGGTTTAATAGTAAAAATTCAATTACCTACATGATGTTTTTGGGAATTAACTGGCGTTTTATAAACAAAATTGTGAATTTGAGGTCTCTATCCTTTCATCAAATTTTCTTCACTGCTTACATCTTAATAGTCGCTGGATCTATTAAGGCAGAAGCTCAACGAGATGCTATTATTACTCAGGCAAACGAAGAGATAAGGTGTAGAATACTTGATGAAACTCCCGCAAGATTTGTGTATGCATACATCGGGCCAAAAGGAAAGGTCCTTAGGAATGAGATTTTCAAGAATCTGGTAAAGGACTTTGACTATAATCGTTATGACAGTGATTTGGTGATAACCGATTTTGATAAATCAAAGTCAAAGATGGGTCAAAAGGAGAACATAGATATTCCTGATAAAAGAAAAACTAGCAGGGAAAAATATATACCAGGAGAACAAGAGGAAGAATTTTTTACAAAAGCTGAGAAAACCAAAGAGCAAAAGTCGGTAATAAACATTGATTTATCGGAAGCTCAACAGAACTCTAAACCTGAAATGGTTCTCCCTAACATCGAAAAGGTAGAGCAGGTGCCTGAAAAAAAAGCAACAAGGCTAAAACCTCAATTAGGAGGGTACAAAAATGGCAAACAAACTCCAGAGCCAATAGGTATAGCGGGATCTAAACAGTCTGAAGAAACCGCAACTAGCAAGCCTAAAGAGATGGCCAAAGCCGTTGAAATAACTCTAAGTCCTAAGCCAGATGGTGTTCTGGGCAAGAATATGCCAAAAAACCAATTTAGAAACCATTTGAAATGGCGAATCGGAGCCAAAGTAGGTATTGGTAATATTTTAGATAATACTTTTGAGGCTACAAATGCATATGGCCTTTATCAAGAGAAGTTATTAAATGGCTGGGATTTTGGTGCGGATCTTGCATTTTTTCCAATGGAAGGGTTTGGTATTGGCGCGGTTTATACTGACTTCACCTCTTCAAATTCTGCTACTAATCTCAATTTTATAAATCAAATATCTGGCACAGAGGCCAGTGGAAGTATCTCTAATAGGATATCAAGAAAATTTATTGGACCAGCTATATTTCTTCGAAAGAGCATGGATTATAAAACTTTTGTAGTTTTAAGTCTTAGCCCAGGACTCAATTTATATAGCGACAAGGGAGAGTACAACGGAGTTGAATTCAATTTTAGGGGTCAAGAGTTTGGAGCAGCAGCTTCACTAGGTTTAGATTTTCTATTAGGAAACGATATTGTTGGTCGTGATATTATTTTAAGTCTGGAAGCAGGGTATAATCGTGGGAAAATTAACAGCTTAGACTACGGAAACGGATCCGGCGAGATTCTATTAGATAACCCCATATTATTGGATAGGGTAGACTTCTCTATAGGATTAAGATTTATGCGTTTCCCTAAATATTTGAAGAAGTAGTTCTTAAAAAACTACTTCACCGTAAAGGTCAAACTCTTCGGAGGATGTAATCTTTACCTGAGCAAAATCTCCAAGTCTCACATATTGATTGGCACTTACAAGCACTTCATTATCAACCTCTGGAGAATCAAATTCTGTACGGCCAATAAAGTAATCGCCTTCCTTTCTGTCAAAAAGGACTTTTAAGGTATTACCTACCTTTTTTGCATTCAGTTCTTGTGAAATTCCTTGCTGAAGTTCCATAATTAAATCTGTTCGCTCTTGTTTTTCTTCAGATGGAATGTTATCAGGCATTGAAAAGGAATGAGTATCTTCTTCGTGAGAATACTGGAAGACGCCTAATCTATCAAACCTCATTTTCTCAACGAAACGATACATTTCTTCAAAATGAGCCTCCGTTTCACCGGGATGTCCTGCTATGAGAGTGGTTCGTATGGCTATATTTGGCACTTTTTGACGTATAGCATCTACCAAACTTTCTGTTTTTTCACGAGTAATACCTCTTCGCATCAGTTTTAAAATCTCTGAGCTGCCATGTTGTAAGGGCATGTCTAGGTAATTGCATACGTTTGACCGGTTCTTAATTACATCTAGTACGTCCAAAGGGAATCCTGCGGGATAAGCATATTGCAGCCTTATCCAGTCAATACCTTCTACATCAGCTAATCTATCTAATAATTCAGCTAAATTTCTTTTTTTGTAAATATCTAATCCGTAGTAAGTTAGATCCTGAGCAATAAGGATTAATTCTTTGGTGCCTCTTCTGGCTAGGCTTCTGGCAGAAGTTATCAAATCTTCCATCGGCGTAGAGACATGTTTGCCTCTCATCAATGGAATAGCACAAAAGGAGCAAGGTCTATCACAGCCTTCGGCAATCTTTAGGTAAGCGTAATGTGCTGGAGTGGTCAGAAGTCGCTCACCAACAAGCTCTTTTTTATAATCCGCTTTTAAGGTTTTAAGAAGACGTGGCAGCTCATTTGTACCAAACCAAGCATCTACTTGTGGTATTTCGGGAGCAAGCTCATCTCTAAAACGTTGAGAAAGACAGCCAGAAACATAAACTTTTTCTACTATTCCGGCCTCTTTTGCGTCTACGTATCTTAATATCGTATCAATAGACTCTTGCTTAGCGTTATCTATAAACCCACAAGTATTTATTACCACAACGTTAGCGTTGTCATTCTTAGATTCATGATCTACAGCTAAGCCATTGCCCTTTAGTTGCGTAAATAAAATCTCAGAATCTACTACGTTTTTGGAGCATCCGAGCGTCACAATATTGACGTGGGTCTTCTTGTTTCCTTTTGTCTTCATAATCAGGTGCAAAGTTAGAGTTTAATTATGATTTTGAATGTTTATTGAGGGTAGGATTTTTTTAAGAAAATTATGTGAATACTATTCATGGAGTACCAGACTCGGATAACATAGCCCGTAGATCATAAAATGCTATATGAGCATGAAAAAGCGAGGAACTCGGTTTGGTCAGAACTTATGTGTCTCTACTAGGGGCATTGTCTTTGAATTGATAAACATTCATTCTGGCTGAAGATTGTAATTTTAAAGAGACAGCTCTGGCATAGCTCATTTTTATCGCAGGGAACTACAAAGAAACTTCTTTTTCTTAGGGCATAATTTCAGATCGGACTAGCAAAAATTAATTGTTGCCAAGGCTGCTAATTGGATATAAGAACTTTAAAATTTAAGCTGTTTTTATTATTTCATTGGGTAGTAGATTGCTTATATGAAATACCAGACAGTATGAAAACTATATACAAAGGTGTTTTTTAGCTCACTTTTCTACCAACTCTTTCAATTGGCCAATCTACTATATTCGTTGAATATGATTATTTAAAGGATGATTTAGAGTAAATAGCTTGTATCAATCAAAAAAATGATACGCCATTTAATTAGAATTCTTATCTCATAGTAAAGGGCGAAACGCCCATAGAAGTAAAGTTAAAGAACTTTTATACGGAGTCTTTAAAGGCTGAATATTCTCTTAAGAAAGAGTAATTTCACTATGCTTCAAGGTTCATCTTCATTTGGCGGCTTTTTAAATGTTTTTTCTTGTTTTAATTCGCCCAGCTCGTGGCATAGGCCTGGGGAACATGTTTTCTGGAAGTATAGGTACGGAAACTTCCGAACAGAGAGTTTTATATGCCATGTATCCTGATTTTGATAAATTAGAAGTTAGAGGGAGCGAGAACAAAGTATTGAAATTTGATAATCTTATTAAAAATAAAATAACGAAAATAGTAGAATGCGTCTGGTCATTAAGAAGAATTACGTTATAGTTTAGACCTATCGAGAAATGAAATTCTTAAATACAGCCAAGCTGTTTTAATTACTATTTCTGATCAAGTATCTATGCTGTTTTGCACCCATTGAAAGCAGAAAATACAATAGATAAGATAGCACAAGAAAACTATCAATTTCGTAGCTTGGTTATGAATAGTATAAAAGGGAATTAACTAGAATAGAGCTAAAAGAACTGCAAAGTTTCCTTTCCTACAAAGTAGAGTTTGCCATGCATAATGCACTTCATTATGATGAACACATTAATGGCTCTCTAAATATCAACCTCCATGAGCTTTTAAACGGTATTTTGGAAAGCTATCAGGCAGTCGATAAGAATCCTTTTTAAATTATATTAAACCTTAGTGTTTCTGAATATTCTAATCTTAATGCTATTAATGTTTTTCAAAACTTTGAAAACTCTCACAAACCCTTGAAAAGTATAAGTATTACAGTTAAAGGTTTTAGAAATATTATTTTTGTGAATACTCTAAATGTATCTTTTATTGGTTATTCCACTCCTTTGAAGGAATATTATGTGAACATTTTTTCGGAGATGGTAGATGTGGGCTGAGATGTCATTTTACCTACGCTCACCCTTTTTATGACTTTTGTGCAGCCATCGGAGAAAACTGTGAAATTTGGCGGAAACTTCGACATTGATGTATCCTTTTCTTAAGGAAAAATCTATTTTTATTAATCTGGGAAGGTTAAAAAAAGTAAAGGGGTCAAGTGGTGGTTTAAACATAGGGAATTCCTATTCTGGCAATAATCTGTTTCCGATGATTAAAAGGGATGAACGGGGCTATGACGTTGGTATTTTTTCAATATGCTTGATGGACTTAATATCGTGGTTTCTCCATAAAAATAGGCAGTAAATTAAAAGTCAGTCTATCTGAATATATAGTTCAAAATACGCACGTAATCTTAATTCAATATGACAAAAACGTATACCTTCTTTAGAACTTTAGTATCAATCTTAGTTTTCATTGTGAGTGCTTCGGCAGTGCTTCATGCTCATAATAAGCGGGCTTTAATAGTAGCAATAGGCGACTATCCCGAAGAGTCTAACTGGGGGAAAATTAGCGCCAATAATGATACTTTATTACTCAAGAAGTCTTTGTCAAAGCAAAATTTTAAAGACATCACTGTTTTAAGTGATGCGGCAGCCACCAAAGAGAGGATTATCAAATAGTTTATGCTTTTATCTGAAAGTATTCAAAAAGGAGATGTGATATTAATTCATTTTTCTTGCCATGGTCAGCAGATAGAAGATTTAAGCGGTGATGAAGTAGATGGCCTAAATGAAGCCATCGTCTGCTACGGAGCTCCTATGGACTTTACAGATGGTTATAAAGGGAGCAGCATGTATTGGACGATGAACTTGGAGATTGGATTTTGAAGTTTCGTACTAAGGCTGGACCAAAAGGAGATATGATTCTCCTGGCAGATACTTGTTATTCCGGTACTATTTCACGCGGCTTGGGTCTAAATATGAGAGGGGGAGCGGCCCCACTTTCTTTGTCTAACAAAAAACTACAAACGACAACAGAAAAGTCTAAAGAGGTATTTATGTCTGAAAACAATGATTTTTGTCTTATTGTAGATGATTTGGCACCTTTTATAGTCTTATCCGCTTCTTCCGCAAATGAGCCAAACTATGAATGTTATGGTGAAGATTTTAAAGTTTACGGCTCCCTCTCCTATGCGTTTTGTAAAGTGCTGAGTAATTCTGGAGAAAACGAGACCTATCGAGGGTTTTTTGCAAAACTTCAGTTACAGATAAAGATTTTAGTAGAGAACCAAAGTCCTGAAATAGGGGGTTTCCCAGATCGAAAAACTTGGGCTGGGTCATCCATAAAATCGGAGCCCTATTATATGGTTAAAAAGCTAGATTTAAGTAAGATAGAAATTAATGCTGGGCAGCTACATGGAGTGTTAGATGGGTCTAAGATAGAACTTTACCCAGTAGGCACTTACGTTTCAGAAAACGAAAGGCCTACTTTGACTGGAAGAGTAACTGAAGCCGACCTTTTTACTGCGACCGTAGAATTAGATAATCCCTTAGGAAATAGTGATTATTGGGCGTACGTATCAGAGAAGTCTTTCGGTAATGTCATAGCTAAAATAGGGTTTATGGGATTTGAAAGTGGGCCCTTATTAGACACTCTAACAGCTTATCTGAAACGTAGCCCCATCATACGAGTAGGTGAGGAAACCGCGGACTCCTTAATAGAGATGCAAAATTCAACTCAACTTATTTTAAGAAACACAAGTACTGGAGCTACAATAGGCAAGCCTTTTAGAATGACCAGAAGTTATAGCTATTTGGCTCAACTTAAAAGCGAAATAGAAAAGCTGACTAAAAGTAAATTTCTGTTAGATTTTAATCCACATTCTGA
>JBNMFK010000184.1:0-7637 GCA_051269965.1 Algoriphagus sp. | reverse complement strand
TACTAAATGAAGAGGTAAACACGCTAAGAAGATTTTAGATATGAAAATATAAAAAACAGTTAAATATGTTTACATTAAAAAAAATCAACATAATTAAGTAGAACCTCGAAAATTCCTTACTGAGTATGACGTTCTCAAAAATAGGAGGGATTTATGCGATTATTATCCTTTCGAAACAGGGTAAAGGCAGGGATGAATGGACCAAAAAATAAAGAAGGTTACGTAGTCCCCCAAGCAGAGGTACGCACGGTAAACACACTAAATAATGCTTAAACCTCTGGGCTATAGAGCCTGTGCAATAATGGTTTCGAACAAATTAAAAGGATAGAACTACTTTTGGTCTAGAAGATAATAAACAACAAAACTTATTTAAGATGAACAATAAAAACGCAATCGGTCTAAACAAAGATAAAGCCCAACATTTAGCTGATAAGCTAAACGAACTTTTAGCAAACTATTCTATTTTTTACCAGAATACTCGTGGATATCATTGGAACATAAAAGGAGAAAAATTCTTTGAACTACATGTAAAGTTTGAAGAATTGTACAATGATTTGGTATTGAAAATAGATGAGGTTGCAGAAAGGATCTTAACCTTAGGACATACGCCAAAACACAATTATACAGACTATCGGACTATCTCTAAAATTAAAGAAAGTGTTCACGTTAGTGATGGTATGAAAGCCGTTGAAGACATTTTATCGTCTTTTGAAACAATAATAATTCTTCAAAGAGAATTGCTCATAATTTCTGCTGACGCCGATGACGAAGGAACTAATGCCTTAATGAGTGATTATACTAGGTTACAAGAAAAATTAGTTTGGATGTATTCTTCCTTTCTAAATAAATAAAACCTGCAATTGATTGATTAAGCGGCTCTTAAATCAATAAATTTGGAGCTGCTCTTTGTAATCAGATATAACGACAAGGAAGTAGGCCTTTTCATAACATAAGGATCCGCATTAGCCATTCACAGGAACTTAGTAACAAGATCAGTACACTCCTTTACTAAAAAGTTATAAGCTCGCCTGAGTATTTCTGGAGATTCTAAATTTTCGAATTGTTTAGACTTTTGACTGTCTAATTTGATCGCCCCGATAGGCCAAACTTGAAGACCTCTCGGGCTATTACAGCAACCAATTAAGAAGTAATATTGAAAATTCAAAATAAGCCGTATTTTTGGAAGAGGAAGTGGAGACCAGAAGCCACTCAAAAAACGGGGCGTCACCGAAAAGCCTAATGAGTAGGGAAAAATTAATATATCATGTACAAAAAGTTTACTCTGACAGACATACTACTTTTTTTATCAGCAATTCTTTCTCTTCTTTTTTCCGAGGTCCTATTTTTTCAGGGTCACGAAAGCCAAGCCATCTTTATCGGACTTTGGGTTCCCTCCATATTGGCTTTTGGAATCTATCTAAACCTAATTAAAAAAAATAATAATGATTGATTTTATACCATATTTTGGAGCATTAATTACCCTAATGTTTAGTGCGGGATTTGCTTATGCCGTTGGTGGTGGATTTGATAAAGATAAAAAAAAGGATAAAATGTAACTAAGCTCACATTAAAATAACGCTCGGCATTTAAAAAAAGCAAATTAAAGCTAATCTGAGAATCAGTGCTGCTAACAGAAAAAATGCTGCATTAGATAGTGATGGTTTCTAACAATTCTCAATAACCTTTATGATTCTCTTCTTACATAGTTGAAATCTTATGAAACTTCACTTTAAAAATGATGTAGTCATATAAGGGAGTTAAAAACTAGTCAAAATCTGTAGTTTAAACATCGTAGAAATAATTAATAAAATCAAATGGAAGAATTAACAATATTAGTACAAGTGATCATAGCAATTTCTGTTGCCTATGTATGGATTTTCAGATTTCATAATGTGCTTAAAGAATTTAAACAATTCGGATTAAGTGATACAACTCGAAGTTTTGTAGGATTCGCTAAAACTTCCTTAGCTACGTTGCTTGTTGCAGGTATTTGGTATTCACCATTGGTTTTCATTCCATCCGTTCTCATGGGCCTTTTTATGGTGGCTGCTCAGTTTTTTCACTTTAAAGCAAAAAATCCTTTCATTAAACATCTACCCTCTTTAATCCTTTTAATTTTATGTGCTTTTGTGGCATTTCAATCAGCCCAATAATACATATGGACATTAATCAAATAGTCGTTCTAATATCAAGTTTGTCTTTTTTTGCTTACAGCGTATTTTACTTCATTTCATCCAGTATGAAAAATGAGTTTAAACGTTTTGGTTTAGAGAAATTTGGTCTGATTATAATAGTGTCACAATTTTTAGGTGCAACAGGTTTAATGGTAGGACTTAAATTCAATTTAATTTTAACGATTTCATCTTTCGGTCTTGCATTCCTTATGTTGTCGGGCGTTATCGTAAGAATCAAGCTAAAAGATAGCTTCTGGGTTACCTTACCAGCTCTATTTTACATGGGGTTGAACACCTATATCTTTTTGGTATCATTAAACTAAATGATAGTGGACATCTGGTTAGTAAAAAGTTTTATAAGTAGAATGAACCTTGATTTTGAATATTTTGAGGCACCCTTTCTTCTTAAAGAAAACCACTGCATAAATTTTTTAAAATTGAAGTTATATAGTTAAAGACAACTGAAATTTCTTGAATTTATGAAAAAGAGGTTCTAAAATAAAGAACCTCTAAAAATATTAAATAAGGGTACCGCTGGTCTAGATCTTTCGCAGACTTGCCATAGGGAAACTTTAAAATTTCCCCATAGTCATTCCCTACTACCTATTTTATATTTCAAATATAAATATTGCCGAAGCCTGATAATGCCAATTTTGAGTAAATAATTAGCTCAAAAAAGACAGATCATTGATTATTCCACCATCAAGCGTTTGAACAAAAAGAATGATCAGAGGTACTCTGAATTTTATCTTTGTTTCAAGACTTAAGAACATAGCAAATGTTTTGGAAATGGAGAATCATTTTTCCTCTTATGGGACGACTTCCTTATAGTGGCTAGGTAGCATGCCAAACCTATTTTTAAATACTCTTGAAAAGTAACTTCCGCTAGATATTCCAACTCGAGAGCAGACTTCAGAAACATTTAAATCCGTCGTGCTCAACAAATGTTTAGCATGGCCCATTCTAAGATTCAAAATATAGCGTCCTACAGAATCTCCATAGAGGTGTTTTACGCCCATTTGTAGTTTTTTAGGGCTTACTCCAAAGTGCCTGCTTAATTTAAGAATTGTCAAATTTGTCTCGAAGTTGTCTATAACGAAACTTCCCAAGGAAGATATGTTGGATAGGTCAGATTTACTTAAGCTAGAACGGAGGCCAGTCTCGGTCATATTACTTTCATAAGCTTCAATCTGTGAGGCTAGCATATTAAGTACTGCACCTTCAGTGAGTAGTTCTCCTACCAGGCTAGTACTGTTATTTTCACACACTTTGGAGGCATATTTTGCCGTTTCGGTATCAATATGTCCAAGATATCTGTACGGTTGATTTTTAGGAATTCTCTCGAATAGTTTTTGGATTTTTGTAGACATCCTTTTGGCGTTACTTATGGCTAGGCTTCCTAAGAGCTTTGTATCTACTATTATTACAGCTATTTCGAGTTTAAGATTAGCCGGAAAGGTAATTTGAATGGAATTATGGGGACTACCTATGAGTATCATACTCTGGTTCTGGAGTACTTTGACAAATTTCCCCTGTTCTCCGAAGCGATTAAGAAAATGGCCCTTTATATTGTAGTAGAAGTAAATAGGTCCATCTCGAGAGAGAGCTAAATCAATCTTGAACTCTGAGCTATAGGCTATATTATAAAGACAAACAGACAGACCGTTGAATAATTGATAGGAACTGATAGAACCTTTTGCTTTTTTATTATTCATCGTAATCGTAGAGGCATCGTTACCTTCGACTAGGTCGGTATTGAAGTATACGGCCATTTCCCTCACCAGGTTCGCGGCAGGACCTTCTACTAGGTTTAGCATGACTTATTTTTTGGGGTAATCAATTGTACTTATCCTAAGGTAGAATTAAAAGTGAATAATCATATTCTTAACAGTCAATCTTTTAGGTCTTAAGAATGAGATAAGATATTAGAAAGAGCTGGCAAGTACTAAAAATGTATATACCACACATGTTGAATTTACAGAAGATTTCATACACAAATAGCATTCACTAGCAAAACTTAAAGAATAACTATCCCTGATCATTAATGGCCTATATAATTGACATAGGATTCGGGCTTGTTTGCATAAAGGTTATCAACTATTAGGCTCCTCCAGCAATAATG
Organism: Algoriphagus sp.; assembly: GCA_051269965.1. Classification (GTDB taxonomy): domain Bacteria; phylum Bacteroidota; class Bacteroidia; order Cytophagales; family Spirosomataceae; genus Arcticibacterium. The sequence continues at coordinate 3,341 of JBNMFK010000184.1, read as the reverse complement.
TCTTCTCCACTTTGATGAATTCAGTATTTTTCTTCCTGCTAACTACTTTTACATGATGCACCCAATGACCCTACATAAACCCCTGAGGTGTTACCTTTATTATCATAAAGAGGATAACTCGAGATCGAACTATTTCGATCCGATCCAAATATTATCAGATGCAAACTCAAAAGCGAATCATTTTAATACACAGTTCAATCACATCACTAAATAGGAAACAATATAAAAACAGACATCAAATCCATTTCCGACCCGGAATTTCTCATCATCCAGCTGCATGACTCCGCAGTATTTCATTCTGTCTTATTCTGTAATTGTTTTCATCAGTTCTCTTCTCTAATACTTTCAATATATCTCAATGAAGGTTTGAGTGATTTTATTAAGGATAGAAGGCACAAAAATCTCAGCTTACTTATGTCCCAAATCAAAATAGAATGATTTAAGTTTGAATTGAATGATTGAAATTATATAATTATGGAAAACACCTTTTACTATCATTACATAAAGTGACGTTCATCCTATTTCCCTCCTAAAAATAAGGCAACTTTCAAACGACAAGACATTCTCACTTCTGAAAAATGGAATCAATGGTAAAATAGCATTGTAATTTGGCGTCTATGAGAACACTAAACCTAGTGCATTCAAGGAATAAAGGTAACAACTAGATTTTCATCTAATTTTCGGCGGAAACTTCATTGAGGGTTTTGTACCCAAAACTTTTTGGAGTCTGTTGTTTAAAATATGTACGACTTGATTTATTTCAATTTTAGTTACTCGTGTAAGGTTGCATTGGACCAGAAATTATTTTTATACTATTTGGACCAGAAGCCATTCATAAAAATAAATTGAAAGACTTGCCTGTCGAAACGGTACGTAATCCTACCATGCACGTGCCTACCATGTTAGGTGGTTTACCAGACGTAAAAGCATCAGCTACAAAATGATGAAGGTCGAGATGGAAAAATTGGATATCTCACCAGTAGATGAATCTTTGAAATGCTTTCTGCCACTAGTACATAACTATAATGATGTAAGTTAGTAAGGGTTATGTTCAGGATAACAGAGAAAGAATTTATCGATGACCTAGATAACATTTAGAAAGCAGGTGAGATTTACGAATGAGCGGAAGGTGACGTCACGCATCTTCTGTTTTTTAACAAAATAACAAATCTACCTTCTAAAGACCTTGAAAAGAGGATTTAACTTTTACAAAATCGGTACAAAGGAGATTTATATCTACCTGAGAAGTTTGGGGTTTTCCTGTTAAAACGGAACAGCTGGTCTTCAGCCTATAAGACTCCTTCAGCAATCACCGCATCTGCTACTTTTATAAATCCAGCGATATTTGCTCCTTTCACATAATCAATATAACCTGAAGGGGTTTTTCCATATTTCAAACATTGCTCATGGATATTAAGCATAATGTCATGTAGTTTTTTATCTACCTCTTCGAGAGTCCATGATAAACGCAAACTGTTTTGAGTCATCTCCAGTCCTGATGTAGCCACTCCTCCTGCATTGGAAGCTTTCCCCGGAGCATAGAGGATTCTCATTTTCTGAAAAACGACAACTCCTTCAATTGTAGTTGGCATATTGGCTCCTTCAGCAACAAGATAGCATCCATTTTTAACCAAGTTCTCCGCATCTGATTTATTAATTTCATTTTGGGTGGCTGAAGGAAAAGCAAGATCACATTTCAACCCCCAAGGTTTTTTGTTTTCAAGAAACACCAAATCAAAGGCTTCGGCATAGGCCTCAATTCTTCCTCTTTTTACATTTTTTAATTCCTTAATCCAAGCTAGCTTCTCAGGAGTGATTCCATTTTTATCGTAAACAGTACCATTCGAATCCGAAATAGAATGAACCGACCCACCCATCTCGAGGATTTTTTCAATGGTATACTGTGCAACACTGCCAGAACCAGACACAAGGCATCTTTTCCCCTGTATGCTTTCTCCCCTGTCATGCTGGAGCATTTTATTTGCAAAATAAACACAACCATACCCTGTTGCTTCTGGCCGAATCAAGCTTCCACCAAAAGCTAATCCTTTACCCGTAAAAGACCCAGTATGTTCATTTTTTAGTTTTTTGTACATCCCGAAAAGATAGCCTACCTCTCTGGATCCAACGCCTATGTCACCCGCCGGTACATCCGTATCCTCACCTATATACCTATAGAATTCTAGCATAAAGGCATGGCAATACCGCATGATTTCCGTATTAGACTTTCCTTTTGGATCGAAATCTGAGCCGCCTTTACCACCGCCCAAAGGTAGCGTGGTGAGGCTATTTTTAAATACCTGTTCGAAAGCAAGAAACTTCAGGATACTTAGATTGACTGAGGGGTGAAAACGTAAACCTCCTTTATAAGGCCCAATTGCATTATTAAATTGGACACGATATCCTTTATTGACCTGTATCTTCTCATCATCATCTAGCCAAGTTACCCTGAAAGATATTAGTCTATCAGGCTCAGTTAATCTTTTCATCAGAGCATTTCCCTGATACTCAGGATGTGCTTCAATAAAAGGAATAATAATTTCGGCAAATTCTTGTACAGCCTGATAAAATTCATGTTCTCCCGGATTGCGTTCTTTCACTCCATCCAGAAAGGACTTAATTATTTCTTCGTTTGTATTTGTAAGAGCTAACATAATTTTAAAACTTATTTCTTTCTCCTAATCTCATCAATCATTACCAATAAGAAAATTTTAAGTAGATTATTTTTCAATTCAATATGCATCTCAAAAAAAATCATAAACTAGTCAAAAGCTAGAATATAAATTAAAGCCTCGTTTTAAGCTTATTGACATTTAAATATTTCAATAGGGAAAAGATTCACACAAGGGAGCACGACTATCAAAAGTAATGCAAGAACTAATGGACTAGACGCCATTTAGCTTGCAAAGAATAGTTTAAAGACGCTATCAGGGATTCAGAGCAAACAAGCTCTTCATGCTAAGATTGCTTAATCAGCTACCTATTTTCTTATTGGTAATAGGCTCGCCGCTGTTTTTGTATTTGTTCTGACCCTTTTCCACGAAATAAAGAGTTTTCTATAATTCTCCACGATAGCGTAGCTCGGACTCATGACCCATGAATAGAGGTTTATGTGTATTCATTTACCAGCAATTTTTTTAAATCTGACCCTACGTATTATAAAAAACCTACATGTTAAGAGATCTTAAAAAGTGGTTTAAATATGAATGTTAGTACAAGGATTCTATCGCTTGGTTCGTCTTATCACTAACTATTTTTATTTGACCACTTGTCACCATATATTACCATACATACTATTATGTTATGCATAGTACTATGTACTAATTATATTTGAGCTGTCA
>JBNMFK010000183.1:0-7670 GCA_051269965.1 Algoriphagus sp. | reverse complement strand
TGAGTTTTGAGCCTTGACCGCTCAACAACCACGAACATCCCAAGTCTATAAAATTCATAGGGTCTTTAAGTCGCTCATATGTAGCGTGCTGCAACGAAAAGTAAGGCATCAAAGTTGTTTTGCCAATCAGGTTGTCTTTAAGCTTATAACCTGCCTGTGCATAAAGTATATTTCCTGTCCCATAAGCTGGGAAATTGTTACCAGAACCATTTATTAAGTCTTTATTGGTTGTACCATTGGCGGGATTCATGACGCCAAGGTTTCTTACATAATTTGGTCCGAAGTTAAATTGGGTGAAATTTCCATAGAGGCTGAGCGATGTACCTTTTTCATTTAAGGATGTGTCATAATAAATATCAGCGGCAAGTTGTACCAAGTTTGTACTTAATGTATCACTTAAAGAACTTTCAGTATGCCACATGGCGTCGGGCTGAAAAACAAAGCCTACCCCGATGTTAAACACATTTTTCTTTCCTAAATAGGTACCTGTTGCATATGGAGTCATATTAGGCTCTTGGTCTTTAAACTGATACATAAAGTAACCATTCCATTGCTTCTTGGCGGGCAGAGATGAAAAGTTTGATTGTTTTGAGATGGTGGCGTTATATCCTCCTGATTTTTGAAAAGCCATTGGCTCTGCCATGGTAATGCGATAGTCTAGTTTACCAAGTTTACCTTTAGCATATATAGATAATTTTCTCAGAAATTGGTCTGTGATATCGTTGGTGCTTTGAAGGAAAAGTGGTGCATCAACACCTAAAATAGATCCAACAGAAGGAGCAGAGAATCTGGACAAGCCGCCCCACGCGGTGAGTCCCGCACCTATGCTTAGTTTCTTTTTATCTATGGCATATTCACCGATGGCGTCGTGGACAAAAAAACCAAGTTTTCTATCCGCTATTGCACTGAAATTATTCTCACCAAATTGAGAATAGAAGAAAACGCGGTCTGTTAATTGACCCATAAATTGAACACGGTATCTTCTAATTCCAATGTTCGTGCTATTTTCTTGAGAATAACCGAAGACCGTGCTGCCAGGGTTATTATTGGTATTCCTTAACCAAACTTGATTTAGCATAGTAAGCTTTACCCATTGAGAGCCGTCTTCTTTTAGGTATAATTTACCATCCTTTATGGCCTGAGCTCTGGCTATGCTAGCAAAGCAGATGGTCAATAAAAGTGCTAATAAAAACCGTATCGATTTCATGATATTGTATCTTATTTTTTTGATTTAAAGTAAGGATAAGATTTTCCTCATCCCTACTTAAGAAATTCATTAGAGGCTCTTACTACTTCTTTCTAGCCGCTAATTCATGGCTCGAAACAGGCTTGTGTTGATCCAATCCTATGATTTTTACAGTTCCTCCTTCTGCTGTATAGTCTTGTTCGAAATGGTGCAAATTCTCCATCACTGAGTGGTCAACTAACTTCGTATTCTTTAAATCAATGGTAACATCAAAGCCAGGAGGGATTGAATCAAGTTTGTTTTTAATACCCAGATAATTAGTAAAAATGGCTGCTTTGTTTATTTCAATCAAGTATTTATTTCCTTCAAAAGAGACTACCGTAGGAGCTTTAAATAATGAGCGTATTGGAGTTCCATTAAAAAGGTGAATGACTATTTTCAATAGAATACCAGCTCCTATTCCCACTAAAAGATCTTCGTAAAGTGTGAAGAAAATGGTTGTGAGGAAGATGGCTAATTGTTCTTTTCCTATTTTGAACGTTTGAACAAACTCCTTTGGATGAGATAGTTTTATACCTACTGTAATTAACATGGCAGCTAAGGCTGTATTTGGTATCAGCTCGATAAGGTGAGAAGCTAATAGCAAAAAGGAGAGTAAGAAGAAACCATGAAAGAAATTGGCCCAGGGAGTCTTTCCTCCGTTCTGAACGTTGGCAGAGCTACGGGCTACTTCAGAAATCATTGGAAGCCCTCCTAGAAATGCTGAAATTGTATTCCCAATTCCTACAGCAATCATGTCTTTATTTGGGTCAGACTTTCTTTGATATGGATCCATCATATCAACGGCTTTTACTGTTAGTAAAGATTCTAGTGAACCAACTAACATAAACATGACGATGTATTTAACAAATATTCCTATTTCAGAAATCCCTCCAAAATCTACATTCCACTTTATGCTATCAGAGAGATTACCAATGTGAACTAACGCATATTCTGGCTCGGTATGCTGGAAGTCCATCATAAGTTCTGCAGGGATGGCGATGAGTAACACGACTAAGGGTGCTGGAATTTTACTTAAATATGGAATTTTAGCACTCGCCCAGCTGGTCATAATCCAAAGACTTAATACGCCAATCAGCGTTGCTTTTGGATCTAATTGTCTTAAGAAATTTGGGATCTCTTTAAACAACTCAATGGGATCTAGACCCTTAGTCATTGCTGGATCTACATCTAGTAAGACAGGTATTTGTTTAGCAATAATAATTAAGCCAATGGCGGCCAGCATTCCATGTATGGCAGAGAGAGGAAAGAAATCTACCATTTTACCCAGTTTAAAGACTCCGAATAGAATTTGGAAAATACCCGCGAAAACCATCGCACCTAGAGCCAAATGCCAACCAACTTCGCCACCACCAAATTCATTCACAGCACCGGCCACAATCACAATTAGACCTGCCGCGGGTCCTTTAATAGTCAAACGAGAACCCATAAAAAAACTGACCAATAGGCCTCCAATTATGGCCGAAACTAGGCCCATAATTGGAGGAAATTCGGATGCTTTGGCGATACCTAAACTAAGGGGCATCGCTAGTAAAAACACTACAAAACCTGAAATGACATCAGAAGAGAAATTTTCTTTTAACCCCGCCAAACCATCTAGGGGTATCTTAAGTTTTTTATTATTTATATTCACTTTTGTATTGATAAAATCGTTTTAAATTTATTCTTAGAGGCAATAAAGGGTCAATGTTTATTTAAGATGACCTGTGGGCTACTTCATGATAGGTCTTACGATGTGGTCCTAAGAATATCCTGGCGTAAATCCGAATGGCTGTAAATTCTAGCATTATGAAAGTGGCCGAACTGAATAATAGGAGTAGTTTATGGTTATTTTCTATGTCGGAGAATAATAAGTCAAAACCCAAGAACGTAGGTGAAATAGGGAATCCAATAATAGTTAAAGCACAAATCAGGAAGAATAGAGCTAAACGGGGGTGCTCATAAATGTGCCCATGAAATTCATTGAGATTTATGCCATTCTCTTTCGAAATGACCCTTTTTAGCGATAGTGTTCCGCCTATAAAAGCACCTACACTGCCGCTTAAATAAAGCATAACCTGATTGGTGTCAAATGTATGCTGTTGCATAATGGAGAACATGAAAAATAACTGGCTAAGTCCAATGAAATACCAAGCTCGCAAGGCTGATCTTCGTTCTGTCCATCCTATCATAATGGTCAAAAGGGCAAGCAATGAAGTAAATCTAGAAGTGAAGAGTAAATTGAAATCTACGGGTAACGGAATTATGAAATAATGAGCTATGTTAACTGCTAGAACCAATATAAGAACAGCCGTAAGAGCTGGGTGGCGTAAGAAATGAAGAGATTTTCCCAACCTTTTTAATGGTCTCCATAGGTAGGTATACCAGAGTTTATCTAAATCAAATTCTTTAATAGATAGTACGTATAGTGCATTCCTCCATTTTTTTGGAAGAAATCTTAAAGGCTGTGATTTATTTGGGTCATATTCAAATATTTGCTGGTGAATCAAATAACTCATTGCCGAGGGAGAGGTCAATATTTGATATGTTCTTAAGAATGCATTTGTAGCAAAATGAATTAAGGCTAAAATGTGCCAGCCGAGAGCAACTTCAACCATTATCAAGCCAATATTGGCAATGGAGGAGTAAGCTATTTGAGTCTTTGCTGTGGGCTGAGCCATTCCAATCAATGTGCCGAGCAGAGCACTTATCAGTCCCATAGCGATAATGGCATATTTCGGAAAAACAAGGCCATGCCATAAAGGATAAGTTCTCATTAATAAAAATACACCAACATGTACGGCTATTGCCCCATAAAATATGGCCGAAGAAACGGTAGGTCCTTCAAATGCTCTTGGTAGCCACGTAGAGAAAGGAAACTGAGCGGATTTAACAGCGGCAGCAAGAATAAATAATAGGGCTATCATAAGTCCCTGAAGAGGGTGAATATGCGTAGCCGCATCAAATACAAAGCTTTTATTGATAAAATTACTAAAAACAACGTTTTCTTGAAATAGGTGATGGCTAAACCAAATTCCACCTATCAAAGCAGCGTCACCGATGCGATAGAAAGTCAAAACTTTCATGCCATTCTTAACTGGCAAATAACGGTCTCTATAAAAAGCTATAAGGAGAAAAGAGGTTATACCTACAATTTCCCATCCTAAAAAGAAGGTTTCGAAATTGCCTGAAAAGATCAAAAGGTTAAGTCCAAAATTGAAGAATAGAAAATGACTGTAGAATCTTTGAAAACCACTCTCTCGATGCATATAGGACTTACTGAAAACACTCACTAGAAACATCAGTATAGATGATACCGTACTAAATATTGCCGTTAATTTGTCATAATAAAGAGTAAGACCAAAGTGGAATTCTTTATTTCGATAAACTGAAAAAATGAATAGCTCTAAACTCTCAAAACCGTTTATAGCCCAAAAAGTACATAGCGATATGCTGAGAATAGTCTGAAGAAAGAGACCTGTATTAGAGATTCCGCCGATTATTTTTTCTTGCCTATTCTTAAAAGGTAAACTCCCCAAAAAGGTAAGAAACGGAAGTATTAAAAAGAGAATTAAACTTATTGACATGATACGTTACTTTCGATTTGGTAAATAGGTAAGTTTTCAAAAGTGGCGTCCGTGATATGATTTGTTATCATTTCGGGAGCTTTCTCAAAAAGCGAATGAAGGTCTGTCACTACTTCTAGACTAGCTACTTCGGCATGGTAATGATTGAAATGACCATTCTGATAATAGTAGAATTCGCCAGTTTCTGGATGCAAAGCAGTGATATGCACCCACTCATTTTTATACCATTGGTACATAGCTTCAGAAGATTGAATTACTTTTAGAAGTACGTCAGGAAAGTGTTCTACAACCACCATTAAACGTACAGGGTCATGTGGCTCAATCATTTGCCAGGGTAAACCAGGCCGCAAATCACCGTCCGAACTATTGGAAACACCAATAAGACCCATCACATTATGGGGTAATTTAGTGCCACAGCCTAGTTTTACGTTATCCACTCTAGAAAAATAATACTCTAGATTTATGCCACCGCAAACTATTCCAATAGGAGCCATAACATTAGCTAAATAGGTGCCGTCTAGGTCTGTTCTATAATCATAAGAGTTCAAGAACGCTCTTCTGTCTAGCATCAGATCTTTAGTGATTGACCTTCTACCTACAATGCAAAGGCTATTCGTTCCATGACCTAACTCAGGTCGAGGTTCAAAAATGGAAACAGATCTGTCTAGAATATCTTTTCTTACTTTTTTGATATTCCGATTAGTATCAATAGAAGAAAAACGCCTAGAACGTTCTTTAGCATTTAAATCTAGTGCGTCCTCAAATCTATTGATCACATCATTATGTAAGCTTTGAAAGGCTGCCGGTAATTCCTGTTCTAAGTAATATTGAATCGTATCTGCCGCAGTATCGTGCATAGCTCCAATAAAAAAAGTACTTTCTGGGATTTGAATGCCTCTTTTACTTATCTCTTCTCTTACCTCAGGCAAATTAGCGGCAAAGGCAAAAACACGTGCATTCGTAAAACCCGGCCTTCCGCTACATGCTCCACAATCGTGGGCTCCATGATGTGGATTATTAGCACTGCTACTTCCGTGAGCCACCATATAAACTATGGGAGAGAAGTTTTTTGTTAGGCCAATGCCTAGAAGAAACTTCTCTATTCTGTCACAGATTTCGGTTAACGTGAAACCTATTTGTAGACCATCTTCTTTATCTTTGATGTCTTTATTAATAACGGTCAATTTGCCTCGCTTTGTCATATGAGCAAAAGCATCAGAAATAGAAGATTTCATTTTTGGCCTGAATAGCGTAAGTGCTAATTCTGGCAAGGCAAGTATGCCTAAACCGAGATTTTTGAGTGGATTCAAACTATGCGTTCCTTCATCAAACATCCTGTCTTTATGTCCATGGTATTCCACGTCATATTCTTTGATGAGATATTTGGGAGTCACTGGTGCAGGGCAAAGCTTATCACCAAATTTTGCTCCGATTTGCTTAAAATAGAACTCTATACCAAAATAACCAGGAGCCCCTAAGGTTTCACAAGCTGGAGCTACAAATTCAATGTGTCTTCTGATAGAACATTCTCTTTCATCTATGCAGAAGATGGCTTGAAAGCTTGGGCTTTCAACACTATTATCTTTTAAGAGGTTAGTTTTGATTCCTTTTAGGACGTCATCATAATAACTCCATTCAAAGGCGTCCTGCCAAAGTTTTAGAATTTCATGTAGCTCCGTTGAAGGTGTTGGACCTAAAATTTTTGTAGGCGGTGTCTTACTCTTAATGGCCAAAGGTTGCCAATGCTCCCCGAGCTGTAAATAAAGCTGATCCAATTCCATTAGAAGTTCGAAACGGATAATCTGAGCCAGCGTAATTTTTTTCTGTATCAGAAGAGCTTCTGGCATTTCATCTACTACGGCCACGATACCACTCCATCCTCTATGGCTAAAAGACATGTCAAAGAGGTATTGCTCAAAATAGGCCTCGTCTCCTACCAATATTTCTAGTAAAGCTTTAATGCTCTTATCTTCATGATGGAAAATATTTTTGACTTTTTTGGTTTCAAAAAAACTAACACCACTTTCTAACTCTAGCTGTTTGACACTTTCATAAAACCCACCTTCATGTTCTGGGAAATTCCAGATAGAAATACCTTGGTCTAAATAGGCACAGAGAATTCTGAAAAAGAGCGGATGCACCATAGAGTCAAGGTCTATTTTATACTGTTTTTTCCATTCCTTTCGAAGTTGGCCAGTACGAGCTTTAATTTGCTCATCATACGAGGTAAAGAGCATTTTCTCAATCCATTCCTTTGAATTAGAAGAGCCTTTTTTCTCTTGTATTATGCGGTCTATGACATGTTCTTTAATTCTTCCGAGTTTATAAAGTCTGCGAAAATCGTTTAACTGAAGGGTTACTTTGTAGCCAAAAAGCTCGGATGCACGAAAAATGCCGTCATAGAATTTTAGGTTTTGAAAAGGGTGAAGTGTATTGTGATGTACAAAATCTTTGAGTGTCATTTGACCAGGCAGATAGTACTTCAAATCATGAAGGACGCGTGCTTCGTCATAAACAACCTCAGCTGTTTTTGATTTCATTATTATTACGTTTTGAAATGAGGAATTCAGCTTAAAAGCTGGAAATATGGCCTTGTAGTCTTTTTAAAGACAATATAGGCCAAGAAGAACATATGGATTATGACCTAATTCCGAAGATTTTCGAAAATAATATAAAGGCGTGAATAAGCGGAGCTAAATTTTCCGTTATTTAGGAAAAGAAGGATCTGAGTCGCTCTTGAGTGCTGAAGATGAAGAGATTGTAACGTGTCGGAGAATAAATCGGATAAGTTAGAAAGCTCTTTTTCTGTAACATCTCCACCTTCAGAATCTTCCTCTACTTCTTGAGAATCTTCTAGT
>JBNMFK010000182.1:0-7712 GCA_051269965.1 Algoriphagus sp. | reverse complement strand
AATAAGAATTGGGTGACGGCTCCAGCGTCCACAACAGCTCGAGACGGTTTGGGACCCTTCTTTAATGCCCGTTCTTGTTCTTCTTGTCATTCTAGAGATGGAAGAGGCATGCAAAATGTTGGAGATCAAATAGGCAGAGGAATTTTACTCCGTCTAAGTACCCCTGGCTTTGATTTTCATGGAGGACCAAAGCCCGATCCCATCTATGGGAAACAGTTACAAGACCAGTCTATTTTGAGCGTGAAAAGTCAGGGAAGTTTTAATGTCAACTATGAGGAATTAACTGGTCAATATGCAGACGGGCAAGCTTATACTTTAAGAAAGCCAAGCTATACAATCAAAGATTTGTTTTATGGCAGTCTGGACCAAGGCGTTTTAATCTCTCCAAGGGTTGGTCAGCAAATTATTGGTTTAGGATTATTGGAGGCAATAGATGTGCAAACTATTCTGTCTTTTGCGGATGATCGGGATACAAACATGGATGGTATTTCAGGAAAGGCAAATTATGTGTGGAATGTACTTGAGAATCGAAAGAGTTTAGGAAGGTTTGGGTGGAAGGCTAATGAACCAGATATTTTACAACAGACTGCTGGTGCATTTGCGGGAGATTTAGGTATTACTAACTATCTTTTTCCAGAGGAAAACTGTATAACCGGATTGGATTGTTCTGAAATTCCTAACGGCGGCTTGGAGGAAATTGATGAAGATGACTTAAAGAAAGTGGCTTTATATATAGCTACTTTGGCAGTTCCGGCAAGAAGAGATTGGAATGAAAGAGAAGTGCTAGTGGGTAAATATTATTTCAATGAAATGAGATGTAATTCTTGCCATATTCCTAAGATGGTTACTGGTACACACGAACGTTTCCCGTTTTTGTCAGACCAGGTTATTAGGCCCTATACCGATTTATTATTGCATGATATGGGTGATGGATTGGCAGACAATAGGCCTGATTTTATGGCAACAGGAAATGAATGGCGAACTCAGCCTTTATGGGGGATTGGACTTATAGAAACCGTCAATGGGCACACTTTTTACTTGCATGATGGCAGGGCAAGGAACTTAGAAGAGGCTATTTTATGGCATGGTGGGGAGGCAGAAGCTTCTAAAGAACAATTTAAGAAATTGGAAAAATCAGATAGGGAAGCGGTTATTAAATTTTTGAATTCATTATAGCTATAGAGATGGGGTTTTATATAAATAATTCTAAGTATTCAAAATTAAATGTGTGGGTAAATAACTTTGTGCGAATAGTGAAATTCTATTTGTTTGAATGGAAATTTAAAATGCCTCTTATTGTTTTATTATTAGCTATCTCTGCTTTGGCATGCAAAGAGCTCAAAGAGCCTGTTCCCGTTAATGAAGCAGATAAAGAAGAGGCTAAAGAAATAGCACCGGTAGACAGAGGAGACGTTTTTACCAACATTTTTGACGACATAATATTAAAACAATATGAGGTTTTCAATGATAAAGCTAAATCCTTTTTGGAAGACGTGGATGAATTTAAAGAAGAACCAACCTTATCAAGCTTGGAATCTCTTCAGGAGCAATGGAAAGAATACAAATTGGTTTGGGAAGGTATAGAGATTTATGATATCGGATATATAGCCGATAATTTTTTACATAACAGAATTGACAAGTACCAGACCAATGTCAAATTCATTGAAAAGAATCTTTCAGAAGGTAAAACACTGGATAATAATTTCGTTGATAATTCAGGTTCTACAACTGTTGGCTTACCCGTTTTGGAATATTTACTTTTTAAAGGTGAATCCCAAAATGAAATTTTAGCTCATTTTACGTCTGATACCAATAATCATCACTATCTAGATTATCTTTCTAGTCTTAGTGGAAATTTAGCAGAAAAAAGTGAAGAAATTTTAACTGAGTTAAAAAAAGAAAGAAACACATGGATACTTAATGAAGGAGAGAATACCTTGAATGAATTGATAAACTCTCAAATATCTATTTTAGAAGAGATAAGAGGGACCAAATTAGATAAACCATTGGGCAGTGCTAATGGAGGTAATCCAGACCCAGAAATTGTAGAATCTCCCTATGCCAATGCTTCTTTTGATGCCATAAGATTTAATTTATATAGCCTTAAGTTGAACATGGAAGCAGATACATCTAAGTCCAATTTGTATGACTTGCTTAATTATATTCAACGAGACGAGCATAATAAGTTGGTAAATAAGATTCAGGATGCTCTAGAGGCGAGCTTAGTCACATTAGGAGCCTTTTCTAATCCACTTAAGGTGGAAGTAGTAAATAATACGACGGGGGTAGAAAAGCTAAGCGAAGAAATAGGAGTTTTATTGGTTGCCATTAAAGTAGACTTGGCAAACTTACTCGGTGTTACGGTGGTCTTTAATGATAATGATGGTGATTAACGTAACCTCCCCCACGAGAGTTTTTCTGCAGCCGCTGGCTGTTTTCATATCAATTGATAAATTTGGCTAACCTAAGAAAAGAGATTAAAATGGACCGTATTTTTACACTATCTAAACTTTGATACAGCATAAAGCTTTGCACGCCCATTTTTTTAAATGCATTTTGTGGGCCTTTTGACTTACAACTAACAAAATTACTTTTGGCGAGAGTTTCTCATAGGTATGCAAACTTTACCGGTATAACTATGTTCTTTAAAAAGCTAGATTTTTTAATTGTACTCAGACTATAAGGGTTAATAGAGTTCCTAAAAAAGGCTTATTATTAATTATTTTATCTGTTTTCTTTCTTCTGTCGTTAAAAAAAGTACATTGCAAAGGCCGTCAAAACCTTCAAAAACTTCTGTACCAAATCGTTTAAGGGCTTCGCTTAAGAAACCTAAGACGAGTAGATCGGCATCTTGAGAATGTTGATTAATGATGCTTTTTATATCTTCCTTCTCGTCTCTGTCTATGAACTCAATATTTTTTGCTGAAATAGGCAATTCACCTGTGGAGATAAGTTCTCTCATTTTAGCCTTTTCCTGTTCAATAGAGGCCTTTGGGAATACATAAAACACTTTGATAACTCCATTCTTCCAATCTGGGTGTGCAGAGATTACATAAGCCATTAAAATCATCAAATTGGCGTTTTCATAATCCGCATTGGTTATGTAGACATGTATCTCTTTCATAAGTCCAAACTGCCTGTCAGACGTCGAGAGAATACCAATATCAAAATTGGCTGCTTGTATCAGTTTGAAATTTTCGACAATAGTCTTAATCTCAGAAGGGTTGTTTCTAGAATGATCAAAGAATAAAAGATTATTTTCTGTGCCTGAGATACTTGGTAATTGTACCACCTGAGAGATAGACTCTTGCAGACTTTTATTGATAAGTGTATCAATGTAAACCTCGCTATCAGTGGCTTGAGCCATCTTAATAATTCTATTCTTAATGACTCTTGCATCTTGATTGGCTTGTTTAGACAGATAACCGTCAATATGATGAATGTAGGTTCCAAAGCCGTATTTAAATGAAATCCAACGTGTAAGGTTGAAGGCATCAAGTTTTTGAAAGGTATTTGGGCTAAGAAAAACGGCAGACGGTCTCCAGCTTTTACTGGCTTCTTTATCAGATTTTTGAAGAAAAACCTGAATTTTTCTGCTAACCTGAAACATGACTCCTTGGAAAATAACAGCAATATTTTTCTTGTCTTTATTAAAGTAATTTAAGGTGAAATATAGAGCAAAAATAAAGAAAATTGAAGCGAAAGCATAAGCCGAATTCATGAAGAACATAAGACCAAAACAAGCTACCGCACCAAAAAGGCTAATATACCACTTTGACTTAAACCGAGGCCTGTAAGACGGGTCGGCGGCGAAATGCTGGAGAAAAGAAATCAAACAAAGAGAGCCATAGGTTACCATAAAAAACATGGAGATAATTTCCGCTACAGCATCAAGTTTGCCTAACATAATGAAAACTAAGGCTATGCCCACTGTAACCACATAGGCATTATAAGGCTCATCGGCACGGCCTTTACCCTGTGCTAACCAGCCACTCATGCCTGGAATAGGGAAAACATCATCTTTAGCCATTGCTTGTAGGGTCCTAGGAGCTACTAAAATAGAGCCTATAGCAGAAGAAATGGTTGCAGCAGCTAGTCCAAGAGGTATAAGCCACCAACCTTGAATAGCAATATCTGCCATAGCCATTTGACTAGTGTCTGCGAGTAAACTGTATGGTGCGGATGCACTAAATTTAAAAGCAATTAAAATATAAATAATCATCCCAAATATGGTAGCCGTAAGGGTACCTAATGGAATGGATCTTCCGGGTTCTTTCAAATCTCCTGAGAGCCCTACACCAGCTATAATTCCTGTAAATGCAGGAAAAATAATGGCAAAAACTGTAAATATAGAAACTTCGGGAATAGGCGGAGGGGGAGTTTTTAAAGGGTCGAGCTCTACAGCTTCTCCCAAGAAAAAGGCTATAAGAGCTACTGTAAGAATGGCTACTACCCAGTAGAGTGTTTGAATACCTAATTTAGCACCTTTTGTAAGTACAATAGCTGTTAAAATAAGCAAGGCAGGAACAGCCAAGGTTTGGCTTTGATGTAAAATCCAGTCAATCCAAGGAACAAAAACATAATTGCTGAATAGCCAATCAAAAAAAGGCTTAAAGGCTTCAGTAAAAGCAATGACATAAAAAGCCACACTTATAGCTTGTGATAAGTAGAGGGCAAGGCCGATGGTTGAACCAATAACTAAACCAAATGAACGAGAAATAATGTAATAGGCCCCTCCGCCTTCTACCTTAATGTTCGTAGCTATTTCTGAAAGAGCCATTGCGGTAGGTATCGTAACAGCATGACCAATCAGGACAATAATTAAAGTACCTCCTAGTCCGACTACACCCACAGAATAACCAAATCTCAAGAAAAGAATGGCTCCTAAGATTGTAGAAATGGCAGTAAAGAATACAGGTGCTGTGCCAAACTTGTGTTGATTTTCTGGCATAGTAAATTATCTAAATTGACTTCAATGTTAAATGACTTTTATTTCCTAAGTAAACTTAGTGAAGAACGCTTTCCAATGTGACAGCAAAGGTTTAAAATTTCCGTTTTAATTCGAAATTCATGCCTAAATAGACTCTACGCACCATCTCGTCAGCGGCTAGCTCTTCTGCTGTACCATGTTTTAGGATTTTCCCTTCAAAAAGTAAATAAGCTCTATCGGTGATAGAGAGGGTTTCGTTTACATTATGATCGGTTATTAGGATTCCTATATTCCTATGTTTCAGTTTTGAAACAATTGTTTGAATTTCTTCGACGGCGATAGGATCCACGCCCGCAAAAGGCTCATCTAAAAGAATGAACTTGGGGTCTACCGCTAGAGCTCGGGCAATTTCTGTTCGTCTTCTTTCTCCCCCTGAAAGTACGATACCTTTGTTTTTTCTGACATGTTGTAATGAAAACTCTTCTAAAAGTTCTTCTGTTCTTTCCTTTCTCTCTGCTTTATTCAGTCCTGGTTTAGCCATTTCCAATACACCATATATATTATCATAAACCGTTAAGTCACGGAAAATAGACGGTTCTTGGGCTAGATATCCGAGACCTAGTTTGGCTCTTTTATACATTGGCAAATGTGTGATATTTAACTCATCTAGGTAAACCGACCCAGAGTTAGGCTTAACAAGACCCACTGCCATATAAAAGGAGGTGGTTTTACCGGCACCATTTGGTCCCAACAAACCCACAATTTCCCCTTGTTCTACTTGGTAACTAACCTTGTTATTTACGAGCCTTTGGCCGTATTTTTTAATCAGATTTTCTGTTCGGAGTATCATAAATTAATTTCCTATCTATTCATATTTCGCAAATACAAGGTGAAAAATCACGGTGAAACTATGCCTCAAACTTAATATCCTTCAAATATATCTGAAGGCTACTTTTACCTCTAAAAGTATTTTCTTCGAGTGTATAAACGATGCAAAAGGTCTCTGCTTGTATTAATTTTTCATAAAAGGACGCTCGCATTCCAAATCCAAGAGCGGTCATCATTGTCCCAGAGTCTGTTTCCACTAATTCTAGTTTCAAATGTTTCTCTTTCAATACCTGTGGTTTGGAAGCCAGTTTTATTTTTTTTGACATAAATACTGGATGCATATTTTTGGGTCCAAAGGGTCCCATCTGTTTCATGATTCTGAAGAATTTAGGGCTGAGCTCTTCCAATGGAATCTCAAGATCCACATTAATATGAGCTGTTAGCTGCTCTGCTGTGATAACCTTTTCGACAGATTCGTTAAAAGTTTTTCTAAACATGTCGATATTCTTTATAGGAATAGTCATTCCTGCGGCATGCATGTGCCCACCAAATTGCTCTAACAAATGGGAGCAAGACTCTACAGCAGCATATAAATTAAAACCTGATACAGATCGAGCTGAGCCTGCAGCCATACCATCTTTAGTTTTTGTAAAAATGACTGTAGGTCTATAATGATGCTCTATACACCTAGAAGCTACAATGCCAATTACTCCTTTATGCCAATTTTCTTGGAACAAAACCGTGCTTTTGGCTTCTTTAAGTAACCAATTGTCGTTTTCAATCATCGCTAAAGCTTCTTCGGTGATTCTGGAATCATGGCCTCTTCTTTCTAAATTATGTTCTTGGATTTTGTGTGCAAAATCAATGGCTTCTTCATAATCGTTAGAGAGTAAAAGTTCTACAGCGGCCTTCGCATGTCTAATACGTCCAGCCGCATTTATTCTCGGGCCGATGGTAAATACTACGTTTTCAATACTCATTTCACCTTGAAAACCGGCTAGTTCTTTAAGAGCTCTTAGTCCAACTCTAGGTTTGTCATTGATTTTTTCAAGGCCATAAAAGGCTAATATCCTATTTTCTCCAATGATAGGGACTATATCAGAGGCAATACTCACCATAGCTAAATCAAGATAGGCAAACAGTCTATCCAATGAAATTTCATTTTTAAGACAATAGGCCATCAAAAGTTTGAAACCAACTCCGTTACCCGTCAATTCCTTGAAGGGATAGGGACAATCTTTCCGTTTAGGGTCTAAAACAGCAACGGCTTTTGGGATTTCTTCACCTGGCTCATGATGGTCACAAATAATAAAGTCAATACCTTTTTCTGTTGCATATTCAACCTTATCATTCGATTTTATTCCACAGTCTAAAGCTATAATTAAGGTGGCTCCTTGAGATTTGGCCCAATCTATACCAATATCTGAAATACCATAGCCTTCTCTATACCTATCTGGATTATAGTGTTCTAAGTTATCATAAAATTCACTTAAAAAGCCATAAACCAAAGCTACGGCTGTGGTGCCATCTACATCATAATCTCCATAAATGACTATTTTTTCTCTCTGGTCAATGGCTATTTGAAGCCTCTCCACGGCCAAGTTCATATCCTTCATAAGGAAGGGGTCATGAAGATTTGCTAAAGATGGGCGGAAAAAGTATTTGGCCTCATTAAACGTCTTAACTCCTCGTTGCCATAAGAGGGTTGTCAAAGGCCTCGAAATATTAAGATCGCTTGAGAGTCGATTTATTTCTTCAGCTTCTTGTTTGTTTTGGCCCGTTGGCAAAAACTCCCATCTTTTTGTTGGCATGTTCAAAATTAACCAAATATGGAATAGAATTTGAACTAATCGTAACAAAAGGAAAGATAATTGGTAGGCCTTTAGGCTTCGCATTAGCAAATTACTCTTTAGCCATTTAGGCTAGGGTGATTTGTTAAGCTTGTCTAAAAAAA
>JBNMFK010000181.1:0-7744 GCA_051269965.1 Algoriphagus sp. | reverse complement strand
AGTGTTTGATTCTCTGGGTCCTCTTCCAGCCATTCACTAACCTGAGCTAGCTCCTTAGTGTTTGCTGATTCATCAAAATATTTGGCCAATATGTAATCGTCTATTGCCCTTTTCATTCTGCTTTTTTCTTATTTCTAAATAAACGTTTCGTCATTTTTCAATAATCTAATTCCAATTGGAGAATATTAGCCATACCAAAATAACCGACAGGTAGCTGGCTAATGAGCCTCTGAGTACTTTTAATGCTTTGCCAATTTGGTTTTCTACGGTTTTTATAGAAATGTCTAATTGGTCTGCTATTTCCTTATACTTCAAAGACTCCATTCTGTTCATGATGAAAATCTTACGACATTGATTAGGCAGGGTATCTATAGCCTCGGCTATTTTGCCTTCCAGTTCTTTACCCTCTAGTTCTTCCTCTACTTCAGAGTGGAATTTGGTGTCAAAATACTGGCTATGCTCCACATAGTTGGCCTTTACTTTCTCGTGTTTAATAAGATTGAGACTTTGATTGTGTACTGATCTAAAGAGGTAAGACTTAAGAGAACCAGAGATGATGGTTTGCTCACGCTTTTCCCAGAAATTAACAAAGACCTGTTGTACTAGGTCTTCAGATTCTTCTTTTTTTCTCAATATAGAAAAGGCGTATCTAGATAAATCTTCATAGTAGGTTCTAAATACTGCTTCAAAGGCAGTTCGGTTTCCTTCTCTGATATTTACAAGATATAATTGTTCTGAATCCAGCAAGTTTGACGTTATTATTTTAGCCAGTGCAAACATACAATGTTCTCTTTTTCATTTGATACATGACAATTGAAAAATGTAATACCCCTACATGACTTTCATTTTTATTTTCAAAAACAACTACTAAAGCTTATTAATCATCTGATTTTGAGAGGAGGGAAAGTTTTAAATAAAATTTCATGGGGGGTAAGAGAGTTTTAATTGTCACATAGACGAATAAACAAATTAACAGCAATGGAAAAGTTAAAATTAGCAGCTATTATAGCCTTAAACGTAAGTTTATTAACATCATGTATAAACATCAATCCGTTTGATGAGCCTCATCCTGGTAATCAGATAGAAGAAATATTTAATGTAAACAACTTTACAGAAGTAGAAGTATGTTCGTCATTTGAAGTAGTCATTATTCCTGGAAACGAATTTAAACTTACAGCCAATGGAGACGAAAGAGACATTCAGGATTTAAATGTGAGGGTTATCAATAAGAAATTGAAAGTAAACTATGTAAGCAGAAACTTCTTAAGTAATATCAGAAGTCGTAGGGTAGATATCCTTATTGAAACACCAGATTTAGAAGGCATTGAAATTTCTGGTGCGGCCAATGTGGCTATTGAAGATTTTTCATACTTTCCACGATTGACGGTAGAGATAAGCGGAGCATCTAAATTGAATCTTGACGTGAAACTTGGAGAATTGGACGTAGAGCTTAAGGGAGCATCTACCTTTACGATTACTAAAGAGGCGCCATTCATAACGGCAGACCTTTCTGGTGCATCCAAGTTGAATGCTTACAAGGCAAATTCAGAAAAGGCTTATTTAGAGCTTTCAGGAGCTAGTAGAGCAAACGTAGCTGTAAGCGAGTATCTTCAAGTAAACGCGAGCGGTGCCAGTACAGTTAGTTACGAAGGATCGCCTAGAATAGACCAAGACCTGTCAGGAGCTAGCAAAGTGAAAAAGAATTAGAAGGTTTCAAACCCAGATAAGACATTGGAAGCCTTCTCATACTTACATCTTGATTAAAGTCTATAAAAAGAAAATCTCCGTCAATCGATGGAGCTTTTTTTTTAAGGGTATTTCTATAGTACTATTCTCTCTCAGATAGTGTCAGTGGTTTTCTTCATACAATTGAGTTAAATTCGCACTTTCAAATCTCCAAGACAAATCACATCAGAATGATTCATTTTTTCGGTGGGCAGGGCATCACAGTTTACGTTGTTCAAACATCAGACAACATAGAAGCTGTAGACATAAAAAAACTTCACTGGCTCTTCAATTCTTCTGAAGAAAAGTCAAAAGTTAACAGTTCATCAAATAGCATAGAAGCCGACTTTATTGGGCCAAGAGCTGCAATGATTACTCCCTGGAGCACGAATGCCGTTGAAATTACCCAAAATATGGGTGTTTCTGGTATTAAAAGAATAGAGGAATTTAGGCCGGAAGGAGGTGATTTCGACTCAATGCTTTCGCAAAAGTATATAACCCTTGGCCAAGCTATTTTTGATATACATGTGAAGCCTGAACCCATTGTAGAAATTGAAAATATCAATGTCTACAATCTGAAGGAGGGCCTCTCACTCAACGGGGAAGAAGTGGCTTATCTAGAGGGGTTGGCTAAAAAACTAAAAAGGAAACTCACAGATTCAGAAGTTTTTGGTTTCTCTCAAGTCAACTCTGAACATTGTCGACATAAAATTTTCAATGGCACTTTTGTCATCGATGGAGAAGAAAAACCAAGCTCTCTATTTAAGCTGATTCGTAAAACTTCGGAGAAAAATCCGAATGGCATTGTATCTGCATATAAAGATAATGTTGCTTTTGTAAAAGGGCCAAGGGTAACTCAGTTTGCTCCAAAAACATCAGATAAGCCAGATTTTTATCAGGAAGAAGACTTTGATTCTGTTATTTCTTTAAAGGCAGAAACACATAATTTCCCTACGACTGTAGAGCCTTTTAATGGTGCAGCTACGGGTTCTGGGGGAGAAATAAGAGATAGATTGGCTGGCGGCCAGGGTTCTTTGCCGCTTGCAGGAACGGCTGTTTATATGACTTCCTATTCCAGATTAGAGAAAGAGGGCTCTAGGAAATGGGAAGAGGGTATGGAAGAGCGTAAATGGCTTTACCAAACACCCATGGATATTCTCATCAAAGCATCTAATGGTGCATCTGACTTTGGCAATAAGTTTGGTCAACCTTTGATTTCTGGTTCTTTGCTCACTTTTGAGCATCAAGAAAATGGAGGAAGGAAGCTAGGGTTCGATAAAGTCATCATGATGGCTGGAGGAATAGGCTACGGA
Source organism: Algoriphagus sp. (assembly GCA_051269965.1). GTDB lineage: Bacteria > Bacteroidota > Bacteroidia > Cytophagales > Spirosomataceae > Arcticibacterium. The sequence goes on along the minus strand of JBNMFK010000181.1, from coordinate 4,706 downwards.
AAGGAAAGTCAGGCTCAAAAAGCCAGGCCTAAGAAAGGTGATAAAGTAGTTATTTTGGGCGGTGAGAATTATAGAATAGGTATGGGAGGAGCTGCGGTTTCTTCTGCAGATACGGGTGCTTTAGGAGCGGGTATTGAACTTAATGCTGTCCAACGTTCTAATCCAGAAATGCAAAAAAGAGCTGCGAATGCTATTAGAGGTCTGATAGAAAGTGAAACCAATCCAATAGTTTCTATTCACGATCATGGTGCTGGCGGGCATTTAAATTGCCTTTCAGAATTAGTAGAAGAGACAGGTGGACTTATTGATTTAGATAAATTACCTGTTGGCGATCCTACACTCTCTTCCAAAGAGATTATTGGTAATGAGTCTCAAGAGAGAATGGGTCTTGTCATAGGAGAGAAGGATATCGATAGCTTACAAAAAATAGCGGACAGAGAGCGTTCGCCCATGTATAATGTGGGAGAAGTAACAGGAGATCATCGTTTTGAATTTAGATCGTTTTCTACAGGTGCTTCGCCGATGAATTTTGCCATTTCAGATATGTTTGGGAGTTCACCTAAAACCATCATGGATGATAAGACTGTGGTGATAGACTATACAGATTTAACCTATAGTTCGGATAAAATTGAAAGCTATTTAGAACAAGTTTTGCAGCTAGAAGCTGTGGCTTGTAAAGATTGGCTTACGAATAAAGTGGATAGATGCGTAGGTGGTCGTGTGGCCAAGCAACAATGTGCAGGACCTCTACAGTTGCCTTTAAATAATGTGGGTGTAATGGCCTTAGATTTCAAAGGTAAAGAGGGCGTGGCTACCAGTATTGGCCATTCGCCTATTTCAGCTTTGGTAGACCCCACCGCAGGCTCTAGAAATTCTATTGGCGAGGCTTTATCAAATATCGTTTGGGCTCCGATGAAAGATGGCCTTAAATCTGTGTCTTTATCTGCCAACTGGATGTGGGCCTGTAAAAATGAAGGGGAAGACGCTAAGCTCTATCAGGCTGTTCAAGGATGTTCAGACTTTGCCATAGAATTAGGAATAAACATTCCTACGGGAAAGGATTCGCTCTCTATGAAGCAAAAATATTCTGACCATGAAGTCATAGCTCCAGGTACAGTTATCATTTCAGCAGGTGGAAATTGTTCTGATATCACGAAAGTGGTAGAGCCCGTTTTACAAAGAAACGGTGGAGCTATTTATTACTTGAACCTTTCAAAAGACGCCTTCAAATTAGGAGGAAGCTCTTTTGCTCAAATATTAAATAAAGTAGGTAAGGAAGTTCCGACGATTATAGACGCGGCTTATCTTAAAATTGCTTTTAACTTGGTGCAAGACCTGATTAAGAGAGATAAGATTAAGGCTGGACATGATATTGGTAGCGGAGGTCTAGTGACTACACTTTTAGAAATGTGCTTTGCAGATGTGAATCTAGGAGTTAATTATGACCTGACAGATCTAGGCGAAAAAGATTTTATAAAGACTTTATTCAATGAAAATATTGGTTTAGTTTTTCAAGCTGATTCAGTCGTAGAATCTGAATTTTCAAACAAAGGTATTCGCATTCATAAGATTGGAGAAGTAACAGAAAGTAATCAAGTAAATGTTAAGAGTTATGAGGAGAGTCTTGTTCTAGACATTCCGAATCTTAGAGATATTTGGTTTAAAACGTCTTTCTTGCTTGATAGAAAACAGGCGAAAAATGGAACCGCTGAAGTCCGATATGAAAACTACAAGAATCAGATCTTAAACTACGTTTTCCCAATCCAACACACGGGCCAGAGACCAAATATTAATTTGATTGAAGGTGAGAAAAGACCTAAAGCAGCAGTCATTAGAGAAAAAGGAAGTAATTCTGAGCGTGAAATGGCCAATGCCATGTACTTAGCAGGTTTTGATGTCAAAGATGTTCATATGACAGATCTTATTTCTGGTAGAGAAACGTTAGAAGATATTCAATTTATAGGAGCCGTGGGCGGATTCTCAAATTCAGATGTTTTGGGCTCTGCCAAGGGTTGGGCTGGGGCATTCCTTTACAATGATAAAGCTAACACCGCCTTAAAGCGTTTCTTTAAAAGAGAGAATACACTATCAGTGGGTATTTGTAATGGCTGCCAGCTTTTTATGGAATTAGAAATGATAAGTCCTGATCATGAAGTTCATGGAAAACTCATTCATAATGAATCTCATAAGCATGAGAGTATTTTTACGTCTGTTAAGGTTCAAAAGAATAATTCGGTAATGTTATCGACTTTAGAAGGGGCTACTTTAGGTGTTTGGGTATCTCATGGAGAGGGTAAATTTAATTTGCCTTACAAGGAGTCCGAATATAATATTGTTGGAAAATACGGTTACGAAAGTTATCCAGCTAACCCGAATGGTTCAGATTATAATACGGCTATGATGTGCGATGCTTCAGGCCGTCATTTAGTGATGATGCCGCACATTGAACGTTCTACCTTCCCATGGAACTGGGCTTATTATCCTAAAGATAGAACTAGAGACGAGGTTTCTCCATGGTTAGAGGGTTTTGTAAATGCCAAAAACTGGGTCTTAGCTAAAAACATGAAATAAGATTGAACTGAAGATACGCTATTAAAAAAGTAGGCCGTTTGGCCTGCTTTTTTAATGCTGCCAATTTAGCTTAATTCGTAGGAGTACCACTCATTGGAGTTCCCTGGTAGTTTAAGACTAACTCTGTTATTTCACCTTCCTCACTCATCATAAATTCTATAGAAACATCCATACCATCTGCCTCAAATTTGTGCATAATGTCTGTTGGCTCCATAAAACCTTCTCCTTGGTCAGAAGAAGCATATAATCTGCCATCTCGGTTTTCTATGGTCAGCGTGAAACCCATATCATTAAATTCATATTTACCAGCATATAAATTTAAGGACATTTCTTCTTCTGCTACCTCTTCTAATTCTGCTACTTCTTCCTTTTCTGGTAATTCTCTTTCAGCTCTTAAGATCATACCTTGACTCTTCACATTGATATTTATACCTGTTACCATATCCTCATCATTTCTTTGGAACATTAAATCGCTGTCATAATTAGACTCGTAGAAAATATCTATTCGACTCGTATTTTCTATGGTGCTTTTTCCAAACTCCGCACTCTCAACGGTCAATAGACCATTTTTTTCGCCTACTTCCATTTCGATGATTGGGCCGCCATCCTCAAATTTGTAATGTCCAACGTAATCCGTGAGAGACGGAAATATTCTCATTCCGTCCATTGCGTTGTCGTCTATGGTAAGGGTTAATGAATTAACAATATTGCGTTCATCCATTTTGAAGACTAAAGAGGCTCCTGGTGCAACCTCAAGCTCAAATGTATTCTCTACATCGCTTTCTAAAAGCTCAGATTCCCCTTGTCCTACTGCCTCGCCCCAAAAAGAGCCGCCTTGCATACTTATTATAATTTTTTCAAAAGGAGCATTTTCTACGATATAATTTCCGAGATACTTTTGATATTTCTCTGCGTCTTGGGCCGAGGCCATAAAGGAGAATAAGGCAGCTAGGGTTAAAAGAGATAGTTTTTTCATCTATTTTTTCGTTTAAATCGGTTAGTTTGAAGATAAATTCTCCAAAATTTACGAAGAATTTGAAATACTTCGGTTTGATAATTGGATGAAAGGTGGATTCTTTATTTTTGCGGTGCAAGGATGATTTCTGTAAAAAAAACCAATCACCACTAGTAAGAAAAGAAGGTTAAATTAAGATATGTCAAAAGTTACCGATCATATAGCTGCCGCAAAGGGAAAAACTATTTTTTCAATCGAGATTATTCCACCTGCTAAAGGAAGCAATAGCATCAATGAGTTAGTCAGGGATATTGAACCTATGATGGAGATTAAACCTCCATTTATTGACGTAACCTACCACAGGGAGGAGTATATTATGAAACAGATGCCAGACGGTGGTCAAAAGGAGGTCACAACTAGAAAGCGTCCTGGTACCATTGGTATTTGTTCTGCCATCATGCATAAATTTGATGTAGATCCTGTACCTCACGTTTTATGTGGAGGTATGACTAAAGAAGACACAGAGGATCTTCTCTTCGATCTAGAGTATTTGGGCATTGATAATGTGATGGCTCTTAGAGGAGATATTGCAAAGCCTTTTAATGTTTTCAAAGCTAAAAAAGGAGGGCATAAGTATGCTTCTGAACTGATAACACAAATTAAGGAGATAAACGAAGGTAGGTACCTTTATGAAGAAGCGTCGTTTGATTCTCATCCTGACTTTTGTATTGGAGGAGCAGCTTATCCAGAAAAACACTACGAAGCAGCTAGTTTTGATATTGACTTTAATTTCTTAAAAAAGAAGGTAGAGGCAGGTTTAGACTATATAGTGACCCAGATGTTTTTTAACAATGAGAAATACATCTCATTTGTGAAAAAATGCAGGGCTGAAGGGATCCAAATTCCAATTATCCCCGGACTCAAGGTTTTGGCTACGAAAAGACAGATGGAAATACTTCCAAAACTATTTTTTTGTGATATGCCGGAAGATTTAAGAAATGCTGTACAGCATGCCAAAGATAATAAGGCTGCTAAAGAAATAGGCGTAGACTGGTGCATAAATCAATGTAAGGAGCTTAAAGATTTTGGCGTTCCAGCCTTACATTTTTATACTATGAGTAAGTCAAATACGACCTTGTCTGTGGCCAAAGAAATTTTTTAAGAGCTTTGCACGCATAAA
>JBNMFK010000180.1:0-7830 GCA_051269965.1 Algoriphagus sp. | reverse complement strand
TCCGTTACTGGGAATTCTGGTCCGAAGACAGTCCCTCCCGCATACAAATTCCCAGTATCATCAAAGGTGGCGGTATGACTCCAATTGTCTGAAGTAGAGCCACTATAAGTTGAGAACACTAGCTCTGGGTCTATGATGAGGTCTAAACTTGTGTCATAATCTTCAATTTCAAAAGACAGACTTTCTTTTTCTAAAAGAAACTGGGAGCTTATAGCTATTTTGTTTGTTCCACTATTTTGATAGGTAAAAGGAGCAAATTCCCTAAAGGCATTCACTTTTGTTTTAAATTTCAAATCGCCATTAGAAAGACTAATTTCTTCCTGGCCTTTATACTTTAACTTTATATCTGATGGATTTCCTTTGGGATGAACTAGGTATTCATATTTTAAAGCCTCTCCTAGGCTGTAGAGTCTAAAGTCAATGCCCTTATAAATATCTTTCAACCATACTTCTTCATAAGCTCTAGCATCTGATACCCATTCCGTTTCATCTGAACCATAAAAAAAGTTATATGCTTGCTTTTGTCTCTTAAGAGATTCAGGTCTTGGCCTGTATACATTTATAAAATCAAACGAAACTACCTCCGTTCGAATATCCGATAGACTCTTTCTAATATGGCCATCATCTGATATGCCTGCATGTACTTGATGAGCAACTTCCGTATCATAAAAGAAATATTCGAGGCCCGTTTTTTTTACAAATACATAGCCACCAGGGATGTCCGATCTAAAAAGGACTTCTTGTGGCCATTGCCCTTTATTTTCAATAAACAAGAATTTTGAGGGAGCCCTTTGAGCAAGTGTCCATAAGGGCATAATAAAGAGAACTAGTAGGTTTCTTATTTTAGGCGACTTTAAAGTCATCAACCGCCAAAACTTCATCGCAAAACTGATATTCTCTTTTATCATTTGAGGAAATAATAACTAATTTACTTCCTTCTACTTTAGAAACCATATTCAGATACCAATCTATTCCCTGCTGATCTAAATTAGTCGTGGGCTCATCCAAAAAAATGGCTTTAGCACCTGTGGTGAATGCCAAACCTAATTTTAATCGCTGCTTCATCCCTGAAGAGAATTGCTTAATAGGTTTGTCTACATGACTTTCTAAAAAAATAAGCTTAATAAAGCCCTCTTTATCTAGACCAGACTGTAGTGGCTTAAATTTGAAGTGAAGATCTAATGCTTCACTGAGTGAATATTCCTCTATTAAATCAATGTATGGTGCAGTTATAAAAAGGTGCTTATAAACTTCATCTTCAGGAATTTCATTATCATCCAGTTTGTAGCTAACCCTCCCTAAATTGGCTGGAATTAGGCCAGAAATAACTTGTATTAAAGTGGATTTACCCGAACCATTAAACCCCGTTATGGCGTATTTATTTCCAGACTTGAAATTATAATTAACCTCTTTAAATATCCATTCGTTTCTGAATTTTTTACCAATATTTTCTAGTTCAATATTCACTTAATTCGAAATCAGTCAGATTTACTACCCCCATTTTTCAAAATACCTCGTTCAGAATTTTTCAAAAAGAACAGAATTTCATCTCTTTCCCGCGTAGCTTCCATTTCTAGCTCTATGGCTGTTCTGGCGTCCGCTATATTTAATCCTTTCAAGAACAGAAAACGGTAAATTTCTTGAATCTCCGCTATTTTTTCATTTGAAAACTCTCTCCTTCTTAGTCCAATAGAATTTACGCCAACAAAACTTAATGGTTCTCTAGCAGCCTTAATAAATGGCGGAACATCTTTCCTCACTAAGGAGCCTCCAGCGATCATGGCATGAGCTCCTATTCTGACAAATTGATGAACAGCTGTTGTACCACCTATAAATGCATAATCATCTATTAGTATATGACCAGCGAGCTGGACACTATTTGCCAAAATGACATTATGCCCGATAATACAATCATGGGCAATATGAACATAGGCCATCACTAGACAATTTGCACCTACTACAGTCTTATACTTATCTGTTGTTCCCCTATTAATAGTGACACATTCCCTAATCGTAGAATTATCACCAATCTCTACAATTGTGTACTCACCTTGAAATTTTAGGTCCTGTGGCTCAGCAGAAATAACAGCACCAGGGAAGATTTTACAGTTCTTTCCTATTCTGGCTCCTTCCATTATAGTCACATTAGGGCCAATCCAAGTACCTTCACCTATAATTACATCTTTAGAAATAGAAGTAAATGGTTCAATTACCACGTTTCGGGCAATCTTAGCTTCGGGGTGGACGTAAGCCAAAGGCTGATTCATATTCTTTTATAATAGTTTTATTTTCTAACCAGCCTGGCTGTCATATTCACGCTACATACGAGATTTTTACCAACCCAAGCCTCTCCTTGCATCTTAGCCACTCCCATTCTAATTGGTGCCAAAAGACTACATCTTATCACCAACGTATCTCCTGGCAATACGTTCTTAAAAAACCGACATTTTTCAATTCCCACCAAATAAGGCCAATATGCCTCAGGTTCTCCAGTAGAGGTTAAAACAAGAACTCCTCCAGTTTGAGCAATCGCTTCTACCTGCAAAACACCGGGCATTACAGGATTTTCTGGAAAATGGCCCGTGAACTGAGGCTCATTCATAGTCACGTTTTTCACACCTACTACGGATGTACCATCGAGTGACATTATCTTGTCTACCAACTGAAAGGGATATCTGTGCGGAAGTAATTTTGCAATTCCGTTGACATTGTAGACTGGCTCAGCGTTTTGATCAAAAGTAGGTGGTGCTTTGGCTGCTACTGCAATCGCTTTTGCTATTTTCTTTGCTAATGACACATTAGAAGAATGTCCTGGCCTGGCGGCTAAAATATGGGCTTTTAAAGGTCTCCCCACAAGTACAAGGTCACCCATTAAATCTAAAAGTTTATGTCGAGCCGGTTCGTTTTTAAACTTTAAGGGCTCATCATTTACAAACCCAGACTCACTGATGGTAACCTTATTTTTACCCAGCATTTTCGCCAGCTCAGCAACTTTTTCCTCACTGACTACATCCTCGGCTATTAGTATAGCATTATTGATATCTCCACCTTTAATGAGGCCTGCCTTATAGAGCTGCTCCAACTCATGTACAAAAACAAAAGTTCTACAGGAGGCTATACGCTCTTTGAAGTTTTCTATTTCATGCAACTGAGCATGTTGTGAGCTCAAAACCTTAGAGTTATAATCTACCATCACCGTCAAACGATAATCATCTAGTGGCAGAGCAGCCATTTCAACGCTGTGGTCATCATTATTGAATTGAATAGCTTCTGTAATTGAAAAATAATTTCTGAGGGCATTCTGTTCCGTGATAACACCCTTTTCTAAAAGATTTACAAAAGGCATGGCACTTCCGTCTAGAATCGGGATTTCGGGTCCATCTAGTCTTATAAGTATGTTATCTACTTGCAAGCCACCAACCGCGGCCAAAAGATGTTCCGTAGTCTGAACTTTTGCACCACCAATGCCCAAGACAGTCCCTCTGGCGGTATCAGTAACATACTCTACCAAAGCTGGAATTGTAGGCTTATCCTCTAAATCTATTCTTTGAAATACAATTCCATGGTTGATTCCCGCTGGGCACAGCGTTAAAGTTACTTCTTTCCCAGAGTGTAAACCTACCCCTTTAACAGATACCTCACTACCGATCGTAGATTGCTTTGTGTTCATTTCTAACTTATTTCTCTTCTAAATATCTTAAACGTTTTTCTAAATCTGGCAGTTTCTTGAAAAACACCATAGATCTTAAATGTTGCTGCAAGTTCATAAATGGTGTACCATTGACAGAGGATCCTTCTTCTTTAATATCTCGGTTAATACCTGACTGTGCCCCTATTTTGGTACCATCAGCCACCTTAACATGCCCAGAAACTCCTACCTGTCCACCCACAACGCATTTGGCTCCTATCTTTGAAGACCCTGCGATACCTGTTAAAGCTGCCACAACTGTATTCTTACCGATCTGGACGTTGTGAGCTATTTGTACCAGATTATCAATCTTGACACCTTCCATAATTAGGGTACTTCCTATGGTACCTCTGTCAATGGTAGTATTACTGCCAATAGAAACATTATTCTCGATTTTGACATTGCCCATTTGTGGCACTTCAATATAGGATCCATCCAGTTGCGGAGCAAAACCAAAACCATCTGAGCCAATAACAACTCCACTGTGCAGCACGCAATTATCACCAATAACTGAATCTGCTAATATCTTGACACCAGCATAAATGATGCAATTTTTACCAATAGTTACATTGTCATCAATAAAAACTTGCGGATATATTGTGGTATTGTCTCCAATACTAGATTTCTCTGACACATGGGTGAAGCTTCCTATGTGTACGTGATCTCCTATGCTGGCACTCGCCTCTACAAAAGCTAGTTTAGAAATACCCCTTTTGTCCTGTTTTTTAATTTTCTTATATTCTCCTAATAACACAGAAAATGCACTGTACGGATCTTTAACTTTAATGAGCGAAGAGTTTATCGATTCTTTTGCTACAAATGATTCCGCAACAATGACCGCCGAAGAATCGGTTTGATAAATATGTGCCTCATATTTAGGATTTGCTAGAAAAGAAATTCCACCTTTTTTACCCTCTTCAATCTTATAGAACTGGTCGATTTCCAAAGTGTCATCCCCTTCTACTTTACCTCCTATAAGTTGAGCTATTTGGCGTATTGTGAATTTCATACTGGCATTTTATGTCTTGCTATTCGCATGGCATTAGGACTGCAAATATACATCTTTGGCCCAACATAGGTAATGTTTTTTGACTATCTTACTTAGAGCTTTTACCGTAGGTAAATCAGAGGCCTCTGTGATATCTTTGATCTCTCCTGACTTCATTAGTATTCTAATATGACTGTTTTCTACGACATAGCCCGCATTACTAATACTGTCTGTATGATAGAAATTTTCTAAATCACCTAGGTTTACTCCCTTCTGAAGTAGTTCTTTTTTAATGACATCAATTTGCTCCTTTTTAGGCTTTAAATCTGTCACCATAATTGTATAAAGTTTCCTGTTTACAAAGGACTTTGCTAAAAAAGAGAGGACTTTATCATCGTGACTTCGCCATGTTTTTAAGGCATACCAAATATCTGTGTCGTCAATGTTTAGAAACCCGTCTAAGGTATGATCCTTTTTTTCAAATGCTTGAAGATCTAATTTCTTATGAAGAAACACCTTTAAAAATGGAGAACAAGAGACCTCTTTGCCTTCAGACAATAAGTATCTAGCACGTTCTAAGGCTTTTATAAGGATAACTTCAGCACTCTTTGCGGTTTTGTGAAGATAAACCTGCCAATACATCATTCGTCTTGCGTTCAAGAAGGTCTCTACAGTTAATAGACCTTTTTCTTCAACCACTAAGTCGCCATCTACAATGTTAAGCATCTTTATAATACGCTCTACGCCAATCCTCCCTTCGGCTACGCCAGTGAAAAAACTATCTCTGTTGATATAGTCAAGTCTATCCATATCTAGTTGACTGGATATCAATTGATGAAAAAAGCTACGCTGATAAGTACCTTTAAACATTTCTATAGCCAGTTTCAGAGCTCCATTAAACTCTTCATTTAGCCTATTCATGATTAGTTCTGTTATCTTCTCATGATCTATTCCCGAAAGAAGAGTATACTCTAAAACATGCGAAAATGGACCATGACCAATATCATGCAAGAGGATGGCCACCTGAGCAGCTTCTCTCTCTACATCCATGATGAGGTTCCCTTTAGCCTCTAAACTATTCAAGGCTTGTCCCATGAGGTGCATGGCACCTATAGCATGCTGAAAACGAGAGTGCAAGGCTCCTGGGTATACAAAATCTGTAAGACCTAACTGCTTAATTCTTCGCAATCTTTGAAAAGATGAATGCTCAATAAGATCATAGATCAAGTCGCTAGGTAAAGTCACGAAACCGTAAACCGGGTCGTTCAGGATTTTTCTTTTATTTGTTTTTCGCATCAAGGTCAGCAAAAGTACCAACCTATTCCGTGATTTAGAACTTACAGCCGTATTTTTCCCTTTATCAGGCAATCTTTCGGGACCATTTAGTAGATAAAGTAAAGACTTGTCCCAATTTCCTTTTTCTGAATAGAGGTTGTTCTAAATTTACTCTACAGAACCAACAGATTAGGGTTCTAAATTAAAACTCTAGCAAATTGTCGGCAACGGAAGGTATTGATTGGATAAAAGTATTCTCCATAAAATCCGTTTTATTTACCATTATTGGTTCCTTATGTGCCAATGTAGCCATCAAAGGCTTTATGATCCCAGATCACTTTATAGACGGTGGTGTAACTGGAGTCTCTATATTAATTCATGAAATATTTCATATTGATGTAAGTATTCCTTTGGTTCTAATAAATCTGCCACTCATATTCATCGGTTATCATAAAATTGGGAAAAATTTCGCCATCCACGCTTTAATAGCTGTTATCTTATTAGCCGTTCTGCTTCATTTTGTTGAAATACCTGCCATTACAAGTGACGCGGTTCTGATTGCCGTTTTCGGTGGTTTATTTATTGGCTTGGGCATCGGTTTTGTGATTAAAGGAGGTGGAGTCATAGATGGCTTAGAAGTAATTGCAGAATATTCAAATAAGAAATTTGCTCTGAGTGCCTCAGAAATCATCATGACCTTAAATACTGTTCATTTCTTGACTGCCGCCTATAGTCTAGGTATTGAGAAAGCTATGTACTCCATTTTGACCTACTTTATGCTCTTCAAGTTTCTAATTATGTGGTAGATGGTTTCGAGGAATACACTTCTTTAACTATTATATCTGCAGACCATGAAAGAATGAAAAGCATGATAGTCAATGACCATCAAAAAGCTATTTCGGTATATAAAGGTGAAAGAGGTTATTTACCAGCTAGTTTTAGCATAAAATATGATACAGACATTATAGTTACCATTGTTACTCGATTAGAAATTCATAAACTGAAACAGGAAATATTTAAGCTTGATCCTACCGCCTTTATTTTTGTTCAGAGTATAAAAGAAGTAGGCGGCGGTGAAGTTAGGCAATTGAGAGAACACTAAATGAAGACTAAATTCGAAGATATTAGCCGAAAGGTCTTAGAGGTACTTAGCCAAAAACTCCCAGTTCACCTCACTTACCACAGCATAGAGCATACGAAGTACGTCGTTAAAATGGCCGAATATTTAGCATGGAGAGAAAATATGGGAGACCACGATAAATTTTTAATCAAGGTAGCAGCCCTTTATCATGATATTGGTTTTATCAAAAGTCGAGAAAATCATGAAAGTATCGGATGTGAAATAGCTTGTGAAGAGTTACCTAAAGAGGGAATTGAACCAGATGATATTACTAAAAAATGTGGGATGATAATGGCTACCAAAATCCCACAGAAACCTCAAAATTTGCGTGAAGAAATATTGGTAGATGCCGATTTAGAATATTTAAGTACTCAAAATTTTGAACCTGTCAGTGACATGCTTTTCAAAGAGCTTAAACATTTCAACCCGGCATTTACACGAAAAGACTGGCGGAGCGTTCAAATAGGTTTTCTGAGTAAGTATTCCTATCGAACTTCCTTTTGCAAGATGTATAAAGAAAGTTTCAAAGAGCAGCACCTCCTTAAATTAAAAGGCCTAGACCTTAGATCGCTGCAGGGAAAAGATGATGTTCAAAAGTTAGTTGAAATTCCCAGGTAGTTTGGGATAAAAATAGAGGTTCTTAAGGCAATGTTTAAATTTGATTTTGCGAAAGAAAAATAAACAACCAAAAGAACCAATGGATAAAATTAGAGAAGTTAATCCAGAAACGCTTGAAGGATTTATGAAATCTGGAATAGA
>JBNMFK010000179.1:0-7831 GCA_051269965.1 Algoriphagus sp. | reverse complement strand
TTTTTACCAAAGACACGGTCGCAGAAAAAGTGTACGATAAAATGCTTGACACGTATATTGATAAATATGTGTCAAAAATGTCTTACAAGATTGTAGAAGAAGAAATGGGGATTATTCCTATGAGCAATTTCAAGTTTAATGTGCTAAATACTAATTCCTTAACAAAGATAGGAACGGCAGGAGGATGGGTGAGGGGCTCCACAGGATATGCCTTCAAAAGAACAGGTAATTATGTTAAAAAAGTAATAGCCAATATTAAAGTTGGAGATCTACCGTCTAAAGGATTAATCAAAAAACGATACGGGTTCTTTGACACTCTACTCCTAGATATTCTAGAGAAAAGAAACCATATAGTCCCAAAAATATTCTCAGACATTTACGCTAATAATCCAATCGATCGAGTTTTTCGTTTTTTGGATGGAGAAAGTAGTCTTTGGGATGATTTAATGATCATAAGCTCTGTGAAACCTTTACCTTTTTTAAAGGCTATTTGGAACCAAGGTATCCTTAGAAATTGAGTAAGTCTTTACCTTCCCAATTACCTTCGCTTTTATAGGGTTGAAACCTGGCAAAAAGCTCTTCCGAGTACCAGTCTAATTCTTTGGTAAGCTTAATGGCTTTTTGGTGTTCTCGGCTCTTGTAAGCAAAGTTATTCAAACCCTCTACTGAATTCCAGATGCTAAAAGTGGCCATTTGAAAAAACGGGACCTCACCTATCCCTTTGGTATAAACTAGGCCAGAAGCCGTTTCAATAGGTTTTTGGGATTCAGGCACATAAGTCCAAAAACGGCGTAATTTGGATGGCCTTATCACAGCTCGTGTAATAACAGCTACAAAAGAGTTTGAAGTATCTAGCGCCTCACTCTTAATAAAAGGCTCTTCTCCAGACCATTTGCCATGAGCTTTTATATTTTTTAAATAAAGGGTATAGGTCTCTTTTGATTGCTTTTTATAACTCTTAAAAAGCAAAGAATTTTTAAAGAATTCTAGGGACGCCTCTTCGGTTTCCCAAACTTGTAAAACGGCATAAATAGACCAGTCGGGCCATGGGCTAAAACCAAGTCCACGTCCACTCCCTAGAAGCTTGTAGAACGTTTGGCCATTCACTTTTAAAAGAAATAAGTGAGCAAAAAGCATCATGCAAAAGGCCCAAAACTTTCCCCATACGGACTCGTATTTCATGAAAGTTAGGGAGGTGATTTGACGCTTTGGCATGGTTAAAAATTACTGTTAAGGCTATAAGACAAAGATAAACGGGGCGGCATTAGGAACAAGTTTTTATGAGCTCAATCCGAAATTTAGGACTAGATTTAAGTATATATTGCATAATTACTGATTTTAAACCCGTTGAAAATGAATAGAAGAGAATTTATTATAAAAGGGGGTTCAGCCTTGAGTTTAGCCCTTTTATCTGAAAGTGCACTAGCGAGTCTGCCTTTAGGTACCGTAAAGAATATTGGCTGTCAATTGTATAGTGTTAGAGATTTAATGCCGAAAGACGCTAAAGGAACAATGACGAAGCTGGCTAACATGGGCTATTCCCTTTTTGAGGGCTATAGCAATGATCCTTTTTGGGGTATGAGTCCAATCGAGTGCAAGTCCTTTTTAAGTGACTTGGGCGTGAGAATGGTAAGCACGCATATGGGTATGGATGGTATTACAGATGAAATGGCTGCTAAAGCTGCTGAAGCTGGTCTAGAATACATGCTTTGTCCTTTCATAGGCATGCAGCCCGATATGGATGCTTGGAAAAAAGTGGCAGATAGGTTTAATGCTGCTGGAGATATTTGTAATAAGCATGGTATTAAATTTGGGTATCATAATCACTCTTATTCTTTTGCTTTTGTGAGCGGATTAAAAGGGCAAAAAGTACTTTTAGACCATACAGACCCCTCTAAGGTTTGTTTTGAATTAGATATGTGTTGGTCTGAAGCCGCAGGTGAAAACTCTATGGCTCATCTGAAAGAGTTTGGTAGTCGTTATGAGCTATGCCATGTGAAGCAATTAGTAAGTATAGAGCCCGTCGGCAGTGGAAAAAGGCCTAAGCAAACAGATTTGGCTGATGGAGTTATAGACTATTCTAAGCTATTAAGAGTAGCGATGGATAATGGCATGAAGTACTATTTGGTAGAGCAAGAGCAGTATCCTGTAAATAGTATTACGAGTATGAAAAATGATGCCGAGTTCATGAAGAACTTAGTCTTTTAAATCTATCTCAAGGATTTAAGAAGAGTCCAAAGGAATTTTCCTTAGGGCTCTCTTTCTATTCTAGGAGGTTCATGATATCGTCTTGACTTAATGACTTTGTAAAGGTTTCCTCGGTCGTTATTAGGTCGTCGAAAAGTTTTTTCTTTTTATTTTGTAAGGCTAAAATCTTCTCTTCTACCGTATTTCTACTGATGAACTTGTAGGTGAATACTGTTTTTTCCTGGCCAATTCTATGAGCTCTATCTACTGCTTGAGCTTCAATAGCTGGGTTCCACCAAGGGTCTAGCAGAAAGACATACTCAGCAGCGGTAAGGTTGAGTCCTACGCCTCCTGCTTTTAAAGAAATAAGAAAGACTTGGATTTCTGGCTCATTCTGGAATTTGTCAACCTCTGCTTCTCGCTTTTTGGTAGAACCGTCCAAATAGGCATGCTGTATGTCATTATCATACAAATACTTACGGATGATAGTTAGATGTTTGACGAACTGGCTAAATATTAACACTTTAGAGCCTGACTCTATGATGCTATTAAGCTTATGGATTACATCAGAATCTTTGCCAGAGTCTCCCTCGTACTCGGGGTCTAACATAAGTGGGTTATTCGCCATCTGCCTTAATTTTGAAAGTCCCTGAAGCACGACAAATTGAGATTTATTGATACCTTTTTCCTGAATATGATCAAGGATCATATTCCTATAATGGGCTTTGGTTTCTTCATAAACCTTTTCTTGTGCCTCAGACATATCGCAGTACTGCACGCTCTCTATTTTCTCTGGTAATTCTGTGGCCACCTGCGATTTATGCCTTCGTAGCATAAAGGGTTTTATCTTAGCATACAGTTTTTTGAGAGCAACGTTATCGTGCTTTTTCTCAATCGGGAGCTGGTATTTGTCTTTAAAGTAAGACTGAGAACCCAGAAGTCCTGGATTAATGAAAGTCATCTGGCTCCAGAGATCCATTGTACTGTTTTCTAATGGTGTCCCGGTCAGAATAAGCCTGTTTCTACAGTTCAGAAGACGTACAGATTTTGAAATATTTGAGCTTGGATTCTTAATAGCTTGAGATTCATCTAATATGACATATTCAAACCTGAAGTTCTCCATAAACTTCACATCCAGTCTAAGGACGCCATAAGAGGTTAAGATAAGGTCATAATCTTTAAAGTGATCCGTTGTTTTTTTTCTGGCACTTCCTGTATGAATCAATATTTTAAGCTCAGGTGTAAATCTTTCTGCTTCTTTTTCCCAATTATATATGAGGGAAGTAGGCATAGTAAGCAACGTTGGATTTTTTACGCCATCATTTTTCAAGGCCTGTAAAAAGGCCAAAGTCATGACTGTTTTTCCTAGACCCATATCGTCTGCTAGGCAGCCTCCTAAATTGAAGTCTCTTAAGAAGTTTATCCAGTCGAAACCGGCCTTTTGATAAGGCCTAAGTGTACCTTTAAAATTCTCTGGAATATCATAAGTTCTTATTTCTTCAAAGTTATTGAGAGCTTGAAGTTTACGACCTATCACCGTATTAGCGAGACCTTCTTCATCAAGATTTTGAACTAGATTTATATGGTGTTTTTTAAGAATTAACTCGTCATCTTCGCCAATATCTGTCAATGTAAAAAGTTCGTGATAACGTATAAACCACTCTTCTGGAATTACAGCTATTTGTCCATTTGGCAGCTTAAATTCTCTAATATTAGCCAAAACTAGTTCTCGAAGTTTTAAAAATGGTATTTCAAAGGAACCAAACTGAACCTTCGTTTTGATATCAAACCAATCACTATTTTCTTCAATACTCACTTCTATAGATGACGTGCCTAAATGATATTGTTTTTCAGAGCCGGGAGCTTGCCTTACTTCAATTCCTGCTGTCTCAAGTGCTTCAGCATTTTTCTGCAACCACGTAAATCCAGCATTTTTCGAGAGGGTCTTTCTTCCGTGAATTAGATTATGCCCTAATTCTTTTATAAGGTTGATAATACTTTTTTCGTAGCCTAAGTCTCTTCTTACTTTATGAAAAACCCAGCCTTCGCCTACTTCTTCTACATTGACGTAGGCATTCGCTGCTAAACTGTCAAACCTAAATGTGGAATTGCCATAGGTGAAGTTTATATCAAGGTTTATTTTTTCTGCGGCATTTTTGTTCTTTTGTGGTTTATCAAAAAGGTTTAGTGGCGTTGGGGTTTGGCCTATTTCGCTAATGGTCATCACGGGAGAGGCAGATTCCTTTTCTTCTGTAATAGTAAAGCCTTCCCCTCTTCCAAAAACATGAAACTGGGCTATAAGTGGTCCTACAAATTTTCTAAAATAGGTTTTCTCTATCCGTCTATCAATTCTAATATTGTTCTTATCAAAGAAGGGTTTTAGTTTTTTACCATCTAAATTATCTTCAAAGTAATGTAGTTTCCCTTGACTGAGCAGAAAAGCTGGAGTATCGCTTAATAGTTGTGCTCCAACATGCTGCAGTTTTATCTTTTCGCCAGCACACTTCAATATAGGGTAATAGATGGTATGGTCTGAGTAGCGTTCAAAATTTAGATAGACCTTGGTCTTCTCGGCAGTAACTTCTACTTCCGTTTTTGTGGCGTCACCGTCGTCACTCATGATAAAAAAACGCTTACCAATAAGTTTGGGTAATATTTGTCCTCTGTACTTATTTAAATATTCTTCAATGGCTGCCTGCATTCCTAAATCGGGTCTTTCATTACCAAAAACCTTATTGAAATAATCAAAAGGTTTTAGTTTTTTAGGATTGAACTTTTTAAGTATGGTGTCCTGCTGAATGGCATCCATCAGTTTTACTAGCTCAATATCGACACAATCAATTCCTTCTGAAAACTCCTTTATGTTCTTAGAAGAGACGTTTTGAAGGGCATAAGTGAGCTCTCCTCGCGGATTAAGTTGTACCACGTAGGATTCAAAGAGATAACCTAAATGTTGGTGCTGAAAAAGCGAGTACACTATTTGAAACGGCTCTAAGGGCGATACCTTCATGATATTTAAGAGAGCTGATTAGCTAATAAGCTCAATAATCAGAGTTTAATAAACTTCTAATTTAATGATGACGATTTTGGCGAGCAAATTTAGTTATCAACATGGGTATTCAATTTTGATTCCTGAGAGAGAAAAAAGCCGTAGGCTCCTGCTCCTGAAGCCTATGCTAAGCTTAGGGTTTTATAGACTACTTATGTTTAGTCTTTCACACGTGTGGAGTGTAACATATCTAGTCTCCAGCCTTTTTTAGTTTTGATTGCTGTAGCACTTTCTAGCCAGTGAAGTTTGCTAACTACTTTACTATCCATAATGATATTGGCATAGTTTTGATAGGCTATCCAACCTCTTTTACCTGTGACTTTTATTTGGAAAAAGTCAAAAGAGTTTACACGATTCACTTTTTTCGTTCTCATTTTAGCTCGGTCTAAATAGTGGTCTATAGAATCTAGGTTCCAAACCACGCCGGCTTCCAAGAGAAGAAAATCGTCTGTATAATATTTAGAAACAGTTTCTTTGTCATGAGCACTAAAGATGTCATCAAATGAGTTTTGAATAAGATCTTTTAAAGCCTGATCGTCTGCCATCTTTTGAGCAAATACACCATTGATTCCGACAAGGAGAATAAAAGGGAAAAGAAACTTTTTCATTATTATCAATTAAAAAGTTGCTGAGAACCTCTTCGATTCTCAGCCCTTGAATTAAGTAAAGTTGGTTTATTTACAGCCTAGACATTCCATGCTGTTTAGCTCAGGCCTGCCACCTCTGACAGATACTCCCGAAGAAACGTAAATATTTTTCCCCACTTTGGTAGCTCCAATACCATGTCTCCCTTGATTAAGCTTCGGCATAATTTCCCAAGACATGGTTTTCACGTTAAAGGCTTCTACCTGATCATGGGCCTCTTTTTGAGCAGGGCCCTCACCGCCAATAAAATAGACTTTATTTCCTAATGTAACAGCACCTATTCCTGCCCGTCTTGTCGGAATATCTTGGTCAATTACTGTAGTCCAAACATTAGTTTTGAAGTCGTAAATATCCGTGTATGGAGAAACCAATGAGAAGGCATCATCTTCTTTAAAATTAGATCTTCTGCCTGCGGCGACCACTAATTTACTTTTAACCATGCCTACATTGATATGGTCTCTTGGATGGGGTGAATCTGGTAACTCTCTCCAATCTCCAGTTTTAGGATCATATTCGTCAAACCAGCTCACGTGTCCATCCCAGTGACCATCTTGAATGCCATTGACAACGTAAATTTTATCTCTATAAACAAAACATCCAGCAGCCCCTCTTTTTCTTGGAATTTCGTCTCCTTTACGCCACTCATCTTTATCGGGATTATAGATATAAATGTTTGGAATTGGTATTTCATGAGGAAATGGACCACTCAAGGCACCTGCTACATATATTTCGCCATTGTAAGTTGCGGCTTGAAAGTGATGAATTTCTAAAGGCAAAGCACCTCTTGTTTCCCAAGTGTTGGTTTTGGTATCATAAACCTCCATTGGTTTCATGCCTCTACCGCCAAAGAGATATATTTTGCTCCCAATAGCGACTATAGAGTTTTCACTTCTGGCAGTCGTTTCTGTCGGAGTTTCTAAAACTTTCCAATTTTGAGCACTCAGCCCAAGAGAAACTCCAATGCACAGTATTCCAAGTATTTTTTTCATGTTTGTTACTTAATTAGAAGTGCCATTTAAGATTTGTTATGACTTATTGCTGGAATCTATTGAGGAATTAATCTATAAACTACTCCGGGATCTTCAACCCCTATATAAATGAAGCCATCGTCTGCCTGAACCACATTTCTAAGTCTTCCTATATTAATCAGAAGTTTTTCTTGGTCTTTCACTGTACCATCTTTAAGGTCTACTCGGTTTAAATAGTCAAACCGCAGCGAACCAGCTAATAAGTCTCCTTGCCAAGGTCCATATTTGTCAGACGTTACGAAAGACATCCCACACGGTGCGATAGAGGGCAGCCAGTAAAGTTCTGGCTGAGTCATGCCTTCTTTTTCTGTAATATCGGTAAAGGTAGTAGCGTCATAATTAATACCGTAGGAAATTACAGGCCAGCCAAAGTTTTCCCCTTTCTTAATGATATTAAGCTCATCGCCACCTCTAGGGCCATGCTCGTGCTCCCACAGCGTACCCGTAGCCTTGTCATAATCTAAACCCTGAGGGTTTCTATGACCATAGCTCCATATGGATTTTACGGCGTTCTCTGTGTTATAAAATGGATTATCTTCTGGAATGCTTCCGTCCGCTCTTATTCTATGAATTTTACCGGCATGATTTTCTAAAGATTGTGGGTTTTTCTCTCGTACACCACGGTCTCCCACAGAAACGAAGAGGTAGCCATCATTGTCAAAAACCATTCTGGCACCATAGTGATGGCGGGTAGGAAAATAAGGCAGAGCCTCAAAAATCTCTTCTTTTTGTACAAAGGTATTCCCACTTAATTTACCTCTTACTAAAGCCGTGGTAGACATTACACGACCAGTCTCTTTTTTATGCTTGGCGTACGTCAAATATATCCAGCTATTTTCACTGTAGTTGGGGTCTAGTTTTACTTCAAACAAACCGCCTTGGCCTACATAAAGTACATCAGGAGTACCTGATATTTTCACTT
>JBNMFK010000178.1:0-7873 GCA_051269965.1 Algoriphagus sp. | reverse complement strand
TTCTAAAATCTCCTTAAGCAGTTTCATGGATACTCTTCGTTTTAATAGCTTTTGCAATAACAAAAAGCAAATAACCTAGAGGGCCAAACATAAAAGTGAAAGGAAGGATAAGACTGTAAATTAATCTTGAAATATTTAATTGCTTAGACCTTCTCACCACATAAGCCCCAACAAAAAGATCAAAAGCCAAATAATGTAACCAACCAGCAGCAACAGCCCCATCTTGTGCGAAAAGTGCCTTCACATTAACTAAGCTGCTAAAACTGTCCATTTCAAAATTACCGATATCCTTCAGAATCATAAAGGAATAAAGTATCGCTAAGACTAATATAATTCCATTCAAGACAAGAGTCTGAGTATGTTTCCAATTGGGTACAATAAATAGTAGCAACCAACCCAAAAGCACAAAAGAATTACCAAAAGAAAAGATAGAAGCTGGATTCATGTAACCTTATTTTTAAAAGATAAATATAGCTTTTTAATTTAGTGTTGGCTCTAACCTACACCCTTTAAGCATTACCTACTAATATTCGCTATGCAGTAAGAACAAGTTTGTCAAAGATCGATGGCTGATATGGCTAAAAACCTATAGCTTTAGAAACGCAGTGAGTACCCTAAAGCCGAAAAGTAAACTTTCAAAAACTAAAAAAATACTATTCAGCCTTCCTTAAAACTTCCAAAGGCGAGCTTCTTATGACCACTCGACTATTAAACAGGCCAATACCTAGCACAATTAGCATAACCCCGGGTAATAAAACTAAGAAGGGTATCCAAGATGGCCTAAAAATGGTATCGAACACAAAGTAGGCGAGCAACTGACTGCTCAAGAGCGATAGAAAAATACCAATTCCTGTTCCTATTCCGCCCAAATATAAATACTCGAGGGCCGTAATTCTGAGTATTTGATTACTCTTAGCTCCCAGTGTCCTTAAAAGTACACTTTCCCTAATCCTTTGATACTTACTGGTTCTTACTGAACCAATTAAAACTATAATTCCAGTGAGGATACTAAAGAAAGCCATGAAGTTTATCACCCAAGAAATCTGGTCTAAAATACCTTGAATGGTATCTAAAACTTGACGCAAGTCTATGACTGTAATATTTGGGAAGGATTGCACAATTTCTTGCTGTAGAGCCGCTGAAGTAGCTTCATCAGGCACGTTTGTTGTCAAAATGTTGAACTGTGGTGCATTTTCTAAAACTCCTGTAGGAAAAAGTACAGAAAAATTGAGCTGTGCCCTACCCCAATCCACCGCTCTAATATTCCCTACAACGGTTTCCATAAGTACCCCTTGTACGTTAAAAACCATTGTATCCCCTAAAGCTACTTGAGCATCATTTGCCACATTATCAGAAAGCGAAATAGCTACCGGTCCTGCTCCTTTCCATTTAATAGGCCATTTGCCTTCCGCTATACTTTCGGAACCTATCAATGTATCTCTATAGGTAGTTCTAAATTCATGGTGCAAAATCCATTGTTTTACGGTTGAATTCGTATCGAGATGCATTTGTTTTACTGGAATGCCTTTGATATTCTGCAAACGCATCGTCACAATAGGTATATTGTCTAAAACTTCTAAACCTCTAGGCCTAATAATTTCCACTAAAGCCTCTCTTTGATTGGCTTGAACATCCAATAAAAGAACATTTGGATTCTTAGCATTGGCTTCTACTGATGTTTTAGACAGCAAAATGTCTTTGGTGAAATATAGCGTGCTGATCAAAAAACTACCTAGGCCAATAGCCAAAACTAAAACCATGGTTTGATTATTTGGCCTAAAAAGGTTCAACAAACTCTGGCGACCAGTAAAGCTCCAAGACACTGGGAAAAACTTCTTGATGCTCCACATGAACAAGCTTGAAACTCCGTAAAGGATAGCAAACGTTGTTAGAACAACCAGCACGAAACCAAATGCGGAAGCCCAGGTTTCTAAGAGCCAGAACGAAAACAAGAGGACAAAGCCCGTTATGAAAAGTAAAACAAGTACACCGGCCCTCTTTGATTGATAAGAACTAGAATTTTGTACTCTTAAAACTTCCAATGGCGAAACATACCAGGTACTTAGCAGTGGAAAAAGTGCAAATAAAACCGACATAGAAACGCCCAGCATCAGTCCCATAATTATCGGCTGTACAGCCAGACTTATTTGAACCTCAAAAGGTAATAAGGCCTGTATGAATAGAGGAAATAAACCCTGAAAGACTAACCCTAGACATGTACCTAAAAGACCTCCTATAAGACCTAAAATCGCTATTTGAACCAAAAAAATTGAAAATGTTTGTTGACGCGTAGCTCCAATACATTTTAAAACAGCCACCACTTTCAGCTTCTCTTTAACATAAATATGAACCGAACTGGCAATGCCAACACAACCTAACAACAAGGCAATAAAGGCAACCAGATTCAGGAACT
This sequence comes from Algoriphagus sp., assembly GCA_051269965.1. Classification (GTDB taxonomy): domain Bacteria; phylum Bacteroidota; class Bacteroidia; order Cytophagales; family Spirosomataceae; genus Arcticibacterium. The sequence goes on along the minus strand of JBNMFK010000178.1, from coordinate 5,460 downwards.
TGGCAAAATTATCATAACGCTTACCTAATCGCTGGCTCACAGAAGTATGTGAATCAAAATCAGCATTTTCAGAATCTAAGATAGCGTCTATCGATTTGTCTAAAGCTTCGATATCTTGCTCGGGCTTAGCTGAAAAGTAATAATTATACTTTTTCCTACTCCCTAGCTGAATAAGACCTGTTTTTCCAACAGTTTCATAAGGTATGATAATCGGTGGTGCTACTGTGGTAGAGATAGCATTACTACCTGGGGCTGCTTTAAGAGAGCCTAATATCGGGAAAGTGATTTCACCTATTTTAACGCTGTCACCAATTTGTAAGTCAAATTGTAGCATTAATGTAGCGTCTACCAGAGCACCCTCATTTACTTTATATGCGGCTGCAGCTCCGATAGGAATAGTTTCTAAGACGCCATATAAGGGAAAATCTCCTCCTATTCCTCTTACTTCTATAAACTTACTGACTTCCTTACTTGGAAAGGCGGCCATAGAGTTAAAGCTTATTTCTCGACCATTTGCTCCTCCCAGAGAATCCATAATTATTTGGACACGTTCAGAAGGGAGTTCATTACTATCTATCAGGAAATCAGCTCCCATAAGGGCTTTAGATTGTAGCTGGATATTGTCCTCTAAGTTTTTGCTGAAAGATTGAACAGAAACCACAGCGGCAATGCCAAGAACAATAGAAGACATAAAAAGTATCAAACGACCACCACTAGCTTTGCCATCTCGCCAAGCCATTTTGAAAATCCAAGCAAGACCAGCTTTCGAAGAAGAATTTAATTTCGTCATTACACAGATGTATTGCTTAGTATTTTACCTCCTTTTAAACGTAAGATGTGTTGTGTTCGCTCTGCTAAATCCATATCGTGCGTAACGATAATCAAAGTAGTACCAGCTTCTTTATTTAGCTCAAAAAGTAATTGAATGACCTTCTCCCCTGTTTCTTCATCCAAATTACCAGTCGGTTCATCCGCAAAAAGAATGGATGGACTTGTAGAAAAGGCTCTCGCTAAAGCCACTCGCTGCTGCTCTCCACCAGATAACTGCGAAGGATAATGGCTTAGCCTATCACCTAAACCTACTTTTTCTAACAATATTTTAGCTTTAGACACCGCATTTTTGGCCCCTTGAAGTTCCAGCGGTACACTTACGTTTTCGATGGCCGTAAGTGTCGGTAAAAGTTGGAAATCCTGAAAAATAAAACCTACATGTTCATTTCTAAGCAAAGCCCTTTCGTCCTGACCTAAGCTATTTAAAGAGGTTCCACAAAGAATTACTTCGCCTGAGTTAGCATCATCCAAGCCTGCACACAAGCCTAATAAAGTCGTTTTACCACTCCCAGAAGGTCCAACTATAGAAAAAGTATCTCCCGAGCTTACATCAAAAGTGATATCATCAAGAACAGTTAGCTCTTTACTTCCACTTTTATAAACTTTGCTGAGACCGCTTACGTTTAATATTTTAGTCATTGTTGTTAAAGTCTTTAAAACCAGTCAATCTTATGCTTATGTTTCAGCGTTTAAAGTTTTTTATTTTAGTTACAGCTTTTGCTTGTACCTCGGAGGAAACTAAACAAACAGAGGCAAGTGCTTCCGAAAATATACGAATAAAGAACACCACAGCCGAGAATAATAATTCCAAAACGATACTCTTTTTTGGGAACAGCCTAACAGCCGGATACGGATTAGAAGAAAACGAGGGCTTTCCAGAATTGATCCAAAAAAGGTTAGACTCTCTGAAATTTGATTATAACGTTGTTAATGCTGGACTGAGTGGCGAAACGACTACTGGGGGCAAAAACAGACTGGGCTGGATACTCAAGCAAAAGATAGCTATTTTCGTACTAGAATTAGGGGCTAACGACGGTTTAAGAGGTATTCCTTTAAAAGAGTCTAAAGTTAATCTTCAAGAAATGATTGATAAAGTTTGGGAGAAAAACCCAGAAACTAAAATTATTTTAATGGGTATGCAGATCCCACCAAATATGGGAAAAGCATATTCAACTGAATTTGAAAATATTTGGCCTGATTTAGCAAAGAAAAACGATATTTCTTTAGTCCCCTTTCTCTTAAAAAATGTAGGTGGAATAGCAGATTTAAACCAGTCTGATGGGATTCACCCAACAGCAGAAGGTCATAAGATTTTAGCAGAAACTGTCTGGGCAGTATTGAACGAGTTGCTTTAAATGACTCGATGATAATACTGAACAATCCTTATCACGTAGAATTTACGTAAATACAAAAAATATAAATCTCAACAGAATGAAAACAGCAAAATGGAATGATGTAGTCATAGCTGAAAGCGATGCTACCGTAGTAATAGAAGGAAACCATTATTTCCCACCAAACGCTATCAAAAAAGAATTTTTCAAACCTAATGATACCCATACTACCTGTCATTGGAAAGGTGAATCATCTTACTATGATTTAGAGGTAAACGGAAAAGTAAATACAGATGCCGCTTGGTACTATCCTGAGACCTCAGAATTGGCCAAAGGAATTAAGGGTTATGTAGCTTTTTGGAAAGGAGTTAAAGTGTCCTAGATTTCAATGAGTTGGATAGAGTAATTGGCCTTCAAGAAAGCCTTCGGGCTTAAATTTGACCCAATTGCTTCTATCAAGCTTTAGGCGATTAACAATAAGATTTAGGACGGTAAAATTACTACCCAACCCTAAATGGCTACTTCTGACTTCAATATTTTGATGAATATCGGACTCTACAGTTTCAAGGCACATCCTCCACGGAACTATGCCATCTACTTTAGAAAAAACGGCAGTTGTAGGTACGGGTGCAGGTAAAGGCAAGTTTTCTAACAAGGTTGTGTTAATGTTTTCAACTTTCTCTCCCCGATTAATTAATCTGTATAGCCAAGAAACATTGTTTGGCTCTGACACACCCCGAAAAGGAGAGCCCAAAGTGATGACTTGTCTAACTATATCAGGCCTCTCCTTTCCTATCTGTCTGGCATAAACGCCTCCCAAGCTCCATCCCACAAGACTTATCGGCTGACCCGTTTGCTGATGGATCTCATCTATCCTAGCATATAAAATTTCGAGATACTCCATTTTACCGTAATTTCTGCCTAAACCCCAGTCAAAAACCTGATAACCCGCATTCTCAATGTATTTCCTTAAGGCTTTAGTAGACTTATCAGAACTCATAAAGCCTGGTAAAACAACCACTGGATGCCCGTCTCCAACTCCTTTCTTAATGAAAAACTTTTTAATAGAAGAAGAGATTCCAGCTTCAAATAGGGCCCGACCTGGTTCACTTATCAAACTAATAAGACCAGGGCGTGAAACTTTATTTTTAGACATGTTGATGATTACTGGTAAACTTAAGTTGTCTCTGGATACACGTGCAATAAACAAACTTTAGTTACATTTTTTGCACATATAATGCAAAATAAAATAGCAGAGGGTTTATAAACTTTTACATTTGGTTTAAATGTTGATTACATTAGCAGGAAGAAAAAGTCCTTAGGATCCTAAGATGAGCTAAAGTCAATTTTGAGGTAATTCTGTCCTTGGGCAAACATCAACAACACTAGTCAAGAAAAGTCTTTCATGAGTGAAAAGAAAAAAAGTCAGATTAAAGAAATCCTGAACGACCCTGTTTTTCAAAAAAACCTATCAAGAATTTCAGTACAAGAGGGTTTAAGTCACGTACAAGCTAACATAAATGCAGAAACGTACTTAGGTGAACTATTTGCAGAACATGATACCTCAGTGGGTATTGGTTTTATAGAAACGTTCCAATTCCTGCTAAGTCAAGGCTATGACAAATCCATTGATGTAAATGCCCAGGAAATAAAAAATCTAGCGAAGGTCATGCGAAAGCATCCTGTTGCGTTCTTGCTTACCCATAAATCCTATATTGATTTAATGGTGCTGTCTCTAGTTTTAGCAAGACATGGTTTACCTATCCCCTATCTTTTTGCGGGTATTAACCTAGATCTGTTTGCCATGGGAAAAATGCTTCGAAAAAATGGTATTATTTTTATTCGTCGGTCATTTAAAGATAACCTTATTTACAAGGCTACTTTAAGACATTATATTACCACACTGCTTAATAAGCAAGCCCATTTTATGTGGGCTCTAGAAGGTACTAGATCCAGAACTGGAAAGCTTGTTTGGCCTCAAATGGGTATTCTTAAATACATTATGGAGGCCGATCAAGATGTGACGAATAAAGTAAAATACGTACCTGTTTCTATTGTCTTTGATCTAATTCCAGATGTAGCAGAAATGACTGAGGAAGGTCGGGGGAAGAAAAAGAAACCCGAGGATTTTAAATGGATGTATAATTACATCCGAAAAATGTCTAAAAACAATCTAGGTAAAATTTCACTTAGAATAGGAGCTCCGGCCGTTTTGGGTAAGAGTACAGATTTTAATGTACCTGATACCGAAAGGGCCTCCGATGAGAAAATTTTAGAAGAAGGTTCGGTATCCAAACTCGCATTTGATCTCGTTCATAAAATCAATAGAATTACACCTATAACCACCGTTTCTCTCGTTTGTCTTTCACTGCTCAGTAAGTTTGCTTTGAGTAAGAGAGGCGTAGAAAGTACCGTGGCCAATCTAATGAACCTTATTGAAAGCCATAAAGTAGATGCTTTGGTTGATAGAGGACAGTCTATTGGCAAAAGTGTTCAAGAGGCTTTAAATATGCTGACAGAAAATGGCATTTTACTGCGACACGGGGATAGTTTGCACACCAAATATATTGTAAACAGGGAGAAGTATATGCAGGCCATATACTATGCAAATATGTCCGTTCATCATTTTTACCACAGGGCGTTTATTGAGTTAGCCTTACTAAAGATTGATGCAGAACCCTTAGAAGATAGGCTTTTTACTTTTTGGACAGAAATCATGAAACTCCGTGATTTCTTCAAATTTGAGTTTTTCTATTCTTCAAAAGAGATCTTTACGACAGAAATAGAAGCCGAGTTAGGAAATATTAGAGCCGACTGGCAAACACATATTTTTGAGACGAAATCTAATATTCCGGCCCTCATAAAGGGCATGAAAATACTCGTAGCTCCAGTAATTTTAAGTAATTACATAGAGGCCTATCAGGTCGTGGGTCATGGCCTCAGGTTATATGATACGCAAGAAATTTTTGAGCCCAAAGAGTTTATTGAAGAATGCCTTTTCCTCGGGGAAGAAATGCATTGGCTCGGACAAATAAAACGTGTAGAGGCCGTTTCAAAACCGTTCTTACAGAATGGTATACGGTTAATTAATAATTTAGGGCTTACACCTACATTGAATTCAAAAAACAGCGAGAAAATTGAGGAGTTCACCGTTTTGTCCGATGGTATTTCAGCGGGAGTAAATAAGCTTCAATCGTTTACTCTAAATAAGTACGGCAAAGCGAATTCTTATGAAGTACCTCTTGAAAGAGATATTGTGCCAGGCTCAAAGATCGAAAGTATCACACAAGAAGTTTTG
>JBNMFK010000177.1:0-7933 GCA_051269965.1 Algoriphagus sp. | reverse complement strand
TCCAATTAAAAGCTGAAGTCTGTAAATATGCTACCCTGACGATCATGAAAGATGTGGGTTATATTTGCCAACTAGGAAGCTCAGATGTTTGGACTCAATCTTTGGATGTTTTTTATAATAGTTTAGGCTGAAAGGGGTCCTTATAGTCCTCAAATAGGTTGTTTTTTTTATTGGCAGGAGACTTGGTAATTTTCGTTTATTCCTAGTCCATGGACCTATTCCACAAGATTTAAGCTATCATAAATTAAGTGATAACTTAAAGCATTTGGGCATACCTAATTTCTTTAATGTAGCTTCTAATCTTCCTTTTTTCTTTGTTGGCCTTTGGGATATCTGGCATTTGAAAGTTCTGGTGAATACTCGATTACAGTAGTTTGTCTTGGATAACATTGATGTCACTGGGCTCTACTTACTACTATTTTGCTCTATCTGATGCTACATTGATGTGAGATAGATTAGCTATGACTATTGCCTTCAGGGCCATTTTATCCATAATAATAAGTGTGTATATTTCTTACAAACTCGGCAGGTAAATGCTTCTTGTGCTCGCTTTACTAGGTTCAGGGTCGATGGTTTATTAGTGCTTCTTTGATAATTTACGCTGGCATGCTCTCATCCAATTTTTTCCTCTTTTGCTATGCCGATTATTCTTATAACTGATAAGATAGATTATACATTGGCTCAAGGCTATTGGTACTTATTAGGAGGTTATTTGCTGGCTATAGTTTTTGAAACATAAGACGGTCAAATTCATGAGAGCCTTGGTTTTACACGTAGTCATTCCTTAAAGCACGTGACGGGAGCTGTTGGTTTATATGCCTTATTAGACTGTTACATAAAACGTAAAATCATGATCCATAAGGCCTACCAGAGAAATAGATCCAGATTTTTCTTATTACGTGGACCTGAAATCTGATGCTCAGATTGAACTTTATAAAGATCTACGAGCATCTATTTTGTCTTTTAGTCCAGGTGTCAATGAGCTTCTGCGTCACAGGCATACCTTAAAGCTTATATTCTCTATCTCAGAAAAACTTTCGGACGCATAATACCATCGATAGACAAAGAATATATGAGTTGAGGCTTTCATGAGGGCACGTTATTGCTAGATCGCAAGGGTCTTTTACGCAGATCAGGTAAAGACATAAGCTACATTCTCATTTTTGTACCATGAGATCACAGAAAGGCAGAAGTGGCAGACCTTATTAAATCGGTCATAAACTTGGTCAATGAGGATTTGGAAAGCCCCACAACTAAAGAAAGCTCGGCTATTTCCAAAAGAAAGGGGCCTTGAATGGAGGTTCGGACAGGGTGTAGGACAATAGATCTCAATAAGCTTAAAATGCTAATAAATAGACCCTAATTTATTACGTTCACCTTTGATTCCAAGGGCTTCTATGCCTAGCTTTGTACTTAAGAAAAATGCCTATGCTAGCCCATCTTTTAATTAAAAATTATGCTCTCATAGAGCATTTAGAAATTTCACCAGACGCTGAATTAAATATCGTTACTGGTGAAACTGGTGCAGGAAAGTCTATAATCCTTGGGGCATTGGGTCTACTAATGGGTAAAAGAGCAGACTCCAAGGCTTTGTTAGACCAAGAAGATAAGTGTATCGTGGAAGGTACCTTTAATATTAAAGGACTTGGACTAGAGACTCTTTTTGAACACGTAGCTGTTGATTTTGAAAAAGTAACGGTAATCAGAAGAGAAATTAGTCCTGCCGGCAAATCAAGGGCTTTCATCAATGATAGCCCGGTTACCTTGGACATACTCAAAGGAATAGGCGAGAGTTTACTGGATGTTCATTCGCAGCATGATTCTATACTTTTGGGAGAATCAGAGTATCAGTTAGATCTGGTAGATTCCTATGCGGAGAATTCAGCTTTAGTAGAAATCTATAAAAAAGATTATAAGACATTTAAAGTTGCAGAGAGGGCATTAAATAAGCTATCTGAGCAATCGGAAGTTCTTAAAAAAGAGTTTGATTACAATAACTTTTTGCTAAAAGAACTTTCAAAAGCAAATTTTCAAGAAGATGAGCAAGAACTAGCTGAAGAAGAGCTCGCGGTGCTAGAAAATGCTGTGGAGGTCAAACTTCGTCTGTCTCAGGTTTCAAGCCTTTTAAATCATCCGGATCAATCTTTAATTACGGCTCTACAAGAGGCTTCTGCACAGTTAAATCCTATAACAAAATTAGCTGCAGCTTATGAAACTTTGAAGAAGAGGCTTCAAAGTATCCAGCTAGAACTTTCAGACGTGGCCGACGAAATCGCCGGCTTCGAAAGCGAGGTAGAGCATAATCCTGAGCGTATAGAATTACTTAAAGGTAGACTTGACCTGATGTTTAGGTTACAACAGAAACATCAAGTGAAGACGCTATCCGAATTAAAAAGTACTGAAGAAGATTTAAGTATAAAAGTAGAGGAGGTTTTAAACTTCGAAGACAAATTAAAGAGTCTTCAATCATATTTAGATGCAGCTGAATCTAAAATCAATATATCGGCCATGGCTTTGTCAAAATCTAGATCAGACATTAGTGGCGAATTAGAGGAGAGAGTGATGCTTCTGCTAAGAGAATTGGGCATTCCGAATGCAGACTTCAAAATTGACATTCAGGGTAAAGTTTATGAAAAAGATGGTTTAGATGCGATTGCTTTTCTTTTTTCAGCCAATAAAGGTTTCGCCCTTCAAGGCTTACGGAAAGTAGCCTCTGGAGGAGAGTTTTCAAGACTAATGTTAGTTTTGAAATATATTCTGGCAGAGAAAACAGCTATGCCTTCTATTATTTTTGACGAAATCGATACTGGAATTTCTGGGGAAGTGGCGATGAAGATGGGACAAATGATGCGACAAATGAGTAAAAATATGCAGGTTATGGCTATTACACATTTGCATCAGATAGCTGGAAAGGGAACGAGTCATTTCTTTGTGTATAAAAAAGATACTTCAGAGAGGACAGTAAGTAGTATTAAAAAACTAAATGAAAACGAAAGGATTTTAGAGATTGCTAAAATGATAGGAGGAGAGAATCCGTCAGACAGCTCTATTCAAAGTGCACTAGAATTATTAGAACAATAAAAAAGTATGAAAAAAGTATTGACCGCTGGTATCTTAATGATGTTTATGGTGGCTTGCGGTCCTTCGGAGCAAGATATAGCGATAGAAAAAGTTTATGGTGAACTTATGGAAGGACATGACGAGGTTATGCCTAAAAGTATGCTTCTTCCAAAGGTGAAAACCAAGATATTGGCCAAGGTAGCTGATTTGCCAGAATTAGACTCATTAAAAACGGTAGCCCTAGACCTAAGTCATGACCTAACAAAGGCAAATGAAGCCATGTACACCTGGATGGATGAGTTTGCTGCTGCGATGAATGATGTAGAAGACAAATCAGAAAAACTCAAACTGTATACTATCTTAAACTTGGAAATTATAACGATTAGCGATGCCACGAATTCGGTGATGGAAAAAGCAAATACCTTTTTAGGAAAAAATGAATAAATTCTTAGTACTTCTTTTTAGTGGATTTTTATTAAATTCTTGTAGTTTTCAAGATGGCTCATTGCCTTATTTGGGAAGGAAAACGATGGATACTAATGGCATAGAGCAGAAACATACCATTCCTGAGTTTGATTTTGTGAATCAATATGGTGAAAGTCTTAGCCAAAAAGACATGGACGGTCATATCTATGTGGCAGATTTTTTCTTTACTTCCTGTCCAACGATTTGCCCTGTTATGAAGACGCAGCTGCTTCGAGTTTATGAGCATTTTGACGGGAATGACGTTTTGAAGATACTTTCTCATAGCATTGACCCCTATCATGACTCGGTGAAAGTCTTGCATGACTACGCCGCAGCTTTGGGTATAAGTGGAAATCAGTGGAATTTCGTGACGGGCGACCAGGAAGAAATTTATGAAATAGGGGAGAACGCCTACATGGTTCCTGCACAAGAAGATACTTTAACGGCTGAAGAGACGGGTGGCTTCTTACACTCAGGGGCTTTTATTTTAGTAGATAAAAATCGTTACCCAAGAGGAATTTATGACGGTACAGTAGAAAAAGAGGTGAATCAAATGATACGAGATATTGAACTATTGATGAAAGAAGAAGAATGAGAAAATTACTTTTTCTTTTGAGTATAAGCTGTATTTTTTCCTGTACAAGTAGAAAGCAAATGGAATATGACCAGTATCTGGTCTATGGTGAGCTTACGTACAAACAAAAATGTGCCAATTGCCATGGTGTAAATGGCGAGGGCTTAAAAGGCCTTTATCCCCCATTGTCTAATAATAGCCATTTAGAAAACACGGCCGACGTGATATGCATCATTAAAAACGGGGCAGCGGGAAAGGTGGAGGTAAATGGTATAGTGTATGATCAGGCTATGCCGGCAAATGCTAAATTGTATAATTTAGACATAGCACAGCTTGTAACTTATCTCAATCATATATTTTTAGAAAAAAAAATGAAAGTAGAGACCAAAGAAGTGGTAGAGACGTTAGAAGCTTGTAAATAAGTCTAGTTTAACACTCGGGACTGGCTCGTGTCTGGCTGGGTTATCAAGGAATCTACCTGGAAATAACCCGTAATTCCTCCCGTAAATTTGTAATTGCTGAAATCATGATTGGCCTCCATGCCATTGCCGACCATCTGGTCGTTTGGTGTATTTACTTGTACCCTTTTGTCGCTGTAAATTTTCCTTTTCCCAGGACTCCAAGTTAACTCGTTGGTAGACAAACTCTGCTGCTGTTCTCTATTATAAAAGAAGACATTTCCCATGATTACATAGTGGTCTTTACTTTTGACATACCTACCGCTATCTCCTCTAAGAGAGCTGTATTCTACCGCATCTCTGTTTATAAAATTAACGTAAACTGCTTTTGGATAGCGTTCGTTCTCATCTTGCATTTTTTCTTGTAACGCGGTTGACATTTTTACCACGACACGACCAGAGTCAGAATAAGTTATTGCCAGATTTTCTGTCGTCATTATTGGTCCGGTGTAAACAAACTGTTCCGTCGTAAGGGATTGGTCTTCACAAGCCATTAGGCCAACAAATAATAATATGGAAGACAATCGAAGCATTTAATCTATTCTAGGTTGGATAAACCAAGGGCTTAGCAGACTCATGCTGGCAGAAAAACGGATATACTGCTCACGAATGAGGTTATTAGCCGTGGTTCCACGCTCTCCAAAAGCAACACCCAGATTCACATAACTAGGATTTCTGAAACCCATAGGTAATGACATCCCGAAAGAGAATTTATTATCCTTTATCCTATTGCCATTAATGACATAAGGGGAATCTGCCATAGAAAAACCAACTCGGTAGAATACTTGACTCAAATACTTAGTGGAAGTTGACCTTGGTAACCACTCTATTCCGAATTTGTATTCTTTAGTGTCTTGAAGGATATTCTCTAATCCTTTTTCGATGGATTGGTGATTAGACCATTTAGTGCTATGATAGTCGGCCGCAAAAACCCAATGGAAAGGACTCTCTAAACTCACCCCAATTCTTTGCTGAGCCGGCGTGGTTCCATTTATTGCAGAGAATAAGGTGGTATCAGGAATACTGACAAGTACTGGACCATTTCCCGCGTCTGAGTAGCTTCCAAAGGTCTTTAGAACATCTCCTTTTAAGTTTCCTGATATTTCTGTAGAGGCTCCGGCATTAATTCGCCATTTATCTGAAAGTCTATGTTGGTAAGCCAAACCTAACTTTAAGGAAGCTCCATTTAAGGTATATCTTGTACTGTTTCTAAGTTGATTGGTTTGTAAACCAAATAAATAACTACTGCTGTCTTTCTGTATCGTTCCGAAGTTATAGGCTGCTTCCACACCCAAATACAAGTCTTTAAAGAAGCGTAAAGAGTTTACATAGGATACGCGTGTTACACCACCCGAATTCACATTGTCAAAATTCACTATTTGATTTTCTGCTCCCACTATCTGTCTGGTATAGCTAGATTTATAATCCACCATACTGTAGGGTCTTAATGCCACTGCCATGGCCCAGTTTGCGTTTATTGGGGTAGTCAATGAGAGGTGCGTTAAATTCATGCCTAAATCATATTGAGCGGCATTGGTGGTAGATATATTTCTAGAGTTACCCCTAACACCAATGTCAAAAGCCACATATTTCAGATTATTGGCTACTCTATTTTTGACTAAAAGGGCTGGATTTATAAGGTTGACATAGAACGCATTTGAGAAAGAGGCACCTGTTCCACCCATCATTTCTTGGGAAGCTGAGCTGACATCAGACAGTTCACCAATTCCAAAAACAGAATAAGGCGTGTTTCCCTGACCTTGTGAAAAGGCCAATGGGGCTGTGAACAATAAAATGAGACTACTTAGTAAAGTTTTTCTTCTCAACATTATATTTTAGTATTCTGTTTAATCCTTCGAGGACCAGATTTGGAGCCGCAAAGGTCGGATAATTAATCTGACTTTCAAAGAATTCGGAATCTCCTCCACTTATTATAATTTTAAGCGAACCTTGTTCTAAATAACGGCTAATTAAACCATTAATTTCTGCCGAAATTCCATGCACCACACCGCTTTTTATGCAAGTTACAGTAGAATTACCAATGAGGTTGGGAACGCCTTCGTTTAGAATGTCTTCTGCGTTTAACAACGGCAGTTTTTTAGTGAAAGTATGTAGGGCTTTGAAACGCATTTTCATCCCGGGGGAGATTATACCACCTTTAAAAATGCCTTTGGCGTCAATGAAGTCATACTTTATGGCCGTACCCATATCTATCAAAAGGCAATTTTGATTAGGAAAGAGAAAATGGGCACCCGTAGCTCCTGCAAGCCTATCATAGCCTAAAGTCTCTGGCGTGGCATAAGCATTTATTACTGGAATTGGGGTGTCTTTAGTCAAGACAATGGTATTAGGAATGGTCTTGAAAAGCAAGTTTAATTCGGCCACATTCTTTGTTACAGAGCAGACTAATACATGCTCAGGTTTAAGTTTTTTTAACCTTTCTACCATCACAAGTACGTTAATTCCCTTTTTGATAGAGGATAATTCTAAGCCTTCAAAAAGGGCGAGTTTTCCAAAAGTATTGCCTAGGTCTATTACGGCATTCATGTGTAACGTGGTTTAATAAAAAAAGCACCCATGTAAATGGGTGCTTTCAAATATAACGTGATTATTTTAATCTAGGCCGCTGCAACAGCAACAGGTTTTTTGCCTTTCTGCCAGAAATAGAGAACGGTAAAGAGAACAATAAGTATTACTGGGAAAGTAACCATTGTACCCAATGTCGCTTGACCTGCAGCAAGTTCTAAGGCTTCACCTGTGAGGCCTTCAGCTTCTTTGACAGCTAAATCACTGTCTATCCATCCGCCAATGATAGGCTGGAAAATAGAAGAAGAGAACATACCTACACCACCGATGATGGACAGGCCTAAGGCTCCACTCAGCGGAATACGCTCCGCAATAAAGCCAAGCATAGTTGGCCAGAAATAAGCAACACCTAGGGCGAAGAATACCGCAGCAACATAGGCCATTGGGCCTGTTTGCGTACTAAAAAGATAAATACCGATGGCAGCTAAAATAGCACCACCAAGTAAAACACCCGTTTGGTCAAACTTACTGATGATAGAACCACCAAAGTATCTCGCAACTGCCATTAGTCCAGTTACTAAAGCCAGTATAAGCATCGGATTAGCTCCACTTTTGCTCATGATCAGAGAGGTCCACTGCTGTGGTCCGAACTCCGAAATAGCAGTGAGTGACATACATACAAACATGAATATGAAAAGAGGAGAAACCATGGCCTTGAGGTTTTCTTTAATTGACGAAACACCTTCCATTTTTGGCTTTGGAAAGCTTTGACCCCCAAACATGAATGCATAAATCACAGTAGGGATAAGTATGATCCAAATTTGTGCTTGCCAGCCCATATCCATCTTGG
>JBNMFK010000176.1:0-7946 GCA_051269965.1 Algoriphagus sp. | reverse complement strand
TACATCCTTTTGTATATTCTTTTTTGCGGACATCAACTAAAAAAGAACCCTTTCCATAACGAGAGGGCAGCAAGAGGTGACCTAAGATGAGTCTTTCGGTAATTTATCAAACCAGTTTTTCTTCAAAATATACGTGCACACCACAGCTACACCTAAAGCTATCATTGTTGGCACCGTTTTTAAGAAAACTAAGTACATAGGAAATATGACTAAGGCCGTTTGCCAAATAATTCCTACACCTACGTTAAACATATCTCTTTTGAAATCTTTGTTAGGTCCAAAAGATGGGTCTTCGGCCAATACTTTGGACTTTATTGGTCCCCAGAAACCCCATGGATTCACTGTTTTATAAAAGCTTTTTAATGTCTCATCGTCCGTAGGTGGAGCCGCGTAAGTTCCGGCTATGGCTCCTATGAGAGAAATCAACAGCATTAAAGGGAACGTATAAGTATCTAAAACACCTTCAAAGATGAATCTAAAAGATAAGGCAGGCACTAGTCCTCCTACCATTCCCCAGAAAAATCCTGTTCCGTTAAATCGCCACCAGTACCATTTTAGCATGTTAGAGGCCACATAAGAGCCGTATAAACCACCTACTATCCATTGAAGAACGTCATTCACATCTTTTGCATAAAAACCCATGCATATACTTATCATAACCATGATAATTCCAGCAGTCCAATTAACACGCTTTATCATATTATTATCTGCATCTGGCTTTATGTGTTTCAGGTAAATATCGTTTACGATATAAGCCTGCGTAGCATTTAATGTGCCCGCAAAAGTAGACATGAAGGCAGCTAAAAGACCTGCTAATAAGAGCCCAAGTAAACCCACAGGTACAAACTCGTTAATTGCAGAAGGCAATATTTGCTCAAAATCAATTGCTCCGCCCACCATCAAATCTAACTTATCATAGTAGATAAGAGCTAAGGCTCCAAAACCTGCAATCATAAAGTAGCGAAGGGGCATTAAAATGAGACTAACAGAGCCACTCATCAAAGCCGCTTCTCGTGGAGACTTAGTTGATAAAATTTTCTGCATATCATAGGTAGGTGCTGGCCCTGCCATAGAGACCAAAAGGCCTTTGATAAGCATCATCATAAAAAAAACAGTGAAAAGGCTGTAGCCATCACTCTTTATTTTCGCATTTACTTCAGGAATAATAGTCGTCCAGTCTAAATCCAAGTGCTGACCGAAGAAAGGGGTCATCCAGCCATCAGGAACAATAAGTTCCCCACCAGAAACAGCATTCATAGCAATAATACCAATCACTATACCAGAAACAGCCATGAGACCAAACTGCATGATATCTGCCCAAACTATACTCAGCATACCTCCAAGCAGTGAGTAGAAAACAGCAAAACAAGTAAAGACTATACCATAAAAATGGGGAACGTATTCTGGCGTAACATTAAAAGGGATGTAAGCAGAAACAGCCTCCCAAGGAATAAATATCTCGACAAATTTACCGATGCCAATAAACCCATAAGCTAAATATCCTAAACCCAAAATAATTGCAAAAACAACAATAACAGAATGCGACATTCGCTCTCCACGACCACTAAACCGCGTCCTTAGCCATTCTGCTCCCGTGGTTACATTAGATTTCCTTAACCAAATAGACATAAAAATCATTAAGAAAATCTGATTAAAAACAGGCCATAAAAACGGAATCCAAGCGGATTTTAAGCCATACACAAAAAGCAACGTTACCAGCCACATAGTTCCAGAAATATCAAACATCCCTGAGGCGTTTGAAAGGCCGAGCATGTACCATGGAATCTTGTTTCCTCCAAGCAAATAGTCACTCTTAGACTGTTCTGCTCTCTTTTTGAGTACTAGACCAATCACCACCGTAGAGGCCAAGTAGGTCAATATAATAGCGATATCAATAAAGGCCAATTTCATGAAGGCAAAATGTTTAGGGTTCAGTTATTTTAAATAGGGTAAATCTCCACGCTTTCTTTGTTAAATACAAACAGGTTTGTTTTTCATTAAAACCTTATATAAAACAGTCTTAGTGGCTAACGAAAACTCTTTCTCTAAGGATGGTTTGATCACTTTCTAGGGTAACGATATAAATTCCTGTCGCTAAACTTCTAGTAGGAATAGAAATCTTGGAGTTCCAGAGAGGAATATTCCAACTTTTACCGACCTCTCTTCCTTCCAAAGCTACAATTTTAATTTTTACATTCGTCTGATTTACAGAAGTTTCTACTTGAATTACATCTGATTTAACATCAAAATAAGCAACACTCACTGGTGTACCAAAAAACATTCCCTTAAGTCCTTCGGAAAGAGCAGAAAGGCAACCAACCCCATTGTTATTTTCTATAATTGAAGCCTTATATAGACCATCCTGAACTATTTTGATCGTAGCTGTTGTCTCTGATACTAAAGAGCCATTTACAAACCAATTGACTATTTTGGATGGATTTCCATCCAAAATAGATATTTCATATTTCCCAGATTTAACCAATTTTGGAGCTTTAGCCATAGGGATTTGCGTAATAGACACTGCTTCACTCTCATGTGATAAACACCCTGGAAAATAGGATCCCTTAAAAAAAAGCGTTGCAGAGCTATCCAATATTCTGTTTTGACCCATGAAACCGTCTGACCAAATATAAGCATCAAAACCTTCGCTGCCGGTTAAGTTAAATGATTCACCCGTACAAAAAACAGTAACATTTTCTACCTCTAGTCCATTTTTATCTCTTAGGATTATCGTTGGTGATTTAGCAAATTCAGGCTCTTCAATTTCATTTATTACTTGGTCGTCTGATTGATAAATACAACCTACAGCATTCTCTCCTATGTAATTATATGTGCCAGCTTTAGAAACCTCAATAGTTTCTCCAGACTCTTCACTCGACCAAGATATATTTTCAAATCCATTTTCTACCTTTAGTAGAAGTTTTCCCCCCTCACAGACGAAGTCTTTCTCTAAAGACACATTCGGGCTTTCAAACCGTATGGCAGACAAATTTACGGCCTGTGATATTTTTGAATTGCCTTTGGCATCAAATACGTCTGCCCAGAAAACCCCTGATTGGCCTACTCTGATGGTATCTTCATTACCGTCATTCCATTTGAAAACACTTTGGCCATCTGACAAGGTCATGATCCCCTGCAAATCTTCCGTACAGTTTATTTCTAAATCCACCATTGGGTTTGAAATTATCGGCAGACAAACCCCAAAGAATCCAGAATCCAGTTTGTCTAACCATGAGCCCGCTAATTGTTCTAAACCTCTTAGTGTAGGCGTATTTCCAAAATGAACACCATCAAATCTAGGTTGACCCAAATCATCTGTGGATGGCCCTTCAAATACATTGAAGTCAGGTTCGTTTATAATTCTATCCTGAGATCTTAGAACAACATCCGAAATTCGACTTTCACTAAATGAAACCCTAGAAAACATCCAAGCCATATTTTGGCCAAAATCGCTTCTGATATTCTCAATAAGACCTTTGTAATAACCATAGAGGGCCTCTTCAACAGGAACACCTGGGTAAGTATCTGTCTCTCCTTGATGCCATAAAACAGATCGTAGTCCAAAAATAGAAGCATACTGCTTTATGGTAGTATTGAGGTATTGATAAGGGGATCCAGAAGCAAAATATCCTTGAAAAATAGCATCTTTTGTAGGAAGACCTACAGAACTCTCATACCAATTACTACTTGAAGTACGAGTTAAGGCGGCATTAAAAAACATGATTGGCACACCCAAACGGGCCACAAGACTATCGCCGACCTGCCCCCAGCACCAAGGTGTAAGACCTAAAGGTCCAATGTCTGCATCATCACCTAGTTGTCTAAATGTTAAATCAGTATTTGGATTTCTAAAATCAGTATCCGTGAAGTCTGAGCAGTTCACTCTATCATCTTTTGCTCCTGTTCCGCCATGTCCGGGCACTCCTTGTGCGTTAGATTGTCCTGAAATAATGAAGACCTCACCTACGCCTACTTTGTTAAGTTCGATAGTGCCATATACCTCCTCGTTAATTATACCTCTTACGCTGAGTTTGTACCAGCCTCCTTTTACTTTTAATACTCCACTAAAACTACCAATGTCTGAATTGTTCTGTATCACGGTCCAGCCCAAAAAGGCCAACAGTTCACCACCCTTATACTCTTCTAGTTTGACCTCTATTTTTTCTACACTCTTATCTACGCTTCCGGAAATATAGATGCTGCCTTCATTGTTTATGTCACGCTGAAATACAGATCGCTCTGTAGGAAAATTAAGAGTCATTTGAGCCAATGAGGCATGGCCTACCAGCAATAGAGTTATGAGTAGCTTTAAAGTGTGTTGCATCTATTGTTTATCGTTGAGGAAGTTTGGTATGGACCAGTTTATTTATTCCAATAGGGATTACCAGATTCAATAAATTGTATATTCAAATTATCATAAAGCTTTTGAAGCCAGTCTGCAAAATAAATCATACCAGCCTCTTCAGAATCTGCGTGGCCCATAACTATAAGAGCCTGTTTGTAACCTAACTCTATCGCATCTTGAACATAAGGTACGGTCTCCCATTCGTTGGTTTCCCCTACTATCAAAAGATCTACGTCAGAGTTATCTAATCTAGCAAAATGACTTCCAGATCCAGAGGCTCCTAAGGCCAAACCCACCTTTGTGAATGTCTCATTAGGGTCACCTACTATTCTTAACGTTTTGGCATCAAATTGTTTTCTTATATGATTTACTATCTCTTCCAAAGTCATCTCTGGAATAGTAAAAGTCACTCCATCTCCATTACGGTATGCATGCCAATCCAGTTTATCTAGAACTCCTTGATAAATCATATCTGGCTTATTTTTATGAATATGATCGTGAAAACGCCATACAATCATTTCATTATCACTGATATATTCCAGCTTTTCTTGCTGTATTGCGGAATTTGTGTGTGTGGTTAAATCGTCTGTATGAGAATAAAATGTGGGTTCATGAGTTATCACAAAGTTTAGCCCTCTGGCTTTGGCCTTTTTCAATACTTCCATAGTAGCCATAAAAGTAGTCGCCACTCCTTTTACCTCAGCATCTGGGTTACCTGCTTTAAAGGTATCAACAGTTTCTTTTGACCAGTCACAATTAACTTCACTTTTGATTTTAGCTACAATATCCTTTGCCGTTAATTGACCATAAGAAGGAAGGGTAAGTAGAACGAGTAAAATTAAAGTAAGCCTTTTCATATCCAAAATAGAAGATAAATTTAGTAGAAATTAACACATGGCTTATTCTAACAAATTTAATGATAATTTATTCTGTCTCGTGTCCGTTAAATAAAAATCCATTTACCACCAAGAAGGAGATCTTGTAGTTGCATTCCCCTGATTATATTCATCACAATAATAACATTGTCCTTCTTTAGCTCCAGGTTCATTGTCCAACAAAATACACTGATCGTACAAGTTATTATTTATCGTATATGACAACTCTGAGGGATCAAACGTCCATCGTTTAGTTACTCTATTTACCACACCAAAATAGCCGTTAACGGTTCTTTTAGTATTGGACCCAGTAAAATTAGTCTCTAAGCCAAATGGTGGCTGATCATAAAAACCTCCCTTTTTATCTTGCCCCTGTAGGTCTTTCCAAAAGCTGTAATACTCGGGACTGACTACATCTTGATGAACAAGTGTTGAGAAATATTGATAAACACGGTCGTTTCCGTTTGTTTGTAAGTAGAACAATTCCTTTTTAAAGTCCCCTTTCTTATCTTGAAGCAATAAGAAGTCCTTTTGATAAAACGAACTATTCACCCAGCAAACCACCCTTGAAGAATTGACGGCACTGGCTAAGGAAGAAGTATGTTGCCATAAAGGTTCAAAAGACCATTGATAGTTATAGGTTTCATTACCCTTTTTTTTGGGAACATCCACGTAGACATTAATGCCAGACACACTTCTAATCACAAACTCATCAGCCTCCCTAACATAAGTTTCTGGACTTACTTCTTTTATTGAAAAGGTCCCCATTTGATTGTCAAGAACAGGCATACTTTCCCAGCTTGACTGAAAAATATCTCCTTCTTTGAGAATTACAGTTAACTGATATTGGAGATTACCTTGAGCTTTAAAATAGGGCTTTTCTAAAACATACTCGCTATTAGACTGCTCTGTATATTGCCATCTCGTACCTTCATTATTCATCAAGGAAACGCTAGCGTTGGTCACTTTTGAGTTTCTAATATTATCTACATCACTGGTTTCCGAAAGGAGCACCTTGAAAAACTCCCCATCATGCGGAATAGCAAAACTTTCTGACTGTGATTGATTACTTATAAAGGATTGAATAACGATTCCCCTATTCTTTTGACTGATATTGAAATCATATTTCTCAATACAGGAATAGAACCCTAAAAGAAGTAATAGAAAAACCTTTTTCATAAATGCTAAAATAACTCTCTTGTCCACCACGTCGGTGGAATATTGGTGGAGATTCCACGATTATAATTCCGACAGTCCATGCATTGGTCTGGCCCTGTTTCTGGGTCTATTTCAGAGATTTCATCACATATTTCTTTGAGAGGGTTTACCACAGCATATGATAAATCTGGCAGTGTAAGCTCCCAACGTTTAGCACTTTCAGAGACTACACCAAAATAGCCATTTACAGACCATTCCAAATTTTCAGTTGTCCAGTTAGTCGAAAGGCCAAAAGGTGGCTGATCAAACAATCCTCCTTTATCTTTTTGAGCGTCTAAATCTGTCCAAAATTGAAAGTAACCCTCAGACATCACTTCTTGATGAACCAAAGCAGAGAAGTATTCATAAACAAACTCATTCCTAACTGTTTGCAAGAAAAACATTCTTTTTTCGTAGGCCACCCCTCTATCTTTTTGAAGCACAAAATCTTTTAGGTATTTGTCATTCGTTATCCAACAAAACCTTCCTTCAAAACCAACCTCTGCTAAGGAAGCTCTGTGTATCCAAGTAGGTTCAAAACTCCATCTAACAAACCTATCATCTGGCTTTGATGTTTCAGGAATCTCAAGCATGACATCTACACCTCTATAATTTTTAATTACAAACTCATCGATTTCGTATACATACTGCTCTTCATAAGTCTCTACAATCTTAAAATCACCAACGAGATTATCATTTAAAGGAATATGTTCCCAATTAGACTCAAAATGCTTCCCCCCGGCAAAATCCACCATCAATTTATAGGAAACATTTGGCTCTGCTCCAAAAAAATCATTTCTCAGATAGTAAGTCCCTCTATCCATTGGGTCTTCTTCATAAAGCCACATATCACCCGCATTACTTTTGAGAGTTACCTCAGAGCCAGTCACTTTAACGTTTCTGATATTGTCTACGTCGCCTGTTAAGCTTAATTTAGCTTTGAAGTACCTTCCATCAGAAGGAAATGAAAGACTTTCTACAAAAGATTTATCTGAGATCGAAGCCTCTATCACCAAACCTAGCGTAGGACTCTCCACATTAAAATCAAACCTCTCGCTACAAGAAAATATCATCAAAACAGCGATAAATGCTATTAATCGTTTCATTCTACGCCTAGTTTATTGAGAAATTATAAGAGAAGGAAGGGAAGGCGGTACCTAAAATGGACGTTTTGAAGGCTTGACCCGTATTGTCAAACCAAATAGCATATGGATTTTTTCTGGCTAAAAGATTAAAAACAGAGAATATCAAATCTCCAGAAAACAGTTTGTCATCTGATTTCTTACCATTGAAAGTGAAAGAAATATCTAAACGCATATAGTCAGGCGATCGAAACTGGTTTCTATCAGAATAATTATTGACCGAAAGTAAATCTGCATAGCTATATTTTGATATTGGAATCGTGAGTGGCCTACCCGTATTGTAGGTAATATTAGAAGAGAAAACCACTCTATTGGGCATACTAACATTCATCACCACAGAGACTTGATGAGGTTGATCAAAGGCAGATGGATAGCGTATCCCGTTAT
>JBNMFK010000175.1:0-7998 GCA_051269965.1 Algoriphagus sp. | reverse complement strand
TGGGATAATTATTGGAATACCAATATTAATGAACCTATAGTTAAAAATCAATTTTCGAAACGGAAATCTTTATTGTTTGTCAATCCTTTTGAATTAGACCAAACGCTAGAGCATGACTTAAAAAAATATTCTAAAGGAGTGCAAATGCCGGGCGAAGCCTATGCATGGAAATACTTAGACTCATTCTGTCAAGATAGGGGTAAGAATTACAGTAAACATATCTCTAAACCCAAAGAAAGCCGAAAGTCCTGTGGTAGAATTTCACCTTACTTAGCTTGGGGAAATATTACCATAAAACAAGCTTTCCAATTTGTAAAAAAACACCCTAATTATGAATTCAATAAAAGAAGCTTCAATGGGCTCTTGACAAGGCTCAAGTGGCATTGTCATTTTATTCAAAAGTTTGAATCCGAATGTGATTATGAAACCCTTTGTGTTAATCGAGGCTACGAATCTTTAGCACACAAAAATGATCCAATACTTATAAAGGCATGGAAAGAAGGAAGTACCGGCTTTCCTATGGTGGATGCTTGCATGCGGTGTTTAAATGCAACTGGGTGGATAAACTTCAGAATGCGAGCCATGTTAGTTTCTGTTTTTTGTCATCATTTTGATTGTGATTGGAGACAAGGCGTTTATCATTTAGCTAAGCTATTTCTTGATTATGAGCCAGGTATACACTATACACAGTTTCAAATGCAGGCTGGAACCACAGGTATAAATACCATACGAATGTATAATCCCATAAAACAATCACAAGACCACGATCCACAGGGAATTTTCATTAAGGAATGGGTACCAGAATTAAGTCAAGTACCCCCAGAGTTCATCCACGAGCCATGGAAAATGACCGCTCTAGATAGAGCTTTTAATGCGTTAGAATTAGACTATCCAGAGCCCCTGATTGACTTAACTAAAAGTGGTAAAAAAGCGAGAGATAAAATATGGGGGCATCGAAAAAAAACACAAGTAAAGACAGAGAGCAAAAGAATTGTCCTGTTGCATACTAGAAATCGAACATCCAAAAATGAAAAAAAGTGATCTACCAACCAAAATATGTGTGGTTTGTAAGAAGCCTTATGCTTGGCGAAAAAAATGGGAAAAAAACTGGGACGAAGTGAAATATTGTAGCCAGAGATGTAGACAGAACAAAAAAGTATGAAAAAATCAATCAATATTATCTTCCCACATCAGCTTTTTGCAGAAAGTATTCTGATAGAAAATGGTCATGAAATATACCTCATAGAAGAGTATTTGTTTTTCAAACAATACTATTTTCATAAGCAGAAAATTGCATTTCATAGAGCGTCTATGAAACATTACAAAGATTACTTAGAAAATAAAGGACATAAAGTAAACTACATAGACACCAATCATAATCTGTCCGATATTCGTCTATTTAAGGAAGAAATAGATCGTCAGAATATAACAGAAATCAATGTTATAGACCCCGTGGACAACTGGCTAGAAAAAAGACTTAAAAAGAGCAGCGAAAATTGTCAACTTTACGTGCACAGCAGCCCACAATTCCTAAATACGAGAGAAGATCTCTCTTCATTTTTCAGGAAGGATAAAAAGTCTTTTTTTCAGACTTCCTTTTATAAACAACAACGCAAAAGACTAAACATACTTATTGACAAAGATCAACAACCTGAAGGTGGTCAGTGGACTTTTGATACAGATAACAGAAAAAAGTATCCGAAAGGAAAAACACCGCCAAGTATTTATTTTCCAGAAACATCATCTTACTGGACTGAGGCATTAACCTACATTGACATCAATTTTAAGGATAACCCAGGAGACCTCTCAAATTGTCCGATTTACCCTATTACATATAAAGAAGCCGATGATTGGTTAAAACAGTTTTTAGAATATAGGTTTTATGATTTTGGTATTTATGAAGATGCCATCGTAAGGCAACAATCTTTTTTAAATCATAGTATTCTCTCTCCGCTACTTAATTCAGGTATAATCTTGCCAGATTATGTCTTAGAAAAAAGTCTTTCTTTCGCTGAAAAAGAGAAAATACCAATTAACTCTACGGAAGGTTTTGTCCGTCAAATTATTGGCTGGCGGGAATTTATAAGAGGCATGTATATTTGTAAAGGAAGTTACGCTAGAACACAGAATTTCTGGAATTTTAAGAATAAAATACCATCCTCTTTTTATGATGGAACCACCGGCATTGACCCTTTGGATGAGACTATTAAGGCCGTTTTAAAAACTGGATACTGTCATCATATTGAAAGACTAATGGTTCTAGGAAACTTTATGCTACTCTGCGAATTTCATCCAGATGAAGTCTATAAATGGTTTATGGAGTTATTCATCGATGCATACGACTGGGTTATGGTGCCCAATGTTTATGGTATGAGTCAGTTTTCTGATGGCGGCACTTTTGCTACCAAGCCGTATGTAGGAGGGTCTAACTATATCAAAAAAATGAGTAATTATCCCAAAGGTAATTGGGAACAGGTTTGGGATGGATTATTTTGGCGTTTCATCGATAAGCATCAAGATTTTTTTAAAAAAAATCCGCGAACTTCTATGATGTATCATACTTACAAAAGAATGCCGGAAGAGAAAAAACATATACATTTGGGAAATGCTCAAACTTTTCTAGAAAACTTGGAGCCTACTCATTCATAAAAACTTGCCTGAAGTCCAAGAGCTATTTTATCATAAAAGTAATTATGGTTAACAGCTCCAAATTTGATTCTATATCACACCGGTCCTGTTTTGAAAAAGAATTAATAAAGAAATATGGACCTAATAAAAACAACACTACTTTTCTTATGCTCTAGTTTACTCCTCGCCTGCCAATTAGAAAAAACAACTGAAAGAATATTAGTGATAGTGCCGCACCCGGATGGTGAGACTCTACTACAGGGATGGTTTTAGCCAACTATGACAAGAGCGATTCCCTCTCTTTACTCATTGCTAAAGATAGTCAGTTTGGAGATACAGATCATGCTGGAATTCTAGCAAGAGATTCACTGTTGTCCATTCGAGAATCAGAGGCAAAATACCCTTGCATGAACTTAGACATTTACGCCCTTATTATGCTTGGTAAGCAAGATGGTTTAGGCTTAAGATGCAAAGGACAAGTCTGTGAACAAGAAAGCAACTTGAAAGTTAAACTACGAGAAGAATTCCAGAGCATTAAACCTACTAAAATCATCACTTTGGGGTCTGAAAGAAATGCTGAATATCAAGATCATCGGTTAGTGACAAGTTTAACGACGATTTTTTTGCTTTAAAAAAGTATGATTCATGACATATATTTATATTTTTTTGGCTGGAGCTAAGCAACAAGTTGAAAAGCTTAGATGGTGCGAACTCACCCAAGTGCATGATTCTGCTTTGGACTTTCAAATTTCTTATTCAGAGATTGACAGTCAAAAGATGATTGCCTCTATCAATTGTTACGCAAGTCAATGTAGCCCTGCAGAACTTAATTATTAGACTCTGGCCGTGAAAGAAGATAATTCAAATCAACTCTTTTTCAGGGAATGTATAGGAGACGTAAAAAAATATTCAGAGCTCTAAAAGAATGAACACACTTCATGAGTTCTAATTACAAGACTATTATTTCAGTAACCTCATTTATAGTAATACATCGGTGACATCTTTATTAAAAAATAGCTTAATGAGTGCATGTGTAGCATATGTCGTAAGCTCATGCACTAAAATAGAACATCTTGATCCAAGAGAATCCAGCTTAGGAGAACAAGTTACTAAAGTACTTGCTCATAGAGGAGCAGGACTCAATTCCCCTGTTTTCAGAGAAAATACGCTAGAGGGTATCAAATATGGATTACAAAAACTAGAAGGAGTTGAAGTGGATATAGCCATCAGTGAAGATGGTGGACTTTGGCTAAGTCATGACAGTGAAATTCTTACATTAAACAAAGCTTTTATAAAAGCTAGAAGTCATGAAATAGAGGAGATAAAAGATGAAGATGGCCTGCCCTATTATGACTCTTTAGAGGATGTCCTTGCCTACATGGCTAAGAATGAACCTACTAAATACATTTCCTTGGACGTAAAATATCCATCAAAAATATTAAGCTTTGATACCTATAAATCTGTCGCAAAAACATTGGCTGAACTAACCGAAATCTATAACTTTGAAAATAGAATCTCTGTCCAATCTGGTTTTCTTTATTTCCTTAATAAAGTAGGAGAAGAAAGCAGCGAAATTGAGACTTATTATATGTCTTATGGCAACTTTGACAAAGGAGTGATAAAAGCATATGATAATCACCTTACTGGCCTTTCCTTTGACCATAAAAGAGTAGATGAACTCACAGAAGAAGGAGTAGACCATGCTCATAGCTTGGGTATTAAAGTTTTAGTTTACAGTGTAGATGATGTCTATATAAATGAAGTTTATGGCTTCCAAGTAGACTTTATGGAAACAGATAACATGGATTTTTATGAACTTTTGAATATATAAATTTTTTATCTTTCTTTGGAGTCCAGCCTAGTGCTATCGAAAACCCCCATTTATGGCGTATTCTGATGGTACATTAAATAAAAATCAATTCTTTACGGTTAAATACTTTATACCTTAAAAGGTATAATATTGATTGGTGTATCTGGGGGAAAAGGCCCAAGGAACGGTGTAATGCTAAATGCTTTTGTAGAAGGAATTAGAAGCATTATGATAGCAATGATCAAACTGCCAGAATTCAAAAATACCTTTTTTAATGGCGACCTAGATAGAGGGTTCTCTGTCATCCATTATAATCTTAATGATGAATTGGTCTCTTCAGAAGACTTGAAAAAATCAACATCAAGCCCAAGTTTGACATAGTTCTTAATCATTTATCTATGGCTTTTCCTCAGTTTGTCGATCTCTTAGAATGCGGTGACAAGTCTAAGTTCAAAAAAAATCAACTGGAATAAGTTTTGGGAGGGGAATGGTACCATGCTTCATGATGGCGTTGTTAAACCAAATAGTAATCTTCTAAATAAGCTACTTATACGTAAACCTGGCTTGTAAGGACCCTTTCTTGATGACAATCAAAGACCTTTTTAGAACACATTTTATCAGCAAATAAACTATCACTCTATCGCAGCAGATGACATAAAAACTTATACCAAATGAAGTATCACCCTTACTGCTGAGAAAGCAAAACTTATCAATGAGACCCTTGATAACAATCAAGGAACTAAAGATTTAGATCTGAATGGGAATATTGTCGAATTCATTGAACAAAAAAGAGGCTATTGGGGATAATTAGGCGTCAATGCAAAGCCTGAATTAGTTTGATGCTTTTACAACGAAACACTCAAAAGGAGTAAGTGATTTTGGAGATCAAATAGTACGTTTGGACACTTTTGCTTGCTTGTATAAAGGAATAAGTCAGAGCGATTTTTTCAACAAGCCTAAGATCTGGAATTAATTAAACCGTATAAAATCCATTGCCTGCAAAAAACTCACTTTACTCCCAGAAATTGATACTACGTATGGCCTCCACCTGCACAATGAGGTAGCCAAAGAAGACTTTTATATATATGATTTTCATACCCAGGATAACTTTACATCCTTTAGAAACAGGAAGTAGCGTGGCCATTAGAAGGATGGGCAAAAGAAATTAGACACAAAGGGTTTCAAACCATAAATATGCTAGGTTATCGTGATGGTAATCTGATCTTAGATCTGAAAGGCAAAAAAGTAGAAGGTCTTTATTAAAAAGGCCTACTGGAGGATAAAGAAATTGAGACGATCATGGCTGAAATTAGGGAGCGAGGTGACCGTGCTAAAAATTTGTATGACCCATAAGGAAATAAAGTTTTTGTGACCTAATTAATGCTCCCTTTTTTAGTGCTTTAGGAGTGACGACCATAAAATATTACTCGCTAGGGCCATGCAGCTCTTTATGCCAGGCATTCCTTAAATATGGTATCTAGATCTTTTTGGAGATAAAATGATTACATCGCCGCTGATAATGCGTGTAGTAGTGCCCATAAAAAGAGCAATGGAATCAATTAAAAGTAGTCAAACATTACGTTAGGCTGTATGCTTCCAATTGTTAAAAATCAGCTTAAACTAATTCGTTTAAGAAATACATCAAAAGCCTTTTCAGGCTCCATCCAAATCAATAATAAGGATGATGACAAGATTGATATTTTATGGAGGTCTGTGAATGAAACGGCTCATTTAAAGGTCAATTTGAAAACCTTAGATTTCAGTGATGTATATTCAGCTAACAGTTCTTTGAAAACACTAACTTTTAATTAAGGGAACTTCGTTTTCATCCTAAAAGATGTTCGCGTTACATCCTAAATTATTATCCTCGGAATACTTCGCTCAAGATTTTGGAACTGAAGAGAATTGTAGAGGCTATTGTAAAATAAATTAGACAACAGAAAGGTGTGTTAAGTTGCATGAGCTAAATTGCAGAGAAGTGTCTGGTAAAAAAATGAATAATAAAATCTCTATTTTCTGGTTTCGACGTGATTTACGCTTGGAAGACAACATAGGACTATATCAGGCTCTCAAAGCCGACTGCCCTATTTTGCCCGTCTTTATTTTTGATGAAGCCATCATCAATGAACTTCCAAAGAACGACGCCAGAATAAATTTTATTTACCAGAACTTAAATCACATCAATAAAGGTTTAGAGGAAAAGAATACATCCCTTTTAGTCCTTAAAGGAACGACGAGCACTGTTTGGAGTCAGCTCATTAAAGACTACGACATACATACGGTTTACACCAATAGAGATTATGAACCCTATGCTAAAACACGTGATAAAGAGATAGAAGAGCTCTTATTCAAGGAAAATATAACATTTAAGAGTTTTAAAGATCAAGTGATTTTTGAAGGACATCAAGTTCTTAAAGATGATAGTTCGCCTTATACGGTTTACACACCCTATAAAAACAAGTGGCGTTCTAAATTCACCTTGAAAAGTTTAGATTCTTGCTTCTCAGAGAACGAAAATAATTACTTCATACAAAAAAGTGCACTCCCCAGCCTTGAAGAATTTGGTTTTAAAAGCTCCGATATCCAAGTAAATAAATTTATTCTAGAGGATTTAGATAATTATCAGGAAGAAAGAAATATTCCTTATAAAGATGCGACCTCCTATCTAGGTCCTCATCTTAGGTTTGGTACGGTGAGTATACGATCCATTGCTTTGAAATTGCATAACAACGAAACGTTTCTAAATGAGCTCGTATGGAGAGAGTTTTTTATGCAAATCCTTTACAATTTTCCAAAAGTAGTGACGGCTAATTTTAAAGCAAAATACGATAACATAGCTTGGCGAAATAACATGGAAGATTTTGAACGTTGGTGTGAAGGAAATACAGGATATCCCATGGTAGACGCAGGAATGAGGCAGTTAAATGCCACGGGTTATATGCATAATCGTGTCAGAATGATTACGGCTGGTTTTCTTTGCAAACACTTACTTATAGACTGGAAATGGGGCGAGGCTTACTTCGCCAAAAAACTACTCGATTATGAATTAGCTTCCAATAACGGTAACTGGCAATGGTCAGCAGGGACTGGCTGTGATGCAGCACCTTATTTTAGAATATTTAATCCAACAGAGCAAATCAAGAAGTTTGATAAAGACCTAAAGTATATCAAAAAATGGGTCCCTGAATTTCAATCCTTTAGCTATCCCGCACCAATGGTCGATCATAAATTTGCCCGTGAAAGGGCTCTATCCACTTATAAAATTGGGCTAGAAGCTTGACCTCATGGTTTGAAAGTTTTTCAGTATTTTAAAAGAACAAACCAAAACCCTTGTGCAAATTTCATTGCTTAATTGTACTCTCGTTACTTTAGCGTACTTATACCTCCTTTATATTGAGAAGTTTGCTTGGGAATCCGTAGGAAGAAAGATTTTAAGAGGAACAATACCTAATGATTTATTTACCTTATCAAAAACTATGGCCCTAAACTAAGTTTTCTACAATGGTTTTTTAGAGATAAGATTCAGATAGAGCTTTTTTATTTCAAACTAAAAGTGTGGG
>JBNMFK010000174.1:0-8025 GCA_051269965.1 Algoriphagus sp. | reverse complement strand
TAGCAAAAAAGAGCTTTCTATTTGGCTTCTAAAGAGTAGTGTTTGGCTCGTTTTTGTAGAATTGGTAATTATAAAGCTAGCCTAGATGTTCAAATTAGATTACGAAACTCATGACCTCATGTTTATTTGGGTATAAGGTATTTCTATGATTTTCTTAGTAGGGCTCAGTTTTTTACCAA
Organism: Algoriphagus sp.; assembly: GCA_051269965.1. Classification (GTDB taxonomy): domain Bacteria; phylum Bacteroidota; class Bacteroidia; order Cytophagales; family Spirosomataceae; genus Arcticibacterium. The sequence goes on along the minus strand of JBNMFK010000174.1, from coordinate 7,846 downwards.
AAAAAACTGCTTCTAATCTATGTCATTGCCGTTTTTGGGCTTAATTATTTTGATAACCATCAAGCCAATAATCCGCAGCTCAGGATACTATGAAATTTCCTAAATGTCTCAAATACAAATAATTTCGACTCGTTTCTAATTTATGCCTGCTAAATTAACTAACGCTACAGCCAAATTAACCTATCAGGCAAATTTAGCGTTAAATAAGGGCGTCCTTATTTCCTTTGAAATAAAGCTCGGCTCTATCATTCCATCTATATCTTTACGTAGTAGCGAGATAAGCCGAGTACTGCTAAACTTAATAAATAATGCCTTCCAGAGGGTAGAGGAAAGAGCCTCAAAAAATATTTTAGGGTATTTGCCAAGTGTATCTGTTACAACCAAAAAGGTAAATGACCAAGTTCTAGTGACAATTAAGGATAATGGTTTAGGTATTCCAGAGGATAATAGAGAAAAAATATTCCACCCTTTTTTTACTACCAAACCTTCTGGTAAAGGAACTGGCTTAGGCCTTAGACTTGCTTATGATATTGCAAAAGCACATGGTGGAGATTTAAAAGTAAAATCTGAATTAGGTGAGGGTGCTCAATTTATTCTTAGTCTTAAAGTCTAAAGAAAAGGATATCCTTCAAAACAAAAAATCGACTCATTACTGAGTCGATTTTCATAATGTAAATACGGCTAATTTATTAACTAAGAGCAGCAACACCAGGGAGTACTTTTCCTTCCATGTACTCTAGTAATGCACCTCCTCCTGTAGAAACATAAGATACTCTTTCTCCCATACCTGCGTTATTAATCGCGGCGGCAGAATCACCTCCTCCTATTAAAGAGAAAGCGTTATTTTCTTCCGTAGCTTGAACCACAGCCGCTGCAACAGTATTAGTACCATGAGCAAAATTCGGAAATTCAAAAACACCCATTGGGCCATTCCAAAGTACTGTTTTTGAAGTTTTAATGGTTTCAGCAAATAGTTTTGCAGATTCAGGCCCGATATCTAAACCTTCCCAATCTGCTGGAATTTCACCTCTTTTAACTACCTGTGTTTTGGCGTCATTACTGAAGCTATCTGCGATTAGATTATCTAAAGGCATAATAATTTTCACTCCCTTAGCCTTAGCTTTTTTTAGAATCTCCAAAGCCAATTCTTGCTTATCCGGCTCCAATAATGATTTACCAATTTGTCCGCCCAGTGCCTTAGTAAACGTATAGGTCATTCCTCCACCTATTATAAGATTATCGACTTTATCCAGTAGTTTTTCTATGATCAATATTTTATCTGAAATCTTAGCACCACCCATAATAGCAGTGAAAGGTCTCTCCGCATTTTCAAGAATATGCTGTGCATTATCAATCTCGGCCTGCATTACCATGCCACAGACTTTATCTTTAAAAAACTGACCAATAACGGCAGTGGAAGCATGAGCTCTATGAGCTGTACCAAAGGCGTCATTAACCCATACATCACCTAGTTTTGATAACTTCTCTGCAAAGGCTAAATCTCCACTAGTCTCTTCTTTATAAAAACGTAGATTTTCTAATAATAAAACCTCCCCTGACTTCAAGCCAGCTGATAATTCCATGGCTTGATCCCCAATACAATCATCCGCAAACTTAACAGACACATCTAAAATCAACGATAAAGCTTGAACAAGGTGGCTCAAGGAGTACTTTTCTGAAGGACCATCTTTCGGCCTGCCCAAATGCGACATTAAAATACAAGAACCACCATCTTCTAAGATTTTCTTTATAGTTGGTATAGTAGCTGTAATTCTGGTATCGTCTGTAATTTCGAATTGGTCGTTTAGGGGAACGTTGAAATCTACACGAACTAAAGCCTTTTTGTCTTTGAAATTATACCCTTCTAATGCTTTCATATTGTTATAATTCTTTACTGTTTTTGTACTCCGCTCTATGGGGATGGCAAATATAATTGTCTGAGGTCTATATGCCGAAGATTCTATGGCTTTACCCCCTATATCAGTGTGATTCTATTCGTATTGTACAATAAATAATATGGAAATTTCTACTTGTTTTTTGATTGTTGATCTCTTCATTGGAAAATATCATTATTAATTGATAATGAGATTGTTTATACAGTATAAAGTGCTACTTTTGCACCTCAATTTTTGAAAATATTTTTAATCACAAACAAATTATCATGTTTCAAAACCAGTACGAAACAGTGTTCATTTTAACTCCCGTGTTGTCTGAAGCTCAGATGACGGACGCTGTGGATTCATTAAAGAAAGTGCTGACTGATAATGGAGCTGAGTTAGTAAACGAGGAACATTGGGGCCTCAGAAAACTAGCATATCCCATTCAGCACAAATCAACCGGTTATTACCAGTTGTTTGAATTTAAGGCGGCTACAAATTTAGTAGCTACTCTAGAGATCGCTTACAAGCGTGACGAACGTGTTTTACGTTTTCTAACTACCAAGTTAGATAAGCATGCCATAGACTACGCAGACAGGCGTAAGAATGGTAAAATAGGAAAGAAGAACCAAGAAGCCCCTAAAGATGCCGCAACCCAAAAAGCCTAAACACATGTCATTAGTAAACGAAAGAGTAGAACGCAAAGACCAAGTAGCGAAAAAATACTGCCGCTTCAAAAAAGCCGGTATTAAATACGTCGACTACAAAGACCCAAACTTCCTTTTGAAGTTTGTGAACGAGCAAGGTAAAATTCTTCCAAGGAGACTAACTGGTAATAGTTTAAAGTTTCAAAGAAAAGTATCTGTAGCTATAAAGAGATCACGTCATTTGGCCCTTATGCCTTATGTAGCTGACGGTTTAAAATAGGATTAGTCAAGAAGCCTTAATGGCTTTTCGCATTTAAAATTTTTAATCAAATATTACAATGGAAATTATATTAAAAACGGATATTGCGGGTCTTGGCTACAAGAATGATATTCTTGAAGTGAAGCCGGGTTACGGTCGCAATTATCTTATTCCTCAAGGGTTTGCAACGTTGGCAACTTCGTCAACCAAGAAAATTCTTGCTGAGAATTTAAAGCAAGCTGCTCACAAAGCAGAAAAAATACAAACTGCCGCACAAGAATTAGCTTCAGGTATCGGAGAAATGGTGATTACCATTACAATGAAAGCTGGAGAGTCTGGTAAAATCTTTGGTAGAGTTACCAACACACAAGTATCAGACTTCTTACTAACAAAAGGTTTTGATGTCGACCGTAAGAAAATCACAATGGATGATGTCAAAAGCATCGGTGATTATAAGGCCACGCTAGACCTTCATAAAGAAGTAAAACACGAAGTAAACGTTTCTGTAGTAGCTGAAGCAAAAGCTGAAGCTTAAGAAAAACTACTTTTAAGGTATAAAAAGACGAATCGAAAGGTTCGTCTTTTTTGTTGTCCAATCCCTGACAAATCTTAAAAAATTAACACTATACTATCTACCACCTTAAACTAAAAAAAAGTCGGACGCATAAGCATCCGACTTCTAATATCAGCAATCCGATAAAAGACAACTAATTAAATATTTCTGAAATCATCAGATATTAAAAGGTCTGACATCCATCTCCTCTACTTCAAACTAGCTATCCATCTAGCAATAATTAAGGCTTCATTCTTAGGCACTTGAGTCATGGCCATCATTGGAGGATAACCAGGCCAGTTTTTAGGGTTTGGCTTGTAAATTAACTTTACAATATCCTCTGCCTTATATTTCTTTTTTTTCATGACCTCTTTATAAGCAGGCCCAACCAAACGTTTGTCTGCGTTATGACAAGCTAAACAAGTATTCTTCTGAAGCAATTTCTGAACAGTAGGTGGGATACGCGTTTGCCCATGTGATAAAGTGGAGATTCCTCCAAGTAATAATATTGTAACTAGTAATTTCTTCATTCTTGGTTATCAAATTTAAATTTAGAAATGCAAATATGATACAGCAAATCGGTATATCAAAAACCTGTCCCAAAGATACCAACGCTCATCATATATAAGACACTAAACAGCCCTTTAAAGTTGTTAATAGCCTGTTAATTGAGGAAAAATGTTCTACAAATTTTCTCTGAGCTATAAAATAGGAAGTTTTAAGACTTTAGCTTGGCAAATTTATGCTCATCCCAAAGTTGGCCCTTTTTGAAAATAGCATTCTTAAGAACACCTTCCTTTTTAAAACCACTTTTCTCCAGGACCCGCATAGATGCCTTATTATATTCGAAGACACCAGAGAATATCCTTTGGACTTCCAAAATCTTAAACGCATACTCGCAGATCAAATCGACGGCCATAGTTCCTATACCCCTGCCCCAGAATGATTCACCAATCCAATAACCCATCTCAGCAGATTTTCGGTAGACATCTGTCTGGACATTGGCACTAATTATTCCACAAAAGTTATCATGATACATAATGGCGAAATTCTCTTGAACCTTCATAGCTAGGCTCTGTGCAATAAAGCACTCCGCGTCTTTCTCTGAATATGGATGAGGAAAATAATCCCTTACAGCATTCCAGATATTTATGTTATCGGCTAGTTTGGGAATAACTACTTTGTCTTCGAGCTGTAGTGGTCTTAACGTTATGTTCATTTTAGTATACTTTGACTCCTACATTCTAATCCTCAAAAAACACTCTCAAAACACGGGCATTAATGCCATTCTCTTCAAAATAGTTTAGCCAGTAAAGCTGTCTGTTTGAAAGATTATCTGTCGGAGATTTTACTTCCACAAATTCGTAGGAATTATTATCCCAAACAAACAAATCTGGAAAGCCCCGTGAGTTTTCTACAATATCCTTACAGATATGCACTAATATTTTTTTGATAGGGTCCAACCCTATATATCTAGTGGCTATACTAATGCTTTCCCACATGCCTTCCATCCAAATCACAAAGGGATTGGCTATACCCTCTTGGTCTACAAATTTTCTACCCATATAAAGGAGTAGGTCCTCCATATTTTCAAAATCAGCTAAATGTGTATGAATTTGCTCTTTCCTTTTCTCGTAGAAGTCTGGCAAGTGTAAGTCAGACGGACGCCTCTGAAAGGGATGATGAAATGCGACTAAACTGGGATCAAAAATAATATCCCAAAATACCAATCCAAAAATACCTCGCCAAAGATGATTTTCAGAAAAGATAGCATTTTTTCCTTCTTCTATATAATGCTCTATAGTACCCAGTTCCACCTGTCCCCTATAATAGGCTGGAATCGTAATTCTTTCGGCCTCGTGGAGCTTTTCTGTAGTTAGTTTTTTCTTCCTTTTAGATTTACTCAATATCCGTTCTGAGAAGTCTTTAGCAAAAAAGTGTTCGTCTGCATTGGTCGTATTAGCCATCATATCAATGCACAGAGCCAGAGCTTCTTCGGGGTGTTTCAATCCTACCAAACAGCGGACTCTACGCTCTTTAGCCATTGATAATGAGCAGCCCTTATAAACCTCTAAAGCTAGCTCCAGAGCCTTCTGACGCTCTAAATGTCTACCAACCTTAAGTGTTAGCTTTTCTAGACCAGGTTTGGCTATGTCAGAAAGTTCTTTTATGCTATCTGATATAGTATCAAACCAATCATAGATAGCTTCAGGAGTCTCCGTTTTTTTAAGTTTTTCAAAGAGGTCTACTTGGTCGGTAATCATCCACTTGTCTTCTGCATCCTTTCTGGTTTCAAATCTGGCCACGAGTTTATCTTCATCATGCGAAAAATATTGAATGAAGCCTAAATCACGAACTACGAACTCCGTCATGTCCATGTAACGATTTCCAAAAAACAAAAACTTAAAGAAGGTCACCTCGAATTCGAAATTCACTTTTACCAGAGGATAAAAGTCTTTAAAGCTATCAATTACCTCTTTAGCAGCCACATTTTCTCTTATCCAAGCACTTATCTCTGGTTTTGGTTTAGTTTTAAAACCTTTTTCAGACACCAATTTTAAGACATCCACTTTAGTACCTAAATGAAGTAAATCTGGTACATAAGCTAGGTGTTTGTCAGAGAGATCTTCAACAAAATCTCTTTGCTTGAGCTCTGACAAAACATCCTGAATATTTGCTATCTCGTCATAATGAAGTTTCTCTGTTTTAAAGAATAGACCCCTTCTATTAGCAAACCTTATGAATAGGCACTGGGCATCTTCAGATAAGCCATAAAATTTTCGTAAAAAACACCACTCTTTTTCTTCAAGGATATGTTTGTACTTATCCTTTACGAAATCCAATAAGTAATTGAAATAGTCGTGGTAGTACTTTGGAGGTAGAATAACGTTCTCTTTCTCTGACACAAACGCAATTTATTCCTTTTAAACCCTACAAACAACCAGCTTTTGACCCGCAGCTATTTTTGATAAGAATTTTAGCCTATTCTCTTAAAATCTCCTTCGGGCTCCGGAATACTCCATGGCTTCGCCTTTTCCAAAACCATAGCTAAAGCCGATGGCCGTAAACCTGCCACGCATCCTTTGGCTGTAAAGATAAAACTCAGGCTGAATTGTCTCGTTTCGGGAGATTCTAGAAGCAAAAACATCTCTAATACTTAAACTTAGAACCCCCCTATTCTTGAAAAGCTTTTTACGCATGCCAAAGTCAGCGAAATTTTGAGCAGCCTGTGTCCCTTGCACAGTTTTTACTCCAGACTCAAAATTTCCACTAAATTCTACATCAAAACCTTTTGACATGCCAATCTTAGTATTTATTCTTCCATTCCATCTGTCTCCTTGAAAATCAAAAACAACAGATTCTAAGGAACCCTCTCGCTTAAACTGGCTGTAGTTAAAATCTCCATTAAACGTGAGCCATTTGGCAGCAGAATACTTACCATTCAGCTCTAAACCTATGGACCTATCGGTTCCTATGTTTTGTGGTGTGGTATAAGTTATCTCATCAATATAAGTGGCTACTCGTTCCACAATATCCGTAGAGTAGCTGTGGTAGATAGAGCCATTTAAAGAAAGCTTGTCCCATAAATATATAGCTGTTAACTCATAAGAATCAGTAAAAACTGGCAACAAGTCTGGGTTACCCGTACGGACATTAAAGTTATTTCTAATGTTAAAAAAAGGATTTAAATCCCATAAACGCGGTCTAAATATTCTACTAGAATACCCAGCCTGCATAGAAAATAAATCGTTTACCTTATAAGAAGCATGAACGCTCGGAAAAAGATTAGAATAAAGTTGACTGTTGGCATCGGAAGTAGTTGCCAATAAAGTCTGCAAGTTTGTATTTTCCATCCTTAGACCAGCTTTCAGACCCCACTTCTCTTGCTCGTAAGCAAGCGTTGAATATATCCCGAATACCTTTTGATTGTATTCAAAAAGATTAGTTAACTGAGGATCTTCAATGAAAGAACCATCTAGAGCGTTACTCACTGCGAAATCATTACTCACATCGTTTAGTGCATATTGAGAACCTAATTCCCAAGTAAATAGCTCTGTAAAAGGCCGGGTATAGTCTATTTTAAAAACATTTTCGGCCTCTTTGAAATTTGTACGAGTTTGTTGGTCACGAAGCGATCCCGTTCCTAAAGTATAGGTGTTTCCAAATTTGGAAGACTGGTCTTTACCAAAAAAACTCCCGACGGCAGACATCACCAAGTCATGTTCTTTATGGTCCTTGAAATCTCTTTTGTACTGAAAATCATACTGCCATTTAGGATTTCCAGCTTCTGTATCTTCCTCTCTAAACCACGCTGAAGTTATTGAACCAGAAGCGTCGCGATAGGTAAAATCAGTTTTAGATGGCCCAGTCTCCACTTCATAGGCAAAATTTCCAGACAGCGTTATTACATTTTGATCATTGATATAATAGTCCGTACCTAGTATTAAATTGTAGAATATTTCATTTCTAAATTCTTTACCCGTACTAAAGAGTGATTGTCCCGTCATTA
>JBNMFK010000173.1:0-8102 GCA_051269965.1 Algoriphagus sp. | reverse complement strand
AGTCTAATGACTTTCGATAATAATCAAGAGCCATCTGAAAGTCTTGACGTTCCTCGTAAATAGTACCGATGTTTTGATAATTGATAGCTAGACCGAGTTTATTATTTGTCTCTTCTTCAATGGCAATAGAGGACAAAAATTCAGGTAAAGCCAACTCTGGTTGTCGCAGCGAAATATAGATATTTCCAATGCTATTTCTAGCCACAGCCACATTTCTTAGACCAGTGATTGTACGTTTTCCGCTATTTTCTGCCAGCTCTAAGGCTTTTTTGTGGTAATCCAAGGCCTCCCTGATCTCTTCTTTTCTCCTATGAACAACTCCTAACATATTCATGGCAATTACCTGAAAATCAATATTTTTACATCCCTGTGCGTTTTTAAGTGCTTCTGATAATGCCTCAATGGCTTGTGGATATTCAGAAATATTTCTTGCATTAATTCCTATTTGTACATAGGCATAGGCGACACCTTCTATATAGTCTGCTTTCTTACAGGCTTTAACGAACTTTGCTAATTCAGTAGAATTCCTACGGATTGGTATAAGCATTGTATCTATAGATGAATAATTCGTATCTTTTAAAAGTATAACTTGAGCGAAGTCAGGATAACCCTGTGACCATGCCTCAAATGTTCCTCCCATAAAGCAGAGTACTATGGTGAGCGTTTTCAGTATGTTTGTAAAAACATGTTTCACTAAAACTTGTTTAAAAATTCAGACTTTCTATTTCTAGAAACAGGTATTTGCTTCCCCCCTTCCATAGTTACATAGGAGTCTGTTTTCATATATTCTCTAACCTTAGCAAGGTTTATAATAAAAGAATTATGAACACGAAAGAATATCGCATCGTTAAGTTTGATACTTAATTTTTTTAAAGTCTGAGTTATGAAAAGGTTCTCTCCATTCTCTAAATGTATGGAGGTATAGTTACCATCTCCCTCACAATAAACTATTTCCTCCGGTTTGAGGAAGACTATTTTACCATCAATACTAATGCCTATCCGTTTATTGCCGTTCGTAGAATTAGACATTACTGTCATTAAGGTTTCTTCAAATTTATCCTTAATAGAATTTTCCCTTTGAAAAGCCTTAACCTTTTCACAAGCCTTGATCAGGTCATCGGAGTCAATAGGCTTTAGAAGGTAATCTAGGGCTCTTTCTTTGATGGCATTTATGCCGTATTGATCATAAGCGGTTGTAATGATGACTGCAAAATTTCTTTCGGGAAGCTGATCTAAGAAACGAAAGCCATCCATGTATGGCATTTCAATATCTAGAAAAACACAAGCAATATCCTGCTCTTCCTCAAAAAACAAAAGTCCTTTCCGAGGATCAGTAAAAGAAACTGAAACCTCCATATCGGGACAAAAGTTTTGAATCTCCCATTTTAGGGTCTCAATAGCCTTAGGCTCATCATCTATTATGGCTATTTTAATCATTCTTAAATGCTTGACTTACAATTTAGTAGAATGCTTCCAAAATTTCCATATAAATGTACCGATGGTAACTTTTTATAAATTAATGGTGTTTTTTTCTGATTTATCTGCCGGAAGTAAACCTACAAACCTACCTTTTGAATGATCTCCTGCACCACCGATGGGTCTAATAAAGTAGATGTATCACCTAAAGTTGAAACATCTCCTTCAGCCACTTTTCTCAAAATTCTACGCATTATTTTCCCAGAACGAGTTTTAGGCAAGCCGGATACAAAAAGTATTCTATCTGGTTTTGCGATAGGCCCAATAAACTTAGTAACTGTTTTCAGAATGGCTTTCTTCTCTGCTTCCGCATCTTCTAGCTCCGCATCTGTAATGATGTAGGCATAAATACCTTGACCTTTGATATCGTGTGGATAACCTACAACAGCAGATTCTATCACACCAGGATGCATGTTTAGGGCATCCTCTACTTCAGCTGTCCCTATTCTGTGGCCAGATACATTAATAACATCATCTACCCTACCCGTAATTCTATAATAGCCATCTTCATCTCTAATACAGCCATCTCCTGTAAAATAATTGCCAGGATAGGCAGAAAAATAAACCTGCTTACAGCGATCGTGGTCTCCCCAAGTAGTTCTGATAATGGAGGGCCACGGAAATTTGATACACAAGTTACCGTTGACACCATTACCTTTGAGTTCGTTTCCTTTATCATCTACAAGCATTGGCTGGATTCCCGGCAAGGGTAATGTAGCAAAAGTAGGCTTGGTTTCGGTGATGTCTGCCAGTGGAGAAATCATGATACCTCCAGTTTCTGTTTGCCACCACGTGTCTACAATAGTGCACTTGCCTTTTCCTATTTTCTCGTCATACCAATGCCACGCCTCCTCATTGATTGGCTCACCTACTGAACCTAAGACTCTAAGAGAGCTTAAATCTTTATCGGTCACAAAGCTATCCCCTTTTGCCATTAGGGCCCTGATGGCAGTAGGTGCCGTATAAAAGATATTCACTTTATGACGAGCCACAATATCCCAAAAACGACCAGCATCAGGATAAGTAGGTATACCTTCAAACATTAACGTAGTAGCTCCAGCGGCCAAAGGTCCGTAGACGATGTATGAGTGCCCCGTAATCCAACCAATATCCGCCGTACAGAAATAAACATCTCCAGGGTTGTATTGAAACACATTTATAAACGAGTACGTGGTGTAAACCATGTATCCTCCACACGTATGTACCACACCCTTAGGCTGTCCCGTAGAGCCCGAAGTATACAGAATAAAAAGAGGATCCTCAGAATCCATTATTTCTGCCTTACAAACCGAAGAAGACTTTGCCACTTCTGTATCCCAGTCCTTATCTCTACCAGCCTTTATGCTAATCTCGGATCCCGTTCGTTTCTTTACCAAAACAAGCTCTACCGTAGTACAAGTTTCAAGAGCTTCATCAACCGTAGCTTTCATAGGAATTTCCTTGTTTCCTCTAAAAGCCCCATCGGAAGTTAAAACGGCTTTGCAGTCTGCATCATTTATTCTATCCGAGATGGCCTTGGCCGAAAAACCTCCAAAAACTACCGAGTGAATAGCTCCGATTCTTGCACAAGCCAACGTAGAAATAGCAAGCTCCGGAATCATGGGCATATACAGACAAACCCTATCTCCTTTACCTATACCACTATTTTTCAGCACATTCGCCAATTTACAAACCTCTGCATGCAACTCACTAAAAGTTAACTTTACAGGTTTGTCCCCTGGTTCATTTGGCTCCCAAAGAATGGCAACGTCATTCGCTTTTTCTGGAAGATGCCTATCTAAACAGTTTTCTGTGATATTGAGTTTACCACCAACGAACCATTTAATTTCAGGCTCATCAAAATTCCAATCTAATACTTTGTCCCATGGCTTTTGCCATTTAAATTGACTAGCTATTTCTCCCCAAAAAGCTTCTGGGTTTTCTACACTTTTTTTATAGGTAGAATGGTATTCTTCGATGTTTCTAATTCTCATTTCTTGGGCTGAGTGTTCTAATTAAATTGAGTAATGTAAATATAAGAAAACTACCTGCTGCCTAGCAAACTGAGAGGTCTCAAGAATTAGACTTTCATTGAGTTCAAAATATTAATAGACAGTAAATAAGTAGAATCAAACGCTATCCTTTTATGTCTAAGAAGTAACATTTATAAGTATTATCCATCCAAAAAGTATCTTTATAGAAACTAGTGATGAGCCAATAATAGTATTTAGATTTTTATCAGAATCAGAGTCTCTTTTGACTTTGACATTGATTATCATGTAAACGAAATAACTTACAAAACTGTCACTAAACCAAGATTATAAAAAGAAAAATAAAGGAAAGTTTCGAAATAGTCTACATCAGGATCTGTGAACCTAATATAGTTAATACTGCACCTCAATATATTTCTTGCTTTGATGAAAACACGAAATAAATGAAATACCATTGTCGATAAGCTCGGAAAGAATTTAATTGACCCAACCACTTTTATAGGAATTAAGTACCTCTTCGATACTGGTCTACTGAAAGTGACAAGTAGTTCCAAAAAGGCTCTGGGCCTCTACCATATTTATTATAAAAGTTTCTTTTGCTAGACTTAAAGCCAGACTCAAAAAACCTAGTGCAGTCAACGTTGCCTGGATGTTTTATGTAATATTCCTATAAGTCAATCGCTGAGGCGTTCAAGAATGCAGTATTTTTTGAAGTCTAGAACAAGCCGTCTGAGGCCAGTTTAAAACTTGAGATGCATTTTAGATACCTCTATTTATGAGTAAAATAATCTCCAATATGTAGAGATAAACTCCTTTTAGAGTCCTCTTTTGAGAAACTATGGATATAAATTTCTAAACCGTGTTGCTCTAGCGTAACTTTTTGACAGGAACTGGAAAATAGGACAATCATAAAGAGAAATAAACAGTAAGACCGCACCATTTTAAACCTTTTTCTCTTCGATAGGTAACAGCCTTGAGTCTTTCAACGCTACTATACCATGGCTTGTACCCGCCAAATATCCTTTATCGGAAATCATGATTAAAAACGTATCAACGCTTTGATACTTGACCAGTAAAACTGTACCCCATATCTCCGACTCAGAACCTATTAAAAAAGGGACAACTCTTACCCATGAAATTAACTTCTCTACTGTCTTCTGAAGGAAATTATTATGGGCTTATTTACCAAAAATAGGTATTTCTAGCCTTAAGTCTAGGATAAACTATAATCAGTAACTTCTCTATATTTTAAAAGATTGAACGTAGATGCCTCTCCTTTCATTTTACTTATCATTAAAGAATTGGTACATCCTATACTAGGATTTAAATGATTAGACACGCAATAAATCACTTAAGCATTTTTCCATTTTGTGAATGGAAGAATAGTTAAGGTTGAATTATAGTATTGCTCTAAACCTGTAACTTCAACTCCTACCCATTCAGGTATTTCAAAATACTCATCTTCAGCATTCAGCTCAATTTCAGCCATGAGAAGGCCTTCATTTTCACCATGAAAGTCATCTATTTCCCAGGTTTTACCTTCAAAAAAAACTTTAAAACGCGTTTTTGATAACTCAGATTCAGCAAAATTATCCAGTAAATCCTTCGCCTCTGCACGAGGTATTTCATATTCATACTCTACTCTAGCCGCCCCAGATGATTTCCCCTTAATCGTAAGAAAAGCCTTGTTGGGCGTAAGACGTACTCTAATGGTTTTCTCTGGTGAAGAGACTAAATAACCCTGACGATAGAGCTCACCTTTTGATTTTTGGGTACCAATCCACAAATCTTTTTTGACTAAGTATTTTCTTTCTATTTCTATCGGCATGATTACAATTAACCTGTTGGAAGAATTATTTATACTATCCTGTTTGCAGAGGTCGTTTTGACAAATGTAACGTAACTTATAAAATTGAGGACAACTTAAATAACTAGCTATTCATTTGTACGTAACGTCTATTGAGGCCATAAAAAGGCGAAATAGTTAAAACAATAGCTAAAGCCAAATGGAGGTTCTATGTACAAAGAGACTTGTTTTGTCTTTCAGGTTGGGCTATCAAAAGATTGAAGTTGTACCTTGAATCATGTTATGGAGGTGTAATCTCACCATCAACGACTTTAAAAAAGGCCCCTGGAGATACAATCATTTGGCTGGGGGGAATCAATTCTATGCCATCCGTTTTATTACAGCTACTCTCAATAGTTATAGAACCTGAATAAGATTCGGATGGAACAGATACTTTGTTCCAATTGACGTCATTCTCCCATTCCGTTCCCGGTCCAATAAATCGATAAAATTGGTCATTCAAGTCTATGACTTGACTTTGAAAACTACCAAATATGCCATCAGAATTAATTAGTGTCTTGGAAAATACTTTAAGGGAATAATTGCCATTCCCGTAGGTGCAACACATTCCATCTCCATATTCATCCATCATAAAAAACGCATAGCTACCGTCTTCTAAACAGACATTTTCAGTGATAATCTGCCCGCCAGTCACACTTGAGTAAGCCTCATGAGCAGCCACAGTTTCATCTGCTAAGTTTGTTATAAGCCAAGAAGTCTCTTCCGGACAGTTGTCAAAAGTAATCGTTAAAGCAAGAATATTAGAATCACAGCTAAAAGGTGCTGGAGGATCTGGATCGGCTTCTGGATTTATAATACTCTCTCTAAATCCACCGGATTCGAATAATGCCCTCATTCTCGTTTTTTGTCCATCCGTGAATAAATTCATACAGGCGTCATACGAATAATCCATATAGTTCTGAACCATATCCACTGTTCCACAAGATACATGTCCCACCACACAGTTAAAATTGGCCGCGTCTGATTCTGGGGTGTCATCAACAGAATCGTCAACACCACATCCACCATCACCCCATATGTGTCTAAGATTTAACCAATGTCCAACCTCATGAGTAGCCGTTCTACCTAAATCAAAGGGGGAAGGTGCTGTTCCTATTGTCCCAGTATATTGATAATCAATGACCACTCCATCCGTATTTACTTGACCAATTGGGGACTGAGTATAGCACAGAAAATCATCTAAATCACAGACCCAAATATTTAAATAGGTCCCTGTTGGCCGGGCATCATGTCCTCCAGATGATGTGAATTTCACCTTATCATTAGTATTAAAACTTGACATCGTAGTCGAGGTTCTCGTTATTCCACTTGTGGCATTATCTTCAGGATCTATTGTGGCCATGACAAATTTAATTTCAGAATCTGTGGCTTGTGACCACACACTATTAGTGTCAGAATTTTGTCTTCTAAAACCTTATTTGGGACGTCAGCTTGACTGAGCATCAGAAATGTTTTGGCTTGCAATGTTGGACATAATTTATCCCCACAGGCACAGTTAGTATACAAATTTCATTACGTATTCCTATTCGCTGACTTGAAGTTTACTGTCCCTCAATTTTATCCATTTGCCTTATCAACTTTGGATCCTTTTGCATCAATTGCCCAAGTGCTTGCATCGTATCGTAACTTCTTTGGGCTTGGACTTCATAGGCTATTCATACAACTGTTATAAACAATATACCAATCAAGCAATATTTCGCTTTCATTTTCGGGACCTGAGCATAAAACATCAGGCCATATTTATTTTACACCTTTAATAAATCGAAGTTGGTTCCATATCTAAATCCATCTGAGCCTATAAAAAGTAAAGTAAGTATTGGAAGCATACTGCGAGCAGCTTCGCTGCATAAGATTAATGCCCGCTAGCCTCCCCAGCACCACTTGGTATTCTAATATCCTCTACCATTTCTTGTATGCCCTCTGGTGGTGGTGGCGTGAATCTTGAAATTATAAGCGAGACAGCAAAATTGACCAACATACCTACGGTCCCGAACCCCTCTGGGGATATACCAAACCACCAATTGGCTTCTTGTGAAGTGGCCTCATCACCGATCCAATGCAGCCTAAACCTGACAATGTAATACATGGTTATCAGTAAACCAGTCACCATACCGCTGATGGCCCCTTCCTTATTCATTCTTTTATGAAAAATCCCAAGGATGATAGCAGGAAAGAAAGACGCTGCGGCCAAACCAAAGGCCAAAGACACCACGGAAGCCACAAAACCAGGTGGATTAATTCCAAAATATCCAGCTACACAAACAGCAACAAATGCGGATAATCGAGCTGCTAACAGCTCTTTTTTATCAGTCATATTTGGCATAAATTGTTTTTTGAGCAGGTCATGTGAGACCGAGCTTGATATCACAAGAAGTAAGCCAGCGGCCGTACTTAATGCTGCTGCCAAGCCACCTGCAGCCACTAAAGCAATAACCCAATTCGGTAAATTAGCTATTTCTGGATTAGCCAGAACCATAATATCTCTATCTATAGTTAACTCGTTTATTTTAGGGTCGGCCACATATTGCACTATTCCGTCTCCATTTTTATCCTCAAAACCTATCAAGCCTGTTTTTTCCCAATTAGAAAACCATTTTGGCAATTCTGAATAAGCTGTATTACTAACCGTCTCAATCAAATTAGTTCTAGCAAAAGCCGAAACCGCTGGAGCCGTTGTAAATAGTATAGCTATAAAAGCCAAAGCATATCCAGCAGATTTTCGAGCATCACTCACTTTAGGTACAGTAAAAAAACGAACGATGACGTGAGGTAATCCTGCAGTACCCACC
>JBNMFK010000172.1:0-8108 GCA_051269965.1 Algoriphagus sp. | reverse complement strand
TAATTTTTTTGTTTTAGAATTTTATCATAAATTTCTCGTTCAATTTTCTCCATTGGAGCAGCATAAGATCCTTTTTCATCCATATGCAGAGAAAAACGCCCAGGGCTAGATAGACGTTAAGCACAAAGCAAGCTTTAATTTCATTTTCAGACTTAAGTTTTAGAAACGCTTTATAAGATGCGATGGCCCCAGGTAGAAATTCTTCTTCAATTTGATTTTCAAATATTCTAGATTCTGCCAAATACGACAAGAGGGTCTGACACTAAAACTCTATCAGTATTTAGCCAGGACACTTTTGAAAGCTTCCTTTTGGTTTACTGATTTGAGACAACAAAGACTGTATAAAGTATTTAAATTAATGGCGTAAAAAGTGAGTAGATAATCATACCCCTCCTAGAAGGATATCACAATTAAAGGTATTGAAGGTAAGACGGAAACAAATCCTCCATATTATGGTATAGACAAACCTAAGCACCAGTAAATTCAGACACACACGATAAGTCTTACTGAAATGGAGATGAATTTATAGTTTAAACTGTTAAGAGACATGATACCCGTGGAACATCAAAATTATACTTCTAAAAGTAAATTACACACTGCTCCTGTCTTGTAAAACCATAATACCTCTCCTGAAGACAATATTTTACATGGTGCGAACTGGCAGTTTAAGAAAATGCTGATTCCTTTTAGTATTGCTTGCACTATTTTTTTGTTAGTCTTTTGATAAGGCCATTAAAAATAAACCCATGAAATGGGAACACGGCATACCAATAGAGTCTTCCAAGCAAACCAAGTGGTCGGAAAGTTGCTATCTGTATTAAATCATTTTCCTCTACTCTAAATTCTAACCAGGCCTCTCCAGGTAGCTTCATTTCGGCGAATAACAAGAGTCTCCCCTCTGATTTATCGGCATAAAGTACCCTCCAAAAATCTAAGGCATCACCTACAGATATAGTATTTTGATTAGTTCGGCCTCTTCTCAGGCCAACTCCTCCAACTAACTTGTCTAAAAAACCTCTCAGTTTCCAAAGCCAATTTCCTGAGTACCAACCATTGTCCCCACCAATACTCCAAATCTTTTCAATGGTGCCCTCCAAATCATTAATATTACTCTTTTTTTCGTCCGTATAACATCCGTGGATAGGTACGTTTATAAATTCAGATATGTTAGGTCTAATACCGCTACTCACATAGGAGTCTTTCCAGCTAGATAGTATTTCGTTGTTTTGAATTTTATTGAATGCTCTTCTGAGGGCTTCCTTATACGATATTGGAACTATACCCAGCAAGTCATTTAGTTCAGTATTTCTGCAAACCACCTCTACTTTCATACTATCCACAAGAGAACTTGCAAGTTTAAACGAGGTGGAAGTCACGAAGTAAAGCCAATAAGAAGATAACCGCGGTGTCATAACAGGAACAGTCCAAATATATCGTTTTAAATTTCGCATTTCTGCAAAACCTAATAACATTTTCCTGTAAGAAATAATGTCGGGTCCTCCTATATCAAAATCTCTGTCAAAAGTAAGTTCGTTCAACAAAGAACCCGATAAAAAGGCTAAGACGTCCGACACCCCTATAGGCTGAGATTTTGTTTGAAGCCATTTGGGAGTAATCATGACTGGTAATTTTTCTACTAAATCACGCATAATTTCAAAAGACGCACTCCCTGAACCTATGATTATCGCCGCCCTAAGACAGGTAAAACTGTATGTTCCTTTTTGAAGCTCATCTTCCACAGTTTTCCGGGACAGAAGATGCTCGGAAAGATTTGATTCATTTACAATCCCACTTAAATAGATGACTTGTTTAACTGAGGTGGACTGAATACTCTCTCTAAAATTTATTGCCGACTTCTTTTCAAGATCCTTATAGGCTTTAGAACCCGACATAGAATGAACTAAATAATAAGCGGCATCTATATCAAATGGAATTTCTTTTAAAGTCTCCTTTTTAAGAAGATCTATTTCAACAATAGAAATATTTGCCTTTAAAGATTTTGGTGGATTGAATCTGGTCTTGTCTCGAACTCCGCATATGACGTGGTGACCATTTTCTATCAAAACGGGAAGGAGCCTCTTACCTATATATCCCGTGGCACCTGTAAGTAAAATTCTCATTGCTAATTAATTTTAAACTACGTTTTAAAACTTTTACTTAACTCCTAAATTATACATCTAGAATATAGGCATTAAATCCAGAGAATACTGCTACTTTCAATAATGTCTCAAGTAATATCTATCATAAGGTAGTATTAAATCCGTTCCTCAGCCTTGAATAAAAAAATAAGAGCCAGTAATCCGAAGACACTGACCCTTAATTTAACCTAAACCACAACCCTAAAACTATTTCTTATAAAGTTGGTATCAATACCTTGTCTATAACATGGATTACACCGTTTGTTCCGCTGATATTTACAGAAACAACTGTAGCATCCGTGTTGCTTGCATCTTGGTCTGAAATTGTAACTCCATCACCTACATTTATTGTAATGGTTTGCGTATTTAACGTAGCAGGAGCTAAACCATTCTCTAAATCAGTAGAATATACTTGAGCACCTACAACATGGTACTTGAGCACTTCAGAAATCTGAGCATCTGTCAAAGTACTTGTGACCCCAGCGATCTCTGCGAAAGCAGCATCAGTAGGAGCGAAAACCGTAAATGGACCTGTACCACTTAAGGCCTCTAGGACACCACTTTGAGCTGGACTCGTTAATAAGGAAACTAACGTAGTGAACTCCGCATTCTCTGACGTTGATAAAGCTGCTGCTATTTCTACAACCGTTTTAGACGGAGGAAGCAATGTTCTACCAATCACGTGAACCACTCCATTAGAACCTTCAATGTCTGTAGCTATAACCTGTGTATTTCCGTTAATAAACACTCCTTCCCCTTTATTAGAAAGAAAGAAGTCTCCACCTACTGAAGCAATTTTTGCTGGAGCAGCGGCGGCTGTTGTTGGAAGGTCACCAGCTTTTACAATACCATCAATTAAATGATATGTTAAAACGGCGTCTAACGTAGCTTGGTCTGGAAGACTAGTTATCCCTGCCGCGACGAAAGCATCGTTCGTAGGAGCAAATAACGTCATTCCATTTCCTGAAGGGCCACTACTTAGTAATGTTGAAAGAATACTTGGACTAGCAGCTTGAACAGCGGCTACCAAAGTCGAAAAGTTCTTATTAAAATATGCCGGGGCTACAATTGTACCAACAATAGGAGCTACTGATGGCGGCACTAAAACATTTTTAACAATATGAATGATACCATTACCAGCTTCAATGTCTGCAGTAGTTACTTGAGAACCGCTTATAAATACACCATCGGTCAAAGAAACTGTAATTTCTTCTCCGGATGCAGTAGTCGCCGTTTGGCCCTCACTTAAATCTGTAGAAGCAACTGTTGCACCCGCAATAACATGGTATTGAAGGATACTCTTGATAACTGATTCTGGCACATCAGCTAGTGATGTTTGACCTACAGCCGCTAATAATCCTACAAAAGCATCATTATCAGGGGCAAAAACTGTATTGGATCCATCAGAACTTAATAATGTTACTAAATCAGGAAACAGTGTAAGTGCTTGTACTAA
Organism: Algoriphagus sp.; assembly: GCA_051269965.1. Lineage (GTDB taxonomy): Bacteria > Bacteroidota > Bacteroidia > Cytophagales > Spirosomataceae > Arcticibacterium. Next base: position 4,514 of record JBNMFK010000172.1, on the reverse strand, counting down.
TATACTTAAAGAAGGCGTAGCTACTGCAATATCAACAATAGAACGTGTTTCCGGAATTATTATATCAGAAGGGATTAATACCTTATCTATGATGTGTACTACACCATTGGTTGCTAGAATATCGGCTGTAACGACAGTCGCATTGTTGATTTTTACCCCTGAGGATAAATCTACTGTCACTTGACCACCATTAACTGTGGTTACTCCCCCGTTTGAAAGAGCTGTTGACTGTACAGATCCCGAAACTACGTGATAAGTTAACACTTTTGCCAACTCGGCTGGAGTTGCTAAAAGATAAGTTAAAACACCAGGATCAATTTCTGCGAATGCAGCATTGGTAGGAGCGAAAACTGTAAAAGGACCGGCACCACTTAAGGTTGCTCTAAGACCAGCAGCATCAATTGCCGCCTTCAATGTAGACACATCTGAGGTGGCGTCTACAAGCCCCATAATATTTGCAGTAGGACTATTATTCGGCTCCATCTCGTCTTCTTCACAGCTGGATAACCCAAAGAACATTAGAGCCATCAGGCTTAATACTCTTATCATAGCTTTAGTTTGAATTACTTGCTTCATTTTAATCATGTTTAAATGTTTTGATTATTTGTTAAACAAAACTACAATCAAAACAACAGCATGTCTAGTAATATTCATATTTTATTAGACAATATTGTCAAATAGGAAAAATATGCGGTAGCGTCACGCAATAAAAATTATTCCGCCAGAGAGGATTCATTGAAATGAGTCTACATAACACACTTATTAGTCTTTCTCCAGAGGTTTAAGAGGACTTAGTAAAAAATAGAAATAAATAACTTATTTATGAGGAAAGTATTTATTTCGGATACATGACTCAGAACCTGAGAAAGAAACGAGGAAGGTTAAGAAGTATTTTAGCTCGTTTTTCTGTTCGCAAACAAACGAAAAAGGATAGGCAGTTTGCCTATCCGTTTTTTATCTCATTCCTTTATTTAACTAGCAAACAAACCAGTTCAAGAAGGCCAACTATATTTTGCCTAAGAAGATCCCATTTCTTCTAAACTTTTTTATTGAGTTCAAAAATGTCTTTTCTCCTATCTTTCAGATTCCTAACGCTTCCAAACTCATGAAGCTCATTTAACAAATCAATGTCTACATCTGCAATAAGAATCATTTCGGTATTCGGCGTGGCCTCCGCTTTTATTCCGTTAGACGGGAATGAGAAGTCACAAGGTGTAAAAACCATAGATTGTGCAAACTGAATATCCATATTATGCACATTCGGTAAATTCCCCACACTCCCTGCTATCGCCACATAGCACTCGTTTTCAATAGCTCTAGCTTGTGCACAGTGACGAACTCTAGAAAAGCCATTCTGAGTATCTGTCAAAAATGGGATGAATAAAATATCCATTCCTTCGTCTGCCAGTAACCTACTTAATTCTGGAAATTCTGAATCATAACATATCAAAACTCCGATTTTTCCACAATCTGTATCAAAAACCTTGAGCTTATTCCCCCCTTGCATGCCCCATACTTTAGCTTCATCGGGGGTAATGTGTAGCTTTTCGTATCTTTCTATGGTGCCATCTCTTTTACAAAGATATCCCGTATTGTAGAGCACTCCATCTCTTATCTCCGGCATGCTGCCAGAAATGATATTAATATTATAGGAAATCGATAATTCAGAAAAACGCTGAACTATTTCGTCCGTAAACTTAGCGAGCTCTCTAATTGCCTCAGATTCTGATAAATGATTATTCTCCGCCATCAAAGGGGCGTTGAAAAATTCTGGAAATAAAGCGAAATCTGAGCGATAACCAGAAACAGCATCTATAAAGTACTCCGCTTGCTCCAGCAAGGCATCTAGATTTTTATAAGGACGCATCTGCCATTGAATAAGGCCTATTCTGACTACCTTTTTATTTGAAGCTGCCTTTTTTGATGCCCGTTCATAGTAGATATTATCCCACTCTAATAATACTGCAAATTCATTAGAAGCAGAATCACCATCCAAGTAACCTTTAAGTATTTTTGCTGGGTGAAAGTCATTAGAAATTTGGAAATTTAAAACAGGGTCATTTATCTCCTTTCGTTTTACTTTTTCTATGTACTCCTTAGGGCTAAGTGTATCACTATATTTATGATAATTGGGAATTCTACCACCAAATGCTATGCCCCTAAGATTTAACTTCTCACATAGCTCTTTCCTGTAATCATATAAACGTCTTCCCAGCCTGAGACCTCTAAACTCAGGGGTAATAAAAACATCAATGCCATAGAGCATGTCCCCATTTTTAGTATGTGAGTTGAAGGTATAGTTTTGAGTAATTTCTTTGTAGGTATGACTATCTGAAAATTTATCATAATCTACAATGATAGACAAGGCACAGCCGACCAGTTTTCCATTAATTTTTATGACTACTTGGCCTTCTCTGAATTTATTTATTAAAGTCAAGATTTGGTTTTCCTTCCAATATGCTTCTGGCATGGACTGGTAAGAAAGAATCATAGCATCCTTTAATTCTTGATAATCTTCTATCTCTAAATACTCAAGTTCAATATTGTCTATTTCTTCTATATTCATTTGTTCTTCGCATACGGCTTAATCCGTACTTGCATGGTGACTTTTTAAAATACAAAGAAACGCCTATAACCCTCCAGTAAATCTCTTTGAATTTTGAGCCAAATCTAGCAGTTTTATTACTTAACAGAACGATTTAGTACATTTTCTTATCGAAGATTTTTAGGGATCATTTACTGTCTAAAAATCTAGCAAATTAATCAGAAATACATTGAATTAATTACAGAAAGAGCCATAAACTTCGAATTATAAATACCAGCCTATGACGTTTTCATAAAAGATATTTGTCTGTTCTGTCTATGTCAAATCATCCTTATCCATATTAACGTCGTTGATAGAAAAAAGATGTTTTGGCTCCAGCTGAAGGCAGATATATCTATAATTAGGAGGTAATTGGAATTAATTTCATACGTTTTCCTCATGCTCAATGGCGTTAAAGTCAATTCGTCCAAATCCTGTTGCTTTAATTTCTACTCCTTTTTTTAGCCCAATAGTCTAACCTCGGTAGCTAGCTCTTCCTTATAAAGGACTAAATGACCCATATAGAACTTAGAAATTTGACTTAAAAAGGTTTTGAGTCTTTCAATATTATACTGTCAACATGTAACTCCGCATGTCAGTAACTTGTTAAAAAATAAATTTGAAAGTTTCATTAAATTATCCAAGTCCTCCAAACCGCGCCTTTATAAATTAAGCCGGATCGCAATGAGTTACTTTATTTAATCTTTTAAGCTCGCTTACATCCATGTCTATGAATACATTCGCGTAGGCCAAAAGTTTTGACCTAGTTCACTCAAGGCGTCTATCATGTGCTTCTACTCAAACTTTAAAACGAGCTCCTCTTTCAATCTTCAAACTCTTTGCTTCTTTCTACTAGTTTTCTATTGTGAAATTAAGGAGCAAAAAGCCATTATTTACAAATGGAAAATATCCTAGGTTAATACTTTAAAAGTGGGTATCGCATATTTTCTTGGAACCCAAAAAGCTATGTTTTTCTGGGATGACAAACTCCATAACCTCGATGGCAAATTCCGACCATTTACTTTTGTCTTCAAATGCAGCCTGAAACCAAGCTTTCATAGGTTCTTTTTCCCTGACGAGTTAGATAATTGTGAACCCATTAAGCTTAAATCCCGACTTTGAAAGTCATATCTTAACTTAAAGCAGTCTCATTTTGAAATAAACAGATAAATGTTTTCCCATCTATTTTGAAACAAGACTTCCCGAATATTTGACTCTGCTCAGTATCCTTTAGATTCTAGCCCATTTGATAGATTAATTTCTGTTCTTCTATCGATATGACGTCAAAAGCTGCAAAGACATATTATTTATTTTTACAAAAAATATTTTAGTATTTCATTAAACGAAATGCTCGCAAAGTCAAAAACTTCCTGAACTATTTATGAAACGGCATCTTCAAACTTTTGATAGCTATATGCGAGCCCCATAGCTACGCTGTTGAAATTGTCGCCAGACTTGATTTTGGAATCGCCAAACTTGTTTATGAATAACTTTTTTAGAGCTCTTACCATCGAAGTCCCGCCAGTCATAAAAACGGAGTCAATAGCAATATAATCTACCTCATTCTTTAAAAGAAAGTCATCTAAATAAACACTTATTTTCTTTACATCCTCTGCAATGATATCATTCTCAAAATCACTTATGCTTATCGTTTCTTCAAACGCTATGCCTTCAGCATTAAATGTAAAATTCGTGATGTCTTTTTGAGTCAATTCAATTTTAGCCTCTTCTACCTTTTGAAATAAGAAATAGCCTAAATTCTTATCTATAAGGGTAAGCAAGTTTTTAACTTTTGGGTTATTCTCTGATTGATAATAGGACTTTTTGATAGCCTCCCTCATCTTGTTGGTGTTCAAGAAGTTCATTTTGGCCCAAGTAGTGATGTTTACAAAGTATGACAAAGGTAGCTCCAGCCACTTGTCAAAGAATT
>JBNMFK010000171.1:0-8156 GCA_051269965.1 Algoriphagus sp. | reverse complement strand
TTGGCAAAAAGTTATTGGTAGACGCCTATTACTACTACAGCAAGTATACCAACTTTATAGGAAGTGTCTCCGTAATCGTCCCAACTCAGGCAGCAGGACCGGGACTTCCAATTGAATCCGGTGTGTCAAGTGCAAGTACTAGGTTAGCATATTCTAGACCGGCCAATACTTCTCAAGAAATCACGGTACAAGGTTGGGCGGCACAGTTGGATTATTCATTACCTAATAGATTTACCATTGGTGGTAATATCGCATTTAATCAGCTTCAAGGTTTCACACCATCTCCTGAATTACAGAACGCTGGTTTTAATACGCCTGCGTACCGTTACAACCTAAGTTTTGGAAGAAGAATCGCTCCAGGTAATGATTTCGGTTTCAACATTAACTTTAGACATCAAGATGAGTTTACATGGGAATCAAGCTTTGGCGTACCAACTAATACAAGCTTATTAAGATATCAAAACACCCAAGTACCTGCTGTTAATAATATAGATGCTCAAGTTAGCTATAAGCTTTCTGCAATCAAGTCTATTGTGAAACTAGGAGGATCTAACATAGGTGGTAAACCATACATTCAGGCTTTTGGTAGCCCTTCTGTAGGCTCTATGTACTACATCTCCATAACTTTTGATGAGTTACTGAACTAGTGAAATTCACTTTATAGTGTTTACAGAAAACCTCAGTGAAACGCTGGGGTTTTCTTCTTTAACATGAACTTATTTAGATAATAACTGGTATCAAATACGACTTTAGGGCATTACAAAACTTAATTAATTTCAAAAAGAGAGACAAAGGAAACTGCTTCTTCGAAATATTTAAAACTTCTTATTTAACGATTGAATTAGGCACGTAATCAATACTATCAAAAATCATTATCGTTTGATATAGTTCAAAAGCTAATTGAAATTAAGAGCTTCCTTAATTTTTCAAGATGCCTTTTTATTTGATGTTTCATTTTCTTTAAGCTCTTGAAATTTCCCACTTTTCCCATTTTCAATTCCGCCGTTAGTATTGCCATAGCTACCTATCTAAGTCTCTAATTTGGTGTTTGCCAGTATTTAACTTTTCGAGTATCCTTCTATATTTAAGATTTCAAATTTTCAATACAATTGGCCCTTGAAAAACTTTTGAAAAATCATGTGATTCTAACCTTACAAAAAAGGCTTAAATCATGTAACGTTTCTAAGAGACTTTTTAATAAAAAATAGACCCTATGAAATACGATTATATTATTGTCGGAGCTGGAAGTGCAGGTTGTGTTTTAGCGAACAGACTTTCTAATGACCCTTCAATCCAAGTTTTACTTATTGAAGCCGGTGGATCAGATAAGAAAATGGAAATCCATATTCCTGCCGGCTACGCCAAATTACATAGAAGTAATGTAGATGGTGGCTACTGGACAGAGCCTCAAAAGCATATACTAGATAGAAAGATTTATTTACCTCGTGGTAAAGTTTTGGGTGGCTGCAGCTCCACAAATGCCATGGCTTATGTAAGGGGGAATCATGCAGATTATGACGACTGGGCATCATTTGGAAATAAAGGTTGGGATTCTAAATCTATACTTAGTTATTTTAAAAAGTCTGAAGCAAATGAGGATATCACCAATAACTACCATGGTCAAAATGGTGAACTCAATGTTACCTATAACAAGGAATTTAATACTCCTTTTTCAGAAGCCTTTATTAATGGATGTATAGAAACAGGCTTTCAAAGAAACCATGACTACAATGGTGCCACTCAAGAAGGTGCAGGACCCTTCCAATTTACGATTAAAGATGTAAAAAGGCATAGTGCCGTTGATGCCTTTTTAAAGCCTGTCATGAAAAGAGCAAATCTTACAATAGTAACAAATACACTCACGAAAAAAATAATTATTGAAAATGATGTAGCAAAAGGAGTTGAGGTTTTAACCAAAAAAGGTTCACAGGAATTCCTAGCACAAAAAGAAGTCATTATTTCTGCTGGCTCTTTTGCTTCCCCTCAACTACTGATGCTTTCTGGAATAGGATCAAAGGAAGAGCTGAAGAAACATACCATCGATGTCAAAAAAGAATTAAGTGGTGTAGGCAAAAACCTTCAAGATCACCTTTTTTATGGCGTAAGTGGATTAGCCAATACCCAAGAAGGTCATAACCATCATATAAAACCTCTCCATCAACTCTTTGATTTAGCCAAATATTTTTTCGCCAAGACAGGAGCTATGACCGTAGGCCCCTTGGAGTCTGTGGCCTTTGGTAGTACGTCTGCTAGCCCAAAAAGAGTAGATTATCAACTCCACTTTGCGGCACTAAATATTGGACACGACTATTCTGTAGATATTTACGATATGAGCACGTTCCCTTATGAGGATGGGTTTACCATTTTACCAACACTCCTAAGGCCAAAAAGTAGAGGTACCGTTTCTCTTAAAAATAAGAACCCAGCAGAGCAAGCTATCATTCAGCCAAATTTCTTAGAAAACGAAGAAGATAGAATGGTCCTGCTAAATGCAGGAAAAAAAGCTTTAGAAATACTTCAGTCAAATGCATTCTCTGGACATCTAAAATCTATGCTTACACCTCCGGATAGTACTTCAGACGATACCTTTATGCTCCATATCCTAAGACAGCTTGAAACTGTTTATCATCCTGTAGGTACCTGCAAAATGGGTAATGATGATATGGCTGTGGTGGATGAAGAACTCCGAGTACATGGTATAGATGGACTAAGGGTTATCGATGGCTCCATTATGCCTACCATAGTTTCGGGAAATACCAATGCCCCTGTTTACATGATAGCCGAAAAGGGAGCCAACATGATTTTGAATAGCTGATATTATTTAACTAAATCAATATATATTTGTACTTTTCTACTTCAATCAACAAGTCTAATTAATATTTTGTACATGGATAACATCATAAGTTATTTCGAAACCATACCTACACTTCATAGAAGTATCCTCCTGGTTGGTGGGATTGCCTTTTTCTGGATGATAGAGTCCATAGTACCCCTTTTCGATTTCAAATACAAAAAAGTAAAACACGCTTGGATAAATATATTCTTTACAATAACCACGATTCTGGTCAACTTCCCTTTAGCCTACTTTCTTGTAGTATCATCGGATTGGGCCATAGCCAATAATATTGGAATCATCAATTGGCTTCCGGCCATGCCTATTTGGGTATACACCATTATTGGGTTGATGCTCCTAGACCTTATTGGTGCTTACTTTATTCATTGGCTAGAGCATAAAGTAAAATGGATGTGGATGTTTCACTTAATCCATCATTCAGATTTGAATATTGATACGACGTCAGCTAACAGACATCATCCAGGAGAAAGTGTATTCCGTTTTGTGTTTACCACCATAGCCGTTGTGATTACAGGAGCTCCTATGTGGATGGTGTTTATGTATCAATTCTTTTCAGTGTTGCTCTCGCAATTCAATCATGCCAACATTGCTCTGCCTAAGTTCCTAGACAATGCCATAAGCTGGATAATTATAACGCCGGACATGCATCACGTACATCATCACTTTACCCAGCCCTATACAGATTCCAATTATGGGAATATTTTCTCTATTTGGGATAGGATTTTTGGTACCTACATGAAGCTTGAAAGAAGCAAGCTAACGTATGGCATTGACACGTATATGAATCCCGCTGAAAACGAGAACATTGGAACCCTTTTGAAAATCCCATTTGCCGAATACAGAGAGCCTCTAGATCATAGAATAAACCCTAAATAATTTTATTTTGAGTGTAAGAATCACAGGAACTGGCATGCATTTACCAGAAAGAATTATTAAAAACGACTACTTTCTGAATCATCAATTCATGAGCCCGGATGGCAAGGTGAATGAAAAACCACAAGCTGAAATTATTCAAAAGCTAGAGGCCATTACGGGTATTAAAGAAAGGAGGTACATTCCTAAAAGAGGGGACTCTGTACCATTAATGGTCGCAGCAGCAAAAAAGACCATTGAAGATTCAGGTCTAGCTAAAAATGAGATTGATGGCATTATAGTAGCTCATAATGCTGGAAACATGCTAGAGGAAGGAGCTGGCTTTCATCCCGTCCCTAATATGGCAGCTCTTCTTAAAAACAAATTAGCAATAAGCAATCACGATTGTTTTGCTTACGATTTGCTTTTTGGTTGCCCGGGTTGGGTTCAGGGTTTAATTCAAGCTAAGCAGGCCATTGACGCTGGCGACGCCAATCACGTCATGGTACTAGGTATTGAGGTGGCCTCAAGGTTATTAGATCCACATGATTTAGACAGTATGATTTTAGCAGATGGCTGTGGTGCCGCCATATTATCAAAATCAGCGGATCCAGATACTGGCATTTTAGCTAACGCTACATTTTCTCATGCTCAGGAAGATTTAAGCTGTATTTATTTAGACAAGTCTTATAACAAAGCACTGGACTCTCCTACCCTTTTTAAAATGAACGGTAGAGATGTTTACAAATATGCGACCTACTGGGTACCTAGAGTAATAAAAAAAGCTTTAGACAAAATTAATCTCTCAGTAGCCGATGTAGATATGTTTCTTTTCCATCAGGCCAACGGAAAAATGCTTCATGCCATGGCGAATAATTTGGCAGAATTATACGAGATTAAAGGTGGAATTTTTGAAGGGAAAATACCTACAACAATAGAATTTACTGGCAATACGTCTGTAGCGACAATACCCACAATGCTCGATATAATTCTGAAGAGAAACCTAAGTAACTATGACATCAAAAAAGGGCAAATCGTGGTTATGGCTTCTGTTGGAGCTGGAATGCATTGTAATGCCCTTGTTTATAAGTTTTAATCATCAACCAAAAAAGAATGAATTCAGTAGTAGATTCTGTAAGCATCGCAACCATAAATAGAATTTTTGTAAGTCAAAAAGACCATCAATACAAGGTGGCCAAAAGCACTGTAAAAGAGCGTAAAGTAAAACTAAGGGCTATAAAAAAGGCTGTAGAAATTACCTTCCGAAAAGATATTCAAGACGCCATGATGGCAGATTTTAAAAAGCCTTCGGCCGATGTTGATCTGAGTGAGATTTTTGTAGTAACCAGTGAGGTAAAACACGCTATTCAGCATTTGGGCCAATGGATGAGAAATAAGTCTGTAGATACTCCTTTAGCCTTATTGGGTTCTAAATCATATATAAAGTATGAACCAAAGGGTGTCTGTCTTATTATATCACCCTGGAATTTCCCTGTCAACCTTACTTTCGGGCCTTTGATTTCTGCCGTAGCTGCCGGAAATACGGTTATTATTAAACCCTCTGAAATGACTCCAAATACCTCTGGAGTTATGAAGAAAATCATTGAAAGTATTTTTGATGAAAATGAAGTAGCTATTTTGGAGGGAGCAGTAGAAACCTCCACACATTTATTGCAGCTTCCTTTTAATCATATCTTTTTTACCGGATCTCCTGCTATTGGTAAAATTGTCATGAAAGCCGCGGCCAATCATCTGGCATCTGTGACCTTAGAACTAGGTGGAAAATCTCCGACTATCATTGATGAAACCGCCAATATCAAATCTGCCGCAAAGAGGATTGCTTGGGGTAAGTTTATGAATACTGGTCAAATATGTATTGCCCCTGATTATGTGCTGGTGCATGAGAGCAAAAAAGATGTGTTTGTGGAAGAAATGAATAAGCAGATCACTAGTTTTTACGGAGAAAATCCTAAAGAATCTGATTCATATGCCCGTGTAGTAAACCCAAAACATACGAAAAGGATGGTGGGTTATATACAAGACTCTGTTAGCAAAGGAGCCAAAGTAATTACAGGAGGTCAGAGTGATGAAAACGAAAGTTACCTAGCTCCCACGTTAGTGACAGACGTTCCCAAAGATTCTGCCTTAATGCAAAATGAGATATTCGGGCCAGTTATGCCCATTTGCACTTTTACTGATATTAATGCAGTGATTGATGACATTAATGCTGGTGAAAAACCCTTGGCTCTCTATATCTATAGCAGTAGTAATAAAAACATTGCTCATATTGAAAATAACACGAGAGCAGGAGGTACTTGTATCAACAATAACGCCGTGCATTTCTTCAATAACAATTTACCCTTCGGAGGATCAAATAACTCTGGAATAGGCAAATCACATGGCTTCTTTGGTTTTGAGGCTTTTTCAAATGCCAGAGGAACTTATAGACAAGTCATCCCAGGAGCTCTGGAAATGCTGATGCCACCATTCTCTAATTTCAAAAGAAAGCTCATTGAACTCACCGTTAAATTCTTTTAGGACATGCTAAACTTATCAACTTGTATTCAGGAAAGTGCTAGAAGATATCCGTCTAAAATAGCCTATGTTTTTGGCGATATAGAATTAACTTTTGCTCAGGTAAATGCAGCCGCAAACATGGTCGCCAACGGTCTTGTGGCAATAGGGATAAAACCAGGGGACAAAGTAGGACTCAGCTGCTATAATCTGCCCTTTTTCCCAATCGTTTATTTTGGAATATTGAAAGCAGGAGCCGTCGTTGTGCCGCTAAGTGTTCTGCTTAAGAAAGATGAAATAGCCTATCATCTAACGGATAGTGATGCCAAAGCCTACTTCTGCTTTGTTGGCACTGAAGACCTACCCATGGGTCAAATGGGGCATGCAGGCTTCCAAGAAGCTCCTTTGTGTGAAGACTTCTTCATGATTATGCCTAAATCTGAGATGCCCTCTAGCATTGAAGGCACCCAAACTTTAGGAAGTTTAATGAATGGGCAATCCCCTGCTTTTGATACGGTTCAGACTACAGCAGAAGATACAGCGGTTATCATATATACTTCGGGTACTACCGGCAGGCCAAAAGGGGCTGAATTGACCCACAGCAGTTTGATGCAAAACGCCATTCTTTCTGCCGATCTAGGGACGCTAAATAAAGACGACACGCTCTTAATTGTACTTCCCCTGTTTCACATATTTGCCATGACCGTACTTATGAATGCTGGGGCATATAGAAGTTGTAAAGCTATTTTATTGCCCAAGTTTGATGCAGAGACTGTATTCACTTTGCTTCAAAAACATAAGGTTACCATTTTCGCTGGTGTGCCAACAATGTATTGGGGCTTACTAAATTACAAAGAAGAGAAGTTTGATTATAAAGCTATATCAGCCAATCTAAAGTGCTGTTACTCTGGTGGTGCAGCCTTGCCCGTCAATGTTTTAGAAGAATTTGAAGCCCGATTTAAAGTAGAGATCCTTGAAGGCTACGGTATGTCTGAGGGCTCGCCAGTGGTTACTTTCAATATGAAGGAATTTGGAAGAAAGCCAGGTTCTGTAGGAAAGCCTGTTTGGGGTGTAGATGTAAAAATTGTGGACGACAAGGACAGTGAAGTACCCACAGGAGAAAAAGGGGAACTGATTTATAGAGGGCATAATGTAATGAAGGGCTATTACAAAAGACCAGAGTCCAATGCTAAAACGTTAAAAATGGGCTGGTTGTATTCGGGTGATGTTGCGATAAAGGACGAAGATGGCTTTTACTTCATTGTAGACCGTACCAAAGAAATGATTATCCGTGGTGGCTTTAACGTCTACCCAAGAGAAGTAGAAGAAGTCATGACGAAACATGAAGCAGTATCATTGGTGGCTGTTATAGGTATTCCCGATGAAAAGATGGGGGAAGAAATCAGAGCTTGTGTGGTCTTAAAGCCTGGCAAGTCTGTTTCAGACTCAGAACTGATGGCTTGGACCAAAAAACATATTGCTGCTTACAAATACCCGCGTCAAATCAGATTTATGGATGCTCTACCAATGAGTGCTACGGGTAAGATTATGAAGAAAGAGCTTAGTAGGGCATAGTTTTTTTCTGACATATTAAATGAAAAAAGGAAGAGCGTTACTCTTCCTTTTTTCATGAACAGTAAGCCTTTTCCTACCAAAACAAGGCATACAGAGCAATTACTGTAATTCCAATAGCAAAAGACGCTATGTTGAAAGTGCTACTCGTTTCGAAAGTTTTGCTGGTGATGTTAATACCCTTTGGATCTTCTACCCCTTTGCCATCTAAATGACTAATAACAACAATCACTAAAGCTGCCAAAACGGCCGAAAGTCCCATTTGATGCATGAATGGCATATCCGTGAAGATATTGAACGAAGCCGTAATCACTATCGATAATAAAGCTCCCCAAATGGCTCCTTTATTGGTCGTTTTCTTATA
>JBNMFK010000170.1:0-8169 GCA_051269965.1 Algoriphagus sp. | reverse complement strand
CTTGATATTCAGGTTTTCAAGTGTGTAACCTATGTTGAGTTTTCCTAGAATACTTGAACTATCCTCGTTTAGGAAATTAGATATTGAGTCTGAGTAATAGCTTCTATTCATATTTCATGTTGCACCCAACGAAGCGATATAGTTTACCCCCTTCATAGTTTGTTACTATTCAATCAAATATATAAAAAATATTCAATAATAAACGCTGACAAATGTATTGATCCTATCAAGATGTGGCCGCAAATAGGCTTGTCATATTCTGGGTATTTTTGTTCAATTGGGGTATTGGATTTGGAGGTGAGATGGGATAATGCGTAGTATAGAGCACGTATTAATTTATTTTTCCAAGCGTTCTCGCTTCGTTTTCTATTTGGTCAATAGCCCACACAATATCCAGTCGTTTTACGCAATATAGGATGGACACAAGTCTAACTCCCTTCGTTTATTTAGATAATCACGTTCTGACATTTTATACACTCTTTGACTACCCGTTTTTTCATTTGTGGGGCGTCTAAAAGATTCTTCTGGCACTTTTCACAAATAGGGTCCTCTAGAAGTCTTTATCGCGTTCTATTTGAGTTATTTTTTACAGTGACTGGGGTTCCTTTAACTCTTGCGTAAAAAACAATGATGTCTGCAGGTTCAGTACCATCATTTCGCCCATAATACCAAGTGTTATTAATTCAATAATTGGCTCTCCAGCTTTAAGATAATTGTATCATTCGTTTCACTAATTACCGTTAATGCACCCTTCAATAAAACACCGGCATTAATTTCTGGGTGTTTATGTAGGGCAATTCCGTTTTTGGAGGAATGATTATTTTTAAAATCCTTATTTCGGGATTACTATCGAGATACTTAGGAAGTGTATCTCCATTCCAACTTTCAGACGTCTTGACGAGTGTGATTACCTTTGTGAATTCTTTGAATCATAGGCTAGCGATAAATAAGGTGTTTCTTTAGTTTAAATGGTAGCCCTCATTCTTAGGCTCGTAAATCAATAAGCTTTTTCACTTCTTCTTTTTGGGTCTTTTTCTGATGACATTAACCTTGCAGTGATAGGTGTTTTTTCTTCCTTCTTTCACTATTATTTCTACACACTCTTCTATGTCTTTTTTGGTCGTTCTAAAATTTACAATACAGGCTCTCAGGCAATACTTATTTACCACGATGGCATTTGATAAAAACATTTCTCCACCTTTTTGTAATTCATTCAATAGTTCCTCCTTTAGCGTATTTAAATAGGCTTCTCTCTTCTCACCCTTTTTAGCTAAATTTTCTGGGATATATCTAAGGGTAGTAATACTTAAATTTTGGGTAATTGGCTCTAATTCAGCTGTCTTCGCAGCCAGATCAAAGAAACATTTTGATATTGCTATATCTTCTCTTGTGAGCTTCATATAACCATTGCTTCCAATTTGTTTTAAAGCAAGCCATACCTTTAGAGCTCTGAACCACGAGAGTTCTGAAGGCCATATTCTTCAGATAAACTGAAATTATAATATTCAGGATGTGAACTATAGGTAGCTATAAGATGCTTTGGATTTTTCACCAAAGTACAGCCTGCTTCTAATGGACTATATAACCATTTAAGAGGATCTAGAGCAATAGAGTCAGCATGTTTTATACCTCTAAATAATTCTTTTAGCTCAGGAATAATGGCAGCAGGAACACCCGTCCATATGAAACCATAAATTTTGTGCTTTACAAATAGCAGCAACAGCTTCAAGGTCATCGACAACTCCTGTGCTAACATCCCGGGCAGTACCTACAACCATAAATGATTGATAATCTTTATTTATAGTTTGCTCTAAAATGTGAATATCCATTTTATTTGATGCGTCAGTTGGTATCCAACACACGGACTTGATGCCATGTCCAAACAAGATGGCTACCTTATCAATCCAAGTATGTGTAGATTTTGAACACTACGTAATTAACTTTTTTGAAGTATTTGAAAGGCTATCTTCTTTAATGCTTTTAGGTGCTTTCGCAGTTCTTGCAGCTAAAAAAGTAGTGAAATTTGCCATGTTTCCTCCACTAACTAAAACGCCTCCATAATTTGGAGAGACGCCAATAAATTCAGCCAACCACCTAATGGTTTGTTTTTTTATTTCTGTAACTATTGGGCTCAGTAGCTGTCCACCAACATTCGCGTTAACGGACGAAGCTAACAAATTCGCCAAAGCTCCAATGGGTGCTGCGGATGACGTGATGAACCCAAAAAACTTTGGATAACCATTAAATAGAGAATGGTCAAATAATAATTTTGTAGTTTAAGAAAGTAAGGCCTCAACTGGTAATCCAGATTCAGGTAAGGATGCATTGCCCAACACTTTTTGTAATTCCTTTGGCGACTTGTTTGTAGTGACTGGTTTTTAAGAAATCACATCGAAAAAATCAGAAATTCTGTCGATAAGTTCATGACCATTTTTTTGAAACTCTTTCTTGCTAAGTTCAATTGGATTTTCTCGTTTGTCCGTCATACTGATTGTACTACTTATATGTGTTACAAATTATTAAAAACGCTCGTTTTAAGGAGGTCTTATTTAATATTGGTATGGGCTATTATCCTATTATTTATTTCTCGAGAAGCATACTTATTCCGAAGTCAGAAACGTAGGAGCTTTACGATGGTTAGTGCCGTTTTCATATGCGAAGGCTATTTCTAATAAAATTGGCTCACTCCAAGCCTTCCCGAAAAAAGAAATTCCGACAGGCAAGCCATTAACGTGGCCCATTGGCACTGTTATATTAGGATATCCTGCTCTGGCTGCTGGAGAAGAACTTCCCAACTGAAAACTATCTCCATTTATCAAATCTGTTTTCCATGCAGGGCTTCCAGTTGGAGCTATGATGGCATCCAGATCATGTAAATTCATAACACGGTCTATTCCTTCTTCCCTGCTACCTTTTAGCATATTCGCCAAAGCTGTCTTGTAAGCTTTATCGGTCAAGTCTCCTTTTTCTTGAGCCATTTCCAGGTATCTCTGATTGTGAAATTTTAATTCTATAGAATCCAATCGGTTAAATGCGATAAGTTCTTGTAAGCTTTTAATTGAGGCATCCGACCCTAGGGATCGAAAATAGGTATTCAATCCGTCTTTATATTCATAGAGCATAACTTCGAATGAATAATTTCCAACATCTTCACTTGATATCTCCTCTATTTTAATGATTTCTGCACCTTGACTTTTCATAAAAGCAATAGCTTGATACATCAACGTATCTACCTTATAATTTCTGCCAATTGGTTTTTGATATAAGCCAATTCTCTTACCTTTTAATCCATCATTTTTTAAGAATAATGTATAATCCTTGTAGAATTTACCTTGGCTCGCCAATGTTTTTTCATCGGTTGAATCAATCCCGGTCATTACTCCCAAACAAATCGCAGCATCTCTTACATTCCGTGCCATTGGTCCTGGTGTATCTTGAGTAAATGAAATGGGGATAATTCCAGAGCGGCTAAGAAGGCCTACAGTTGGCTTAATTCCCACAATACCATTGTTATTTGAAGGACAGACAATAGAGCCATTGGTTTCTGTGCCGATAGCAAGTATGGTAAGATTAGCGGACACTGCAACGGCAGAACCGGAGCTTGAGCCGCAAGGATTGCGGCTTAAATCATATGGATTTTTTGTTTGGCCACCAACACCACTCCAACCGCTCGAAGATAGGTCACCTCGGAAGTTTGCCCACTCACTTAAATTTGCTTTGCCAATGATAACCGCTCCTGCTTCTTTCAGCTGTTTAGCAATATAACTGTCCTTTAAGGGGTAAGAGCCTATCATCGCTCTTGAGCCTCCTGTTGTAGTCATTTGATCGTGCGTGTCAATGTTATCTTTTAGCAAGACTGGGATGCCATGAAGTGGTCCTCTTATGTTTCCTTGAGCCATTTCGAGATCTAATTGCTCTGCAATTTGAATAACATCAGGATTGATTTGAATGATAGAATTAAGTGTGGGTCCACTTTTATCGATCGCCTCAATCCTTTTTAAATAAGCTTCAACAAACTCTGTAATGGTATACGTACCTGCCTTATATTCCTGCTGTATTTCACTTATATCTAGTTCAATAAACCTGAAACTATCAGCTTCAACATTTTGCTTTTGTTCAGATGAAGATTGGCAAGACGATTGAATGAGTAAGAGTACGAAAAAGAAATATTTAACCTCATTCAAGATGTATTTATTGCTCATAAATTTATTTTTGGCTAAGATTTGATGCTTACTTGTAGCCTACTATAGACGATTAGAAACAGTTAAATTAGGCATTATAGATTCTTCATTTTAATTCAAATATAGAAATAATATTCAATAAGAAGTCTGGTAATTGGATTAGCCATAAGGTTTTAGGCCATTAACCAAAATCCGAGAATGGGCATGCCCATTCTCGGATTTTTTGGTAGAAGATAGGACAGCGTTCCTTCCTTTTTTAGATAAAAATTATCCGTTTTTAGCTTTCTTCTGTCTCTTTTCTTCCTTCTTTTCTTTTGGTGTTTTAAGAGCCTCTTTTTTTACAGTTTTCTTTGCGTCCTTACTCTTTCCCATGATCGTATTTATTTGATGTTATTAATGTATCCGTTTGCCTACTAATTGTAATGTGAAATTACATTCTAAAAAATCATTTATCTGAATTTAAGACTAACCCTTTAGCTAAACCACTTTTCAATCTCTTTTATTTGATGTTTCACTTAGTTTTTGTACAGCTTTTTTTGGGAAATTGGTGATTAATCCATCTAAACCAATATCAATTAACTGTTGCATTTCATTGTCGTCATCCACAGTCCATTTCCAAAGCTCTATGTCATTGCTATGGGCAAAGTTAACAAAGGCCTTATCCACAATAGTCCTAGCACCGACTCCTATGGCATTAGCCTCAATAAGTTTAGCATAATCTACCGTTAGTTTATCAGCCTCACCTATCAGATATAGTATAGGAATATTCTTGTCTAGTTTTCTTATTTTCGCCAATACCGGGTAATAAAAGGAAAATATGATGACATCATTATTCATTCCTAAATCATTCACAATTTTTAGGACCTCTTTCTCTACCCCATATACCTTTATCTCAACGCAGACTTTAATTTTTCCTTTGGCCAGTTCAAGAGCTTCTCTGAGGGTTGGAATTTTTTCGTTTTCATATTTAGAACTAAACTTTTTACTATATCCAACTTTGAAAGCTGCTAAGTCACCATAATTTAATTCAGAGATCTTACCCTTCGAGTCGTTTGAGCTCGTCCTATCCACAGATGAATCATGGATAACCATGATAGAATCATCCTTTGTTTTATGCACATCCAGTTCGAAATAATCGGCCTTACATTCAATTGCTTTTTGAAATGCAATGAGCGTATTTTCTGGAGCTATATTCGAAAAGCCACGGTGGGCAATTATTTTTGTTTGGGCATGAGCCAGAATGGAACTTGACGTGAATATTGTTACTAGTACACATTTATTAAAAGGAGTCATCTGTATGGTATATTAGTGTAAGGTGTTAAAATTGGCCTTGTAACCCAACTTAGTCACTTGGCTTTCTCAGGTCAAATATATCAATAATGTCTAGCATCAACCGCTTCTAAATGGATTAGCCGTATGCCAAGATTTAGGTTAAACCTAATTCGAGACATACCTTTATATTTTTTGATTTATTTGGCTAAAATTGGATGCAATGGCTCACAGACGAATTTTCATTTGTTAGAAAACAATTAACTCTTTTGAGATTTATTCAATTCTTTTCTCCAGGACCTGAAGATGTTTTTTTAAAGCTTTTATTCGACTTAAATCATGTATGTTTTTTGTTTGGCGACCGGATTAAGCAAAGCCCATAAAGAGAAATTATTTCATCATATTTCTTGCTTCAAAATTCAATATAATCATTGCTTTCAAGGCCTAAACATTTACTGATACACATTTAAAGATATTTTGAGGAATATAAATACGACCATTATCAAGACGGAAACCATCGACGGCCTCTCTGACAGCTAACTTTAATATGGCTTCATTAACCATCTTCAACATACCTTGAAATGGGCCAGCGGAAACATTTCTATACTAAAAAGTTTCAAAATCGTTATAGCCAAATGGGCAATTAACTTCTACAGATTTGATATTTTCTAAGCCGACTTCAGCAAAAGGGACTCTAGCTTATCTGGCACAGAAAGCTCAAAGGATCCACCACCTTTAGGTGGCTTAGGCATCGTATCTCGAACAGCTTTTAAAACAACACGGTAAGCTACTTTTTCTGGTGGACCAAAAAATTCTACGATGATTTTTCCATTCGGTTTACAAACTCTTTTTAGTTCGTGCAACGCCGCTTTGCGGTCTTCCGAGTAATGCAGCAAAAATTACATAGACCTTATTGTCCTTATATGAAAGGTTTAGGATATCCGCAACTTTGAAAAATTCTTTTGGTACTCGCTTAATTGCAAAAGAATTAATCCTTCGGCAACGTCAATTCCATGAACCTCAGCTCCTCGCTCTTTTGCGAGTATTGACCCACCAGATCCACAACCTACATCGAGAGAGGTAGTTTCTTTCTCAACTCCAGTTTGATTGAGCATGGCTTCACAATAAGGTTTGTGCAGGCGTTCTTTAATCTCTGCCAAGCCTTTGGGTGATTGTCTCCAAAGTTCACTCTGTATTTTTGATTTTTTCATAGCTCTTAACTTTTCTTATTTTTTAGGTTCAACTAAAGGAAGTACGAAAGTTTTATTCGTTCTGATTTTATAAGCGACAGGTTTAAAGGTAATAACTGGATGAAGCTAAGTATAAATGTAACCTACAGATAATCAGCTAAATAAAGATAGACATAATGTTTAATAAGAAGCGTTTAGGAGTGCCTTGACTACTGTATAAATAGGACTTCATTTTTGGGACTTAGTGAATGCGTTTTTGTCCTACACCAGCGGTGTGTTGCCTTTAGTTATTCGGTTCAATATGAATCAAAACGTGCCCTAAATTAGGGATTTCTTTATGTAAATGGTCTTTTAACTGATGTGCAATATCGTGTCCAACTTTTACGGAAATTTCACTATTAACAATTGCGTGTAAATCTACGTGAAAATTCATTCCAGCTTTTCTAATAAAGCACTTTTCAGTGCCTAAAATACCTTCTACTTCAATGGATTTTACTCTTATTTCAACTATTAAGTCGTCATAAAGTTGTTCGTCCATGATCTCGCCCAAAGCGGGTCTTAAAATCTGGTAACTATTATATAAAATAAAAGCCGACGCAAATAGAGCTGCCCAATCATCTGCCGTCTCATAGCCTTTTCCAAATAGGATTGCAATTGAAATTCCAAGAAAAGCCATGATAGAAGTAATGGCATCACTCCTATGATGCCATGCATCTGCTTTAAGTGATGAACTATTTATTTGTTTACTTTTCTTAATAACAATTTGAAAAGAGGTTTCCTTCCAAATAATTATTAGACCTAATACAATCAAAGTCCAAGACTTTGGAATCTGATGTGGTGTCCGAATATTTTGAATACTTTCATATGCGATTATTGTCGCAGAGACAACTAGAAAAGCGACTATTCCGAATGTAATTATTGGTTCTATTTTTCCATGTCCATAAGGATGGTTTTCGTCTGCAGGTCGTTTGGCGTACTTAAACCCTAACAAAACTAAAAGTGAAGCAAAAATATCTGTGGTAGATTCAATGGCATCTGCAACCAGAGCATAAGAGTTACCGAAAAATCCTGCAAGTCCTTTTATTATCGCTAAACAGGTATTACCAATAATACTGAAGTAAGTAGTCCGCATTGCAGTTTGTTCGTTATTCATTCAGTTTGCTCAGGTTATAAAACCACAGGATAGAGATAGGCCCAATTGTAATCTACTCATAGTCGGTTAAATAAAATCATGAATAATTTCCAGAAAAGAGTTTTGCGGCTTTTGTGAAATGTGGAAATTTGTAATCCAATAATGAGCTTTATTTTTCTTAATACTTTACAAGCATTGAATTAAAAGACTGTTTGTAGCTTCGTTTTTTACACTGTCAATTTATTTCCAATATTAGGAATTATTTTCGTCTGCTCCTTAGCAAATTCATTTTTGTCTTTCGGCGATACAATAGTAAAGATAATTGTTATATGAATTCTATCAAATGAGGGAGTAGGTAATGGAAAAGGTTTTCGGGCTTGGCATTAGTCTATTTTTT
>JBNMFK010000169.1:0-8176 GCA_051269965.1 Algoriphagus sp. | reverse complement strand
AAGTTGGATCGCAGACGATAGGAGCCTCTAGACACATTAAATGCACTCTAATTTGATGCATTCGTCCAGTGACAGGAAAGCATCTTATCAAAGTGTGATTAGGATACTTTTTTTCTGTGAAGAAAATGGTTTCAGCTATCTTTCCACGACTTCTATCAATTTTTACGGCAGTTTTATCTTTTAAGATAGCTATGGGTAAAAAAACAGAAATGCTGTCTAAGTCATGAACACCATTTACCAAAGCATGGTATTCTTTCTTTATTTCTCTATGCTCAAATTGCATGGAAACATGACGGTAGGCTGCAGGGTTCTTCGCTAGAATCATGATACCCGAAGTCTCTTTATCCAATCTATGGCAGAGCTGAATGTTTGGATGATAAGTCTTGGCAAAACCTGAAATACTTATAGATTTATCACCCGTTCTCTCTGAGAGAGAGGATAAAAAAGGAGGTTTGTTTATAAGAATAAAATCATCGTTTTCAGAAACGATTAGGTCTTTGAATTCAATATTTTTGGGAGTCTTTTTAAATGAGCTTAAGTCTATCAAGTTAAACACCTTTTAGCAATGTGAAAGAAAATTGAGTTCCATTTTCGGCAGAAGATTTTACGTTAATAACTGAGTTATGTGCATTTAGGATATGTTTTACAATGGCTAATCCTAGACCTGTCCCACCTGTATCTCTACTTCTGCTCTTGTCTACAGTGTAAAAACGTTCAAAAATCCGATTTAAATGTTGTTCTGGAATTCCCGGGCCGTCATCTTCCACAGTAATGATCCATTCGGTTTTTCCTTCTTCAAATGTAACGATGACTTTGCCACCATCTTTACCATATTTTATTGCGTTATCCACAAAGTTTGTAAGTACCTGAAATATCCTTTGGGAATCTGCCACAGCTAGGACCTCTTTAATGTTTTTAGGTTTTATTTTAAGACTTATATGTCTTTTGCTGGCTTTGTTTTCTAATTGGTCGAATATATCTGTGGTGATACTCGTGAGGTTTAGTATTTCCATGTGCATTTTAATATCTCCAGTCTCAACCTGAGTAAGCACAACTAAATCTCTAACAAGGGCATCAAGCCCATCAAGACTTTTTGCGGCTTTTTTTAGAAACCGTTTAGAGACCGTAGGGTCATCCTTGGCTCCATCAATTAAGGTATGAATGAAACCTTGAGCAGCAAAAATAGGTGTTTTAAGTTCGTGTGATACATTAGCCAAAAATTCCCTTCTGAAAATTTCCATTCGCTTGAGTTCATCAATTTCTGTTTGTTTCAGATTTACATATTGGGAAATCTCATTGTTAAGTTTCTTGAAGGGATTAAAGCTTCGGAATAGCGACTTTTTGTTAATGTCTAAATCTCCAATTTTTAATTTCTTGAGTGTGGCATAGAGCTCCTTTACTTCTTTTATCAGAAGAATATCTAGCATGAAATAGGCCGTTGAAAAAGTGATGAGAAAAGAACCCGCCCCAGCCACAAAAAGAACATCTGAATCTGCTGCAGGCACAAAGCTCAGGAATAAGAGGGTAATTGATGAAACTATCCCGGCCAATAAAAAAGCAATCCATCTGGGAGATAAATTCATAATGAACTCTAATGTTCCTGCAAATTTCAAGAATTAAAGTTTGCTATCAAAAACTATAGCCGCTTACTAAGAATTGAACATGTATCCTAGTCCTTTCAAAGTCTTGATTACCCCATCGCCTAACTTTTCTCTTACTTTTCTAATATGTACATCTACAGTTCTTTCCACTACATAGACATCCTCACCCCATATTTTCTGAAGAAGCTCCGTTCTAGAGTGAACGTTATCGGGTTTACGAGCTAATTGAAAGAGGAGTTGAAATTCTTTTTTGGGGAGAACAATAGACTCACCGTTTGCCTTAGTTACTGTGTAATTTAACCTGTTTATCTGAAGACCACCTACCTCTAAAATGTCTTCTTCAGCACTTTTTTCAAATCCCTTTCGAAAAAAAGCGTTTATACGACTTAGTAGAGGTCGAGGCTTTATTGGTTTAGTGATGTAGTCATCCGCTCCAGCTTCAAAAGCAGCAATCTCTGAGAACTCCTCTGCCCTAGCTGTAAGATAGATGATATGTGTTTTTTTTAAATCTGGATTTCCTTTTATCTGTCTGCCTGCCTCAATTCCATCTAAAATGGGCATCATCACATCCATCAATATGACATCGGGCTTGAAAGAAATAGCTTTTTCTATCCCTATTTGACCATTATTGGCAGATTTAACTTTATAACCTTCTTTTTTTAGATTGTACGTGAGGAATTCAATGATATCTTCGTCATCATCTACTAATAATATTTTACCAGACATAATACGTTTCTTATTTCATCAAAAATATAATCTCAATATTACCAAACTGTTAAGGAATAGGGATCGTCATAAAATAATTTCAAATAGCTCTCCTTGTTCATTAGTAATTAGGAGTTTATTGTTTCCAGAAAAAGCGATAGCCTCCGTTTGTTTTCTTCTCGTTTTGAGACAGGCCAATGGTCTTGAAAAATTAATTTCCTTATTTTCTATTCCGAAAAGCAGAACTTTTCCATAGGTTAACAAAACGAAAGTCTTTTCATCTGGGCTGATATCTGCGGAGGTGACTGGTTCATTGAGAGTCAAAACATTTATTGGGGCTATCTCATAATTTCCAGGTACGTCTGGTAGCATGTAGTGTTTTGTGACTACGTTTTTCTTCTCCCATGATTTTGTGAAAAGGTGTAGCTTACCATTGAAGTGAAAGAATGCTTCACAATCAAACTCTCTTTTGTTTGCTGGAAAAACTTCTTGGTCAGCGAAGCTAAATTCTATTAGATCACTATTTCCTTCTTCTATTTTAATTATTGCCAAATCTTTCCTAAGATTTCGATTATTGCCAAAGTCACCAATATAGAGATTACCGGAATCGTCTTTGGCTAAGTCTTCCCAGTCTATATTTGATCGGAGATGGATAAGAATGCTGTCAAGTAATTCTCCTCTGTTATTACTTTTATAAAGTTTATTGTCACCACCGCTATCATTATGAGTCCAGAAGGTTGAAGAGTCAATAATGGATAAACCAGAGCTCTCATTTACCACTCTTGGAAGACGAGCCATTTTTTTAATGGTACTTGTATTCCGAATATTCTCAAAGCCCCTTGCTTTTTCTGTTGCACAAGAACAGAAAATGACTTTAGCGGCAAAATATAAAAGTGCTAGGTTAATCTTTAACATCCTGTTTTCTTAGTTTTCGTAAAATTAGGTGAATTAGGTTTGAATCAATAAAAAACAAGTATTTTTGATAAACTGAGCGTTTATTCATGGCCACCCAAAAGAAATCAACTTCGATAACTTTAGCTTCAAATCTCTTTATAGCGGTTATCATTGTATTCATCCTTTGGATACTCAAAAATGTAATGGTTCCTTTAATATTTGCAGCTATTTTGGCAATTCTGATTTTGCCCGTCTGTTCTTTTTTAGAAAAATATAGGGTTCCCAGAGCATTAGCCATTACGTTAACTATTTTCATCTCTTTTGCTCTGGTAGTACTCATTATTACACTAATGGTTGGCCAGATAAGGACTTTAGACTCCGTGTGGCCACTGATGATAGACAAAGGTGAAGAGTGGCTAAAACTAGGACAAGATCTACTTTCTGAGAAGTTTAATATTCAACAAGATGAACAACTTACACAGGGAAGGGAATATATTACGGAGCTTTTTAAGTCAAGTACGTCTCTAATCTCAGGTACACTCTCTAATACAACCGGTTTTTTAGCGGATCTCGCCTTAATTCCTCTCTACGTTTTTCTGATGCTTCTGTACAGAGATTTTTTTCAAGAATTCTTATATCGTTTTTTTGATAAGCAGACTAAAAAAAATGTAAATGATGTGACTCAAAAAATAAAAGGTGTTGCACAAAACTACATGTCCGGGCTTCTTTTGGTGATATTATTAGTAGGAATACTTAATACGGTTTCTTTACTATTATTGGGTATTCAAAATGCCTTTTTCTTTGGTTTTTTCGCAGCTGTTTTAGTTTTAGTGCCTTATGTTGGTGTTGCAATTGGTTCTATTTTACCAATTATTTTAGCTCTGATTACAAAAGATTCTGCATGGTATGCTTTAGGAGTTGCAGCAAGTTTTGGACTAATACAGTTTTTAGAAGGCAATTTTATCACGCCTTTTATAGTCGGATCGAAAGTAAGCATTAACAGCTTTACAGCCATAGTAGCTCTTATACTTTTTGGAAACTTATGGGGTATTGGTGGATTAGTTTTGGCTTTACCTCTTACAGCGATAATTAAAGTTATTTTTGATTCAACAGAAAACCTCAAACCCTGGGGCTTTTTATTAGGAGATGCAGATGCTATGAAGTAAAATTGAGAAGGTCTTCTACAAATTCTCGGCTATTACTCAAACGAGGCACCTTATGTTGACCTCCAAGTTTTCCTCGACGCTCCATCCATTGATAAAAGGTGCCTTCTTTTACAAAATGAACTTTAGGCATTCCTAAAGCCAAATCTCCTTTACGTTTAGCGTCATAATCTGAGTTTAATTTCCTCAAAGTTATATCTAAGGTCTCTGTAAACAATTCAGGGCTATAAGGAGTTTTATTGCATTCTATAACCCATTCATGGCAACCTTTTTTCTTGTTTTCCATATACACTGGGCCTGCCGTGAAGTCTTTTACCACCACATCTGAAAACTCGCAAGCGGCTGTGATACCCATCTCGGCATTTTCAATAATCAGTTCTTCTCCAAAGGCATTAATGAAATGTTTTGTCCTGCCTGAAATTTTAATTCGATAGGGTTTTTTGGAAGTGAATTTTACGGTATCTCCAATTTTGTATCTCCAAAGGCCAGCATTGGTAGAGATGATAATAGCATAATTTTTATCTAGCTCTACCTCCTCTATAGTCAGGGTATTGGGGTGCTCTTCTTCAATGTTTTCCATTGGGATAAACTCATAGAAAATGCCATAGTCGAGCATTAAAAGCATTTCACCTTCTTTTGACAAATCGTCTTGAACAGCAAAGTAGCCCTCTGATGCGTTGTAAGTTTCTAAATAACTTACATGAGAAGAAGGGAAAAACTTTGTTTTAAAAAGCTCTCTATAAGGTTGGAAGTTTACGGCTCCATGAACAAAAAGTTCAAAATTGGGCCAAATATCTAAAAGATTATCAGCTCCTGTTTGGTCTAGAATTCTTTCTAAAAAAACTACCGTCCAAGTAGGGACACCTAAAATACTAGTTAGGTTTTCTTGAGAGCAAATATCCACCATTTTACTTAGCTTTTCTTCCCAATTATCCATGAGAGCCACCTCTAGGGGTGGTGTGCGAAGATATTCTGCCCAAGAGGGCAAGTTCTGCATTATAATTGCAGAAATATCGCCGACTTCTGTTGTGTTGTTAAAAGGATTATCCTGAAGAGAACCTCCTATTGACAATCCCTTCCCATTAAATAGTTTGGCTTCAGGCTTTGATGCCAAGTAAAGGGTTATAAGGTCTTTCCCACCTTTGTAATGGCAGCTTTCTAAAGATTCATCAGAAACTGGAATGTATTTACTCTTATCATTCGTAGTACCAGAAGACTTAGAGAATAACTTTATGTTTCCAGGCCAGAGTACATTGCTTTCACCTTTGAGAACTTGTTCAATATAGGGGTAGAAGGCTTCGTAATTTTGAATTGGAACAGAGGCCTGAAATTGAGAAATGTTTGAGAAACTACTGAAGTCGTATTTTTTTCCAAATTCTGTTCTTCGGGCTTTATGGACCAGGTTTTTGAATTGAGTATCCTGAGTATCGTGAGGATTACTTATGAAGTCATTAATACGCTCAATTCGCCTTTTAATGAAGAAGCTAAGAATTTCGTTTAAAACGCTCAAATGGGGTAGGTTTGGTTTTTAAATAAAGTACGCTTTTCAACTTTTACAAAATCTTAGCTCTATCAGGGTAGTCAGTAATCAGACCATCGCAGCCCATATCTTTGACAGCCTGCATATCTGTGATTTCATTTACTGTCCACGGAATAACTCTAATTCCTAAATAATGCAATTCTTCGACTTTCTCTTTGTTTAGTTGTAAAAAGGAAGGACTCCAAATGTTAGGTTTGAAACCTAACTTGTCCAAATTTTTCTGAACATCGTTATCTTCACTAGGTTCAATTAAGACTGAAAGTGCAACATTTTCATACTCACCTATATGAATTTTGACATACCAATGCTTCAAAACTGTAAAATCAAAACTCTGAATAGTGACCCTATCAGATGGTAAGTATTTGAAAATGACATCATGAACTAAATCAGAAAATTCAGATACTTCCGGCTGAGATTTTCTATATTCTTCAGGGAGGCTTTTTATTTCAATATTATATTTAAGTGGGGTGACTCCTTTTTTTTTGGCATAGCTTTCAGCCGACTTGATCATTGTTTTTAGGAGTGGTTTTATAGCTTTTGACTTCTTTTGGTCCGGGAAAAGGGGATTACCTTTCAGACCCACGTCAAACTTTTTTATTTCTTTGTAAGTAAGCAAATAAATATTACCACGGGTAGCCTCCGTAATTTCTTCTCCTAAAGGGCTCGTACTGATTGAGGGCAAAAAAAATGGGTCATGAGAAACCACCACTTGCTTATCTTTAGAAATAACAACATCAAGTTCTAAGGTTTCTACACCTTCATCAATCGCTTTTTTAAAAGCTTCAATAGTATTTTCTGGCATTAAACCTCTACTTCCTCGATGCCCCTGAATTTCGAAATGTGTGGACTGTGCTGTCATTGAAACTGAACTTAGTAGAATAAAACAAGGGGCTAAGAGCCGTTTAATCATCTTTGGGGTTTTTAATATTTTTAGCTTCGCAAGATAAAGAGCGTTTGGTCTAAAATTCTAGCGTATGACGAAATACATTTCCATTCATCCGAATATTATTTATCCATTGATTAATACTTAATTTTGACGTAGAAGTAAAATCAACAGTTCAAAAGATGCAAATAAAGGATATTTTAAAATTATCACCGACCAATCAAATATTAGAAATAAAGGGTTGGGTAAGAACAAAAAGAGGACAGTCATCTCTTTCCTTTGTCAGCATTAATGATGGTTCCACCCTTAAAAATATTCAAGCAGTGGTGGACGGTGAGAAAATCTCTGAAGATACCATGAAAAAAGTAAGTTGCGGAGCTTGCGTTTGCATAACTGGCGAGTTAGTGGCTTCGACAGGTTCAGGTCAAAAGGTAGAGCTTTTAGCAAATAACGTTTTGGTATATGGAGAAGCAGATGAAACTTATCCCATACAGCCTAAGAAACATAGCCTCGAGTTTCTAAGAGACAAGGCTCATTTAAGGTTTAGAACAAATACATTTGCCGCTATTTTTAGAGTAAGGCATGCTCTTTCATTTGCGGTACATAAGTTTTATCATGACAAAGGTTTTTTTAATTTACATACTCCGATTATAACAGCATCAGATGCAGAAGGTGCAGGTGAAATGTTTCATGTCTCCACTTTTGAGCCTAACAAAGCTCCAATAAAGGAGACTGGAGAAGTAGATTTTAGCCAAGACTTTTTTGGAAGAGAAACTTCGCTAACGGTGTCTGGACAATTAGAAGGTGAACTAGGGGCTTTAGCTCTTTCTAGGATTTATACGTTCGGACCTACATTCAGAGCAGAAAATTCTAATACAACAAGGCATCTGGCCGAATTCTGGATGATTGAGCCAGAAATGGCATTCTACGATTTGAAAGATAACATGGATTTGGCAGAAGATTTTATCAAAGGTGTAATAAGTTATGCTATAAATCATTGCAAGGAAGATTTAGCTTTTTTAAACGATAGATTTGTAAATGAAGATAAGACGAAACCCCAGCTAGAAAGAAGTGAGCATACGCTAGTAGAAAAGTTAGAGTTCGTACTGGCAAATGATTTTGTAAGAATTACGTATACGGAAGCTATAGAGATTTTGCGAAATTCTAAACCGCATAAGAAAAAGAAATTTAAGTTTCCTGTGGAGTGGGGGATCGACTTACAATCTGAGCACGAGAGGTATCTGGTTGAAAAGCATTTCAAAAAGCCAGTTATTTTAACCGACTATCCTAAAAACATCAAAGCTTTTTATATGAAGCAAAATGATGACGGGAAAACGGTGGCTGCCATGGATGTACTTTTCCCAGGTATTGGAGAGATGATAGGAGGATC
>JBNMFK010000168.1:0-8182 GCA_051269965.1 Algoriphagus sp. | reverse complement strand
CAAATATATCAATATGACTTGGATAATACTTGTTTTAAGTCAAATCAATTTAATTTGTCAATATAAATATGTATTTTACTTTTTCTGTAATTATTAAAGTCAAAATGACATACTTATGCTTGATGCCATAGATAAAGAAATACTTAGATTTCTAGAGCAGGATGGGAGGAAACCCTATGCTGAAATCGCAAAGGCTCTTAAGATTTCAAACACGATGGTTCACCAGCGACTGGCCAAAATGAAACAAAGAGGTTTTATTAAAGGTATTAAAATAGAACTGGTCGAAACCAAAATGGGATATGAGTGGAGTGGTTTTACGGGCTTAGTACTTAAAGAAGATTCTGATTCAGAAAGTATAATAGCAGCATTAAAAAAGATTCCTGAGGTTTTGGAATGTTACTATATAACAGGTCAATATACACTCTATTTAAGACTAGTGGCCAGGAATAGTGAACATATGAGGTCTGTACTTTACGAGAAGATTGATCACATTCCTGGAGTGCTAAAAACAGAATCTTTAATAAATTTTGGAACCGCTTTTAAGCGTGGGGTTCCTATTGATTAGTTTAACCTATGTTTTTTTGAAAAAAAGAAGGGTAGCATTAGCTATTTTTAAAAGTTCTATTGAAATAAGAAAGGCTTTGAAAACCACTCTCAAAACACGCCTCGCTTACACTTCTACCATTTAAAAGTAGTTTTTTGGCAACGTCTATTCTGTGGTGATTTATAATTTGCTAGAAAGTCAGGTTGGTCATATTTTCTACATAGCTACAAAAAGTTGCGGGGGAGAGTCCAGTTTAAGATGCTATTTTAATAATCGTAATCTTTATTTGTTATAAGTGGCATAAATAAAACTAGTAACAGTTTTTAGTCTATTCTGTTCTTTTTTCTAAGTGTTAACTCAAAGAGCTCGTCACGAAGTAGAGCGAAGTCTTCACCATTTACAAGGTAGTTCAATATGGCGATTAATTGTAATAAACGGTCTATGCCATGAAACTTGTGAAGGCTTTTGATTCGACCTCTTATTAAGGTTTTGGTTCTGACGGCTACATCATAGATGTGGCCATTTCCATGAGTCTTTTACCTTTTCTAATGCTCTTGATTTTTTTAAAAAATGGACTAATTAATTCCGGTAAAAAGTGAACCACAGATTTATCATACTCTTCGTTTATTCTTTAATCAAAATTAAGGTGAGGTATGTTTGTGCCTATTAATGCGAGATCTCAATCGGGATATTTTGAAATACAATATCTGATGTGGCTTAGAACATTTACTTTGACAATCAAAACTAACTCGATTTCTGGGTGAAAGTGCCAAAAATAAAAATCGCTAAGCTTTTTTAAAAAAATTCTTGCTGAACTTTCCTTTTCAGGTATTATTTCTTCTAAAACAGTACTCAAAATACTTAGATGGCGTATTTGTTCTGATTAAGAAACAATATATAGGTCAAATTATTATCAATATTCAGGTAGCTAATGCCCTATAAGGTATAGAATTTTGTTTAATCAGTCTCGAAATAATTAAACGAATGAAATTTAAAATAATGAAATAAATTCTGAAATAGGTACTACGATAACGGTTAATAAAAATCATGAAGAAATTCTTGGAAACCCATCTAATGCCTCAAGCAGTCAAAAAAAGCTAAACGATAGACGTAATGGCAAGTCACCTAGAGTACTATCAGAGGAAGATTGGTACTTTTGGAAAACGAATGGTTACGTTGAAATAAAGCATGCGATCCCTTAATCTCAAGCACAAGAAACGGCAGAGTTTCTGTCGTCATTCGAAGAAAAAAAGTCGACAATCCTAAAACATGATATGATTCCGCAAGAGCTGAGATGAAAAAGCTTACAAACTAGCGGGATGGTGGAGGTCTACAATCACCAATCTCACTGGAAAAATGGACAGATGCCTAGAATTTATGATGCCTTTATTGACATATGGAGATAGAAAAGCTTTGGTTGACCATCGATAGAGCCAATCTTAATTTTCCTTCAAAATCTGGGTTTGAATTTAAGGGGTTTAATCATTGGGACTATGACCCGGAAACTAGACCCTAGAATGTGCAGGGAGTAATAGCTCTGGTAGATCAAACAGACGAAATATTGGTGGGTTTCAGTATATTCCTGAGTTGTTTAAGAATTAGGATACTTGAAAAAAAACACAGCCAGAAGATAGACATAGACTTAATCCCAATGTCTCGGAGTTTGAAAACGACTTCCGTAAAGTGAAGCTGGAGATTTACTAATTTTCAGTAGTCTCACGGCACATGCTATTAGGCTAAATTTAAGTCGAGACAAAGATTAAGAATAGCCCAATACGTCTATGATACCGGCCGAAGAGGATAACTAGGCATAGAAAAATGTGTGAATAAATAGCTGGAAACAAAAGATTGCTTCCGAAGAGTTTGCTTTCCCTAGTGACCCTAGAAATTAGGAGCAAACAAAATACAGAACGGCTGAAATGTCAGACCTAGGTAAGAAGCTCTTAGGTCAAGATTCTTGGGATAATTGAAGATCTTCTTTCTGTTAGTGTTCTTAGTTCTCAATATTTGTCGAAATTGCATCACGAAATTTAAGAAAATGAGAAAGCCTATATATTTAGACAATGCTGCCACAACAGCCCTTGACCCAGAGGTCTTGGAAGCAATGATGCCTTTTTTTAAAGAAGTTTTTGGTAATGGATCTTCGATTCACGGTATGGGACGCAGGGCTAAATCTGCCATAGAGAATTCTAGGAAAAAAGTGGCCGAAATTTTGGGTACATCCCCATCAGAAATCTTTTTCACCTCAGGTGGGACGGAGGCAAATAATACGGTCATCAGAGGAGCTGTAGAAAGTCTTGGAGTTAAAACTATAATTTCATCTCCAATTGAGCATCATGCGGTCTTGCATCCTCTAGAGCACTTAAATGGTAAAGACGGATTCTCGTTTAAGTTGGTAAAATTAGACGACTCGGGTAGTATAAATTACATGCATTTGGAGGAACTTCTTCAGAATTCAGAAAAGCCTTTAGTAAGTTTAATGCATGGCAATAATGAGATTGGTAATATTCTTAACTTGAAAAAAGTTTCTAAGCTGTGTAGAGACTATGGGTCTCTTTTCCATTCAGACTTTGTGCAGACTCTTGGTAAGCTTCCTGTAAATCTACCAGAAATTGATATTGACTTCATTTCTGGGTCAGCTCATAAATTTCATGGGCCTAAGGGCGTCGGTTTTTTATATATCAATGCCAATAATAAGATAGTACCTTTTATGCATGGCGGAGCTCAAGAAAGAAATATGCGTGGCGGTACAGAAAATGTTGCTGGCGTTGTCGGTTTGGCTAAAGGCTTAGAAATAGCAGCAAGCACAATGTCCGAACGCAAAAGCTATATTTTGGGGTTAAAGACTTATCTGAAAGAGTCTCTTTTGACGTCATTTCCAGGAGTCTATTTCAATGGCATGTCAGGTGATTTGGAGAACAGCTTATATCACCTTTTGAATGTGAGCTTTCCTGCTCACAAAGATAATGAAATGCTTCTCTTCAGTTTAGATATTGAAGGTATTTGTGTAAGTGGTGGATCTGCTTGCAGTAGTGGAACGGATATCGGGTCACATGTTTTAAACGCTCTAAGTATTCCTGACGAAAGAGCTAACGTTCGTTTTTCATTTAGTGAACTAAACACTGAGGAGGAAATTGATATCACTTTGACGGCTTTGAAAAAGATTTTGCAGGATTAAAATTTCTTGTCTTGGAGCTGATAAATTTAAATAGAAATTCCTAAAGCGAAGCCTCCTAAAAAGGTATTGCCTTCAAAAAATAGAATTTCTCTATCAGGAATGTCTAACCGTGGATTAATGCTCATTTTAATTTGTATGACTCTAGGTTTAGGTGGGATGTCAATTACCAATTGGGTTTTTATAGCCGTATAGAGAGTAACATAATCTCTATTGGCACTAGCTGGGTAAACTATTTTGGCGTAACCCAATCCTGTCTCTAAGAAATACTCAAGAGCAAATTTTGGTGGACTGGATCTACATTTATTCATTACTCTAGAAGCAATTCCTTTTCTTAAATTGTTGATAAGGAAATTGTAAGTCACACCTACGGGAATTGAAAAACCGGCTCCGTTTCCTTTTGCAGCAGGTAGGAAACCCAAGCCAACTCTAGCAGCTAAAAAGCCTGATTTGTATCGAATGGGTGCTATTTCATAGTTAACTGACATCACGGGACCTATACCAAAACCTTCAGCTAATAAAGCAGACTTGTACCTAGATCTGTACTGAATCTGTGAGAAACAATTTTGGGTGAGCATCGAGGCTAGAACTACGAAGAAAAATTTCTGCGTGTTTAATTTCAAGATAAGAAAGCTATTTTTGGCACGTAAAGTATCACGAAAGTAAATCATTCGTTTTAAAATCACTTAAATTAGGGCAATTTTAAACCCAAAATCCTTTAGATGGAACGCTATACTGGCCTTTTAGGTATAATTGTACTGCTCGGAATTGCTTTTTTAATGAGCAATAATAGAAGAAAAATTGACAAGAGACTGGTATTATGGGGTTTAGGGCTTCAGCTAAGTTTTGCCCTGCTCATTCTTAAAACACCTATCGGCTTACCTTTTTTTAAGTTCTTTGATGTACTCATTGCAAAACTTTTATCTTATTCAGATGCAGGTGGAGACTTTCTCTTTTCGTCTTTTGTGAGTGGCATGGTAGATTCGCCCAATATTAATTTTGCTGTAAGAGTACTTCCAACTGTAATCTTTTTCTCGGCCTTGGTTTCTGTGTTTTATCATTTGGGTATTATGCAGCGAGTGGTAAAGGGCATTGCTTGGGTAGTGCAGAAAACGATGCGTACCAGTGGGTCGGAAACCTTAAGTGTGGTGGGAAGTATATTTGTGGGCCAAACTGAAGCTCCTCTTTTAGTAAAGCCTTTCATTAGGAAAATGACTAAGTCTGAACTCATGACCATTATGGTGGCCGGTTTTGCTACTATAGCAGGTGGGGTTATGGCTATTTATGTTAAAATGCTAGAAGATATTCCAGGTATAGCTGGTCACCTTATGGCGGCTTCTATCATGAATGCACCTGCGGCGTTGATAGTAGCTAAAATTATGTTTCCAGAAACAGAGGAGTCTGAGACTAAGAATTCGCTAGACATCAATGTAGAAACTAGTTCTGGAAACTTGGTGGAAGCGGTAGGCGATGGAGCGGTAGATGGCCTGAAACTAGCAGCGAACATAGGAGCTATGTTGATTGCCATCGTAGCTATAGTGGCTATGTTGGATGGTGCATTGGGTTATGCTAATACTTCTTTGGCCGAAATTTTAGGAACTGCATTTAGACCTTTAGCCTGGACCATGGGAGTACCTTGGAGCGAAGCAGGAACGGTGGGTGGCCTTCTTGGAGAAAAAATAGTCTTAACAGAATTGATAGCCTACGCAGATTTGCAAAACATTATGGCCGATGGCCAGTTATCTCAGCGTTCTTCTATCATTGCTAGTTATGCATTGTGCGGCTTTGCAAACTTTGCCTCTATCGGAATTCAGATGGGTGGTATTGGCGGTATTGCTCCTGAGAGAAAAAAAGATATTGCTAAACTGGCTACAAAAGCCATGATTGGCGGAGCCATTGCATCAAACTTAACTGCATGTATTGCAGGAATTTTAATTTAAAAAGTAATTAAGTCAATTAATTAATAAACCTTTCCAACTAATTCTAACTGAGAGAGGTCTATATATTTGAAAAGGGTTTTAGGGTTAAAAAGGTTGAGGGAACGCTTCACAGCAATTCCATTCAACCTTTTTTCTTGTATAAAAAGGGAAATAAGTTGTAGTGAGAATTTTGAGGTACATTTTTATACTCTCAGCTGTATTGGCAGGATGCAAGAAAGGAGAGGAAGTAAGACCATTTAGTTTTTTGAATGATAAATCAACGACAAATTCGGGAGGTCAGCAGTCTATTCCTTTTGGAATCTATACGCTTTTAAACTATGAAGACGCTATTTCTTGTCCTTATACGGTTGTTCTAGAAATCAAAAATGAGCATAATGAAAAAGGGGAGTATATAGTCAATGGGAAAAGTGCAATCAATTTCTATTTTGCAGGCTTAAAAGCTAGCATCCCAAGCGATTCCATTTCTGTGTTGGGGCTCAGCTCCACAAAAATCGGTGGCTCTGTTGCCATGGTAAATTTTGAAAAAGTCTATTTGGATAGACTTGAATCCTCTAACTCCTATCTAGTCCAAGATAATGGCAAGCGGCTCATTCTAAAAATGCCTGAGAAATACATGGTATTCGTAAAAAAGTAGTCGTTTTTCCAAAGTATTATGTTTGATGTACAACCAAACTTGATTGCTATTAGTCTTTAGAACATATAAATGAAAGATATGTACGTCAAAAAAGTTTGTTTTATTTTAAGTCTAGTTCTAGTCGCCTTAAGTTGTGACACTATGTCTCCCACTCCCGCTCCTATGAATGTTGAAGTGAATGCTACTTTTGCCGAAAGAACTAACCTTTTTGCCTTTGATTTTCTAAAGCAGTTAGAAAAAGAAGAAAAAGGAGATAATTTTTTTGTTTCCCCACTCAGTCTGCATATGGCCTTGGGAATGCTTCTAAACGGGGCTGATAAGGATTCTAAAGATGAACTCACAGCCACATTGAAGCTTGATGGCTTAGAGATGCAGCTTATTAACAATAGTTACGCTGAACTTATTGATAAACTGCCCCAAGTAGACCCTAATGTGGTAAATAAATTAGCTAACTCAGTATGGCAAAGGGAAGGTTTTGTGGTAGAAGAAGACTTTAAAAACACACTCAAAAACTATTTCAAGGCAGAAGTGTTTGAGGAAGACTTTAGTCCAAATACGGTAGATAAGATAAATCAATGGGCGAGTGATAATACGAATGCTAAAATCAAAAAAGTGTTGGACCAAATCACTGCTGATCAAGTAATGTTTTTGATGAATGCACTCTACTTTAAAGGTGATTGGGCAAATCAATTTGATAAGAAAAAGACTTTTGATGCTCCTTTTAAAGGAGTTGATAAAACAGCTATGGTAGAAATGATGTCAAAGAGAGATACTTTTGCTTTGGTAGGAATGGATGGATATAAGGCTTTGGACCTTCCATATGGTTCTGGTAATTATGCTATGCGAGTTATTTTACCAGACAATGCTGATGTCCCTGCTCTATTATTAAACCTAGATGCAGAGGAGTGGAATGCTATAAGTGAAAAAATGGTCGTCCAGAAAATTGACTTACAACTTCCAAAGTTTAAAATGGAGTATGAGAAGAAATTGAATAATGTTCTGTCTGAAATGGGTATGCCATCTCTTTTTTCGGCAGAGGCAGATTTATCTAAAATATCACCACCGGCAGGTAAACTTGTAGTAGGCTTTGTAAAACAAAATTCTTTTGTGGCTGTTGATGAAGAAGGTACTGAGGCCGCTGCAGTTACTACCATAGGGATTGATTTAACCTCTTTACCAAGCTACCCTACTTTTTTTGTAGACAGGCCGTTCTTGTTTTTCATTTATGAGAAGTCGTCTAATACCATTCAATTTACGGGGAAAATTCTAAATCTGGAGAAATGAAAAAACTCATAGTGCTCTTATTCCTAAATGTGTCTCTTGCTTCATGCGAGCAGATGGATTGTTGTGTTATGCCAGAACTTTCTATTTTTCACGGAGACTGGAAATTAGTAAGAGTGACAAATGGTTTTGCTCAGCTAGATTTGATTGACAACGCTATTGGATATAAAGAGGAGCTTAGTATTGATGCTAGTGCTAAAACCTTTATACGGAAAAGGGAAGGTTCTCCTGAAAAGAAATCAACCTTTGAAAAGGGTAGACAGGGTGATTTGGATGCTTTAATTTTATTAGATGAAAACATGTACCATTGGTACAGTTTTGAAGATTGGCGTGGTGCAAATCACCTATTGCTCTATCAAAAAAGCATTTTAGATGCTGTTTTGGCGGATGGGTCGTGGTACTATTATGCACGCTAGAAGTATAAATTCACAAAGAGGCTAGAATTGTTTAAAAATTCTCCTTAATTTTGCATAGCAAATATAAGATATTTAATTATTTGCAATGATCAACTCCTCCAAGCTTCTTTTTGAGGCACTTACATACGACGATGTACTGCTAGTACCCGCATATTCAGATGTACTCCCTAGAGACACAAGTACAGTTACGCA